>DASXXM010000165.1:0-2117 GCA_036503065.1 Pseudonocardiaceae bacterium | reverse complement strand
TGCCGGCAGGGTGGCGCCGACCCGATACAGCATGATGATCCCGAGGGTGAACAGGATCTTCTTGCGTAGGTCCGGCGTCGCGAAAGCCGAGCGGAATGCGCTGAGCACGCGAGACCTCCTGGGCGGCACCGGCCGCGCTGCGGCTTGGCCCGTTTCGTCGTGGCCGGCGGTTGCCGGCGGGGGCTTGGCCTGGGTACAGACCAGTCACGCCGCGCGTCGAAAGGGACGCGGGGCGTCTGGACGACTCTAACAGGCCGACGCTCACAGTTGACCGGCCAGCCACCGAATCGGCCGAGTGGATCAACGCAGGCAGCGTGCCCGAGCGCCCGAATTGCCGGGTTATCGGTGCTCGGCCAACACCTCGTGCAGCCGGACCGCGATCCGGGCCGAGTCGGCCGGTGCGATCACCAGGGTGGCGCCGTCGTTGGTCATCAGGTAGCGGCCCTCCACGGTGTCGAACCACGACACCACCGGAATACCGCGGCGCAGCCTGCCGGTCGCGTCGGCCACGTTGACCCCGAACTGGCCACCACGCACCCGGCCTTCCGCCAACCTCAACAACAGCCCCGCGTCGGCCGCGGGTAAGTCGTCCAGGCCCGCCAGTTCGGTCCGCCGGGCGTCCGCGAGCAGGCTTCGCACGGTGGCCATCGGCACCTCGATCGAGTGGCCGGGACCGGCGGGCTCGGCCGGCAGCAGGGCCACCACGGACTCCACCAGGCTGCCGGCGCGGATCGGGCCCACCGCCACGGAACCGCGGTCCTGCAGGGCCAGCACGGCCACGGCGCCACGGGTGGCGGCGGTGGCGGCCAGCGGGCGCACGATCCGCCCCACGGCGTCCACCGAGCGCTCCGGCCGGGCCAGCACGTGCAGCAGCTCGACCCATTCCGTGCGCAGCTCGGAGCCGATGGCAAGGCCCCGGTCGGCAAGCTGTTCGAACACCGCGGCCCGCTCCTGCGCCGTCGGCGGTCCGACGCGCGCGGTGAGCGGGAAGGGTAACCGCCCCAAGTCAAGCGCCGACCACACGACGTTGAACTCGGACAGAGAGAACGTGGCTGCCGGCATCGAAGCTGACAGTGCCAGACAGGCGAACGCGGTGCTAGTGACATTGGCTCGCTCCGCTCGCGGCCTTTTCGGGCCGCCTTGCGCGGTGCCTTCCCCTGCGTTCCGCTGGCGCTCCACTCCGGGGAAGACCCCGCTGCGGCCCGAAAAGGCGGTCGGGGGGTTGAAGTTACCAACACAAAACGGGCCGGCGGGGAAACCCGCCGGCCCGTTTTGTTCGTGATGTCGCCAGATGGCCGATGTCACAGCTTGGTGGTGGAACCACCGGCCGCGTTGATCTTCTCGATCGCGCTGCCCGAGAAGGCGTTGGCGGTGACGTCCACCTTGACGCCCTCCAGGTCGCCGTTGCCGAGGACCTTGACCAACTGTCCCTTGCGGACCAGGCCGCCGGCCACCAGCTCCTCGACGCCGAGCGTGCCACCCTCCGGGAAGACCCGCGCGATGTCACCGACGTTGACCACCTGGAACTCCACCCGGAAACGGTTGCGGAAGCCACGCAGCTTCGGCAGTCGCATGTGGATGGGCATCTGGCCGCCCTCGAACGCCGCCGGCACGTTCTTCCGTGCCTTGGTGCCCTTGGTACCGCGACCACCTGTCTTGCCCCGCTTGCCGCCCTCGCCGCGACCGATGCGGATCTTCTCGGTCTTGGCGCCGGGAGCCGGCCGCAGGTGATGAATCTTGATCGTCATGGCGTCAGTCGACCTCCTCGACGGCCACCAGGTGCCGCACGGTGTGAATCAGGCCGCGCACCTGGGGGCTGTCCTCCCGAACCACCGACTGGCGGATCTTGCGCAGGCCGAGCGTGCGCAACGACTCGCGCTGGTTGCGCTTGCCGCCGATGGAACTCCTGGTCTGCGTCACCTTCAGCTTCGCCACGTCACACCGCCTGCCCGGCACGGGCGCGCAGCATCGCCGCGGGCGCCACGTCCTCCAGCGGCAGGCCACGGCGGGCCGCGACCTCCTCCGGCCGCTGCAACCCCTTCAGGGCCGCCACGGTCGCGTGCACGATGTTGATCGCGTTGTCGCTGCCCAGCGACTTGCTCAGCACGTCGTGCACG
>DASXXM010000164.1:0-4896 GCA_036503065.1 Pseudonocardiaceae bacterium | reverse complement strand
CCGTGCAACCGGTTCTGCCCGATCACCTGCTCGGCGGCCGGCCAGTCCCACAGCGCCTGATAGAGCGCCCGATGGTAGCCCCGCTGCGCCGCGACCTGATCCAGTCCCACTGTCCCCCCAGTGTTTTCCCTTGCCAGAACGGAATTTGACATGCGCGACCCGAAAGGCCAGGGTACTGCATACGGATATGCAAATACAATGGAGAGTGGTGGATGGGTCTGGTGGACTGGGCGGTGGACCGGCTGCTGCGCCTGCCGCCGGCAACGACCCGGCGCTACCAGATCGAACGCGGCCTACGGATTCCGCTGCCGGACGGCGTGGTGCTGCTGGCCGATCGTTACCGTCCAGCCCGGACCCGACCGCGTCCCGTCGTGCTCGTGCGTACGCCGTATGGCCGGGACTTCCTCACCGGCCGCGTGTTCGGCGCGGCATTGGCACGCCGGGGCTTTCAGACGGTGGTACAGAGCGTCCGCGGCACGTCCGGGTCCGGTGGCCGGTTCCGTGGCCAGCACCAGGAGCGCGAGGACGGTCTGGCCAGCGTGGCGTGGCTGCGCGCGCAGCCCTGGTGCGACGGCCGCATCGCCATGGTCGGCGGCAGCTATCCCGGCTACGCCCAATGGGCGGTCGCGCCGTACGTCGAACCGCCGCTGGCCGCGATGTGCCCCGGCGTCACCACATCCGGGGTGGCGGACCGCCACGGTGACGTGTTCGCGCTGCACGGCACGCTGGCCTGGGCCGTCCGGCTCGACCGGCAGGCGAGCCTGCGTTTCGGCGGCCTGCTGCCCGACCGGCGGCACGCCGAGCGCATGGCACGGGCGATGACGCACCTGCCGATGCGGACGGCCGACGTCGTGGCCGTCGGACACGAGTTGCCGCTGTGGCGCGAACTGTTGACACACGCCGGCGACCCGGACCACTGGGCGCCCGCCGACCACAGCGCCGACATCGGACGGGTGCGCGCCCCGGTCAGCATGGTCACCGGTTGGTACGACCACTACCTACCCTGGCAACTACGCGACTTCCGCGCCCTCACCGACGCGGGCGTGTCGGCCAGGATCACGATCGGACCATGGGGTCATGGCGACCTTGCCACGACCGTCGCCATGACGACCGACCAACTCTCCTGGCTGGCCACGCACCTGCTCGGCGCACCCGCCGAATCCCGTGCCCCGGCACGGGTCTTCCTGCAACACGCCGACCGGTGGCTGGACCTGCCGACCTGGCCGCCCGAGTCGGTGGCAACACCGCTGTACCTCGCCACGGGCGGCGAGTTGACCTGGGCGGCGCCGCCGACCGGTGCGCCGGAGGAGCTCGACTACGATCCGGCCGACCCGACCCCGGACACGCCCCCGCGCCAGGACGCCCGCGCCGTCGAGGCAAGAGCTGATGTCCTCGTCTACACCGGTGCGCCGCTGACACGTGATCTCGACGTCCTCGGCGACGTCCGGGCCGAGTTGCCGGTTCGGCTCGTGACGGGACCCGTCGACCTGGTCGTCCGGTTGTGCGATGTCGACCCGGCCGGCGTGTCCCGGCCGGTCTGCGACGGCGTCGCCCGCGTGCGATCGGACGACGCGACGGTCTCGCTCGGGCCGACCGGCTACCGCTTCCGGACCGGCCACCGTCTGCGGGTACACGTCGCCCGCGGCGCCTTTCCCCGCTACGCCAGAGATTTCGGCACCGTGGAACCGATCGCGGATGCGGTCGAACTGGTCCCGTCCCGCTGTGTCCTACCGCACGAGCAGCGGCGTCCACCGCGTCTCGTGCTGCCATGTTTCGAGTCAACGTCCCCATAGGAGGTACCGTGCGGCGCCTGTCCGCCTGGTTGCTGCGACACAAGCTGCTCGTCGTGCTCACCTGGAGCCTGGTGTTCGTACTGGGTGTGCTCCTGGTGGGCCCGGTGACCAAGCGCATGTCACCCGACGTCACACTGCCCGACCAGCCCGGCTACCAGGCCAGCGCCGCGATCTTCGCCACCTACGGCAGCGGCGGCCATCCGACGGTCCCGGTCATCACGCTGCCGGCCGGCAGCACGGTCGACTCCCCCGGCGTACGGGCCGACCTGGCGCGCGGGTTCGCCGCCATCGCGGCCAACGTGCCGGCGCGGGTGGTCTCCCTGGCCAGCACGGGTGATCGACGGTTCGCCGGTCCGGACGGCCGGACCACGTTCGGCCTGGTGTATCCGGGCGACACCCGTGCCGATCCCGATCCGGTGGCCGCGATCAGCGCCGCGCTGCGGACCGCGCTGCCACCGGGCAGCGTGGTCCGCGTGACCGGCATCGGACTGCTCACCAACCACAAGGGCGGCACGTCCGGCAGCGCCGAGGTGCTCAGCCTCACCCTGATCGGCGGGCTCGGCGCGCTGATCGTGTTGGCGTTCGTGTTCGGGTCGCTGCTGGCGCTGGTCCCGCTGCTGTTGGCGGCGGTGGCGATCCTGGCGACACTGCTGCTGGTCGGTCTGCTCACGTTGGTGACCGACGTCAACGTGATCGTGGAGTACCTGGTCGGGCTGATCGGCCTCGGCG
Source organism: Pseudonocardiaceae bacterium (assembly GCA_036503065.1). GTDB lineage: Bacteria > Actinomycetota > Actinomycetes > Mycobacteriales > Pseudonocardiaceae > DATEPR01. The sequence continues at coordinate 2,374 of DASXXM010000164.1, read as the reverse complement.
TCGCCATCGACTACTCGTTGCTCCTGATCACGCGCTGGCGGGAGGAGCTCGCCAACGGCCATTCCGCCGAGGAGGCCGTACATCGGGCGATGACGCGGGCCGGACGGGCCGTCGTGCTCAGCGGGACGACGGTCGCGGTCGGACTGCTGTCCTTGGTGGTGCTGCCGGTGTCGTTCCTGCGGGGAGTCGGCTACGCGGGCCTGTTGATTCCGCTGCTGTCGGTGCTGGTGACGGTCACGCTGATGCCGGTGTTGCTCGCGGTGGCCGGACGCAGGCTGGACTGGCCGCGGCGACGGGCACGCACCACGCCGGGACGGGCTTGGACGGCGTGGGCGCGGGGCGTCGTGCGGTTCCGGTGGGTCGCGGTCGTGGCGGGCGTGGCGGGACTGGTGCTGCTCGGGCTGTTCGCGCTGCGGATTCAGGTCGGCGAGGAGCAGTCGACCGGACTGGCGGCTTCCGGTCCGGCGTACGACGGACTGGTGGCGTTGCGTGCCGCCGGGGTGCCGACGGGGGTGCTCACGCCGGTCGAGGTGCTGGTGCCCGCCGGCAACGATCCGGCTGCCGTCACCACCCGCCTGACGAGCCTGCCCGGGGCGTGGACGGCGATCGCGCCACAGGAACCGGCATGGCGCCGTGCCGGCACCGCGGTGGTGGATGTGCTCCCCACGGCGGAGTCGGGCAGTGCCGCCGGGCAGGCCACGGTGGCCGCGGTGCGCACGGCCACGGCCGCGACCTGGCCGGACGCCCACGTCGGCGGGTCAGGGGCGGAGGACGCGGACTTCTCGCATGCCGTCTACGGGCGCTTCGCCCTGCTCGTCGCGCTGTTGTCGCTGGTGTCGTTCGTCCTGCTGGTACGGGCGTTCCGGTCGCTGCTGCTGGCGGCCAAGGCGGTGCTGGTGAACCTGCTGTCCATCGGCGCGGTGCTCGGCGCGATCGAGTTGGTGTGGCAGGAGGGGCATGGCGCGGCGCTGCTCGGCGGCGTCGGCGCGACCGGATCGCTGGACACCTACATCCCCATGTTCGTGTTCGCGTTCCTGTTCGGACTGTCGATGGACTACGAGGTGTTCCTGCTGACCAGGATACGCGAGGCGTACGAGGACACCGGTTCGACGAATGCGGCCGTCGTGGCCGGAGTCGGCCGGACGGGACGACTCGTGACGAGCGCGGCCCTGATCATGTTCCTGGCGTTCGCCTCACTGGCCGGTGCCCAGGACACGGTCACCAAGATCTTCGCGACCGGGCTCGGGGTGGGCATCCTGCTCGACGCGACCGTGGTCCGCTCGATCCTGGTCCCCGCGCTGGTATCGCTGATGGGCCGGTGGAACTGGTGGCTGCCCGGCTGGGCCGCCCGCCCGCTGCGCATCGGACCCGGCACCGAGACCCGCCGGCCGACCTCCGTCGGATAACAGCGCGGCCTCGACCAACTCGCAGATCGTGTGACCGAGATGCAGGGAGAACTCCTGCACCCGGGGCGTGTCGGTGGTGGGCACCTTGACACAGATGTCCACCACCTCGGCCACGCGGCCGCCCTTGGCACCTGTCAACACCACGGTGACCATGCCGAGTTCGCGCCCCTGCGCCAGTGCCCGAACGACATTCGCCGAGTCACCGGACGTCGTCAGTCCGACCAGTACGTCACCGGGCCGCCCCAGGCCACGCACCTGACGGGCGAACACCTCGTCGTAGTCGTAGTCGTTGGCGATCGCGGTGAGCGCGGCGGTGTGGTCGGCGAGGCTCAGCGCGGGCAACGGCCGACGGTCGTAGTAGAACCGGCCCACCAGTTCGGCGGCCAGATGGCCGGCGTCCATCGCGGAGCCGCCATTGCCGAAGAACAACACCTTGCCACCGGCGGCCACTGCCGCCACGATCCGCGCGGCGACCAGCGCGGCCGCCGCGATGCACGGCGAGTCGAGCAACTGGCGCGCGATGTCGATGCTTTCCCGTAGCCGCAACCGGATCAACGCGGTGTCCGGCACGTCGTTCAAGCCTGCCACGTCGTCAACCCCGCACGGTCGAAGCCGATTTCCGCCACGGTGGCACCGAAGCCGGTCAGCGCCGCGCGCACCTGCTCCCGCCGCCCCGGATCGCAGTAGAACAGCAGGTGGCCGCCACCACCGGCACCGGTCACCTTGCCGCCTCGCGCGCCGTTGCGCAGCGCGAGATCATAGATCTCGTCGATGTGCGGTGTCGTGATCAGCGGAGAGAACTTCTTCTTCTGGGTCCACGCCTCACCGAGCAGTTCGCCGAAGCAGTCCAGGTTCCCGCGCAGCAAGGCCGTGCGCATCTGCACGGCCAGCGATTTCTGCGCCCGCAACCCGGCCAGCGTCCGATCCTGCCGGCCGGTCACCCGGGCAGTCTGGTCGCGGATGATCAG
>DASXXM010000163.1:0-9619 GCA_036503065.1 Pseudonocardiaceae bacterium | reverse complement strand
GTGTCCACTACGCAGCGGATCGTTGCTACCGTGACCGATCCGGCCACCGGTCCTTGTGCGGCCGGGTATCCGGTGGCCGCCAATCCTCGGTTGGACAGTGGTGAGTCGTTGGGCATGAACGTGCTGAAGTGCGCGTTGACGCCGTTGGACTTCGACAGCTACCCGGTCTCGTTCACTGCGGCGCAGCGGGCTCAGTTGCGGGCCACGTTCCCGAGCGGGGTTTGCGATTATCACCGAGCTGGTGTTGGACAGCAGGAACCGATTGCTCCGTGGCTCAGTTACGGGGACGAGCGGACCGGGCTAACTCGGCCGACGCCGATTCCGCCTCGTCGTTGAGTCATAGCAGTTGTTGGTGGTTTGCCAAGGCGGGAAAGACAAACCACCAACAACTGCTTTAGAAACCGGGTGGCGGCAGAGCCGGCTGAACAGCCGCGGGCCGATCCACCAACGACCGCAAGGCAATACCCACAGCCGTATCCAACTGCGGATCACGCCCGGCAACCCAGTCCTGCGGCGTCATGACCACCTCGACATCCGGATCGACCCCACGATTCTCCACCCCCCACCCGGGCCCGGAGATCCAGCTGGCATAACGCGGCTGAGTAACCAGCGTGCCGTCAACCAGGTGATACCGCATGTCGATACCGATCGTGCCGCCCCAGGTCCTCGTCCCCACCACCGGCCCGATGCCACGCGCCTTGATCACCGCATTGACGATGTCGCCGTCCGACCCGGAGAACTCGTTGGCCACCGCGACGACCGGACCGCGTGGCGCGTCCGACGGATAGGTCTCCACAAAGTAGTTGTCCCGGCCGACACTCCAGCCGACAACCGTACGTGCCAGACGTTCGACGACGAGCTGGGACAGGTGGCCACCGCGGTTCTGCCGGACGTCGACGATCAGGCCCTCGCGACGCACCTCCAGCCGCAGATCCCGATGCAGCTGCGCCCATCCGTTGGCGATCATGTCCGGTATGTGCAGGTAGCCGAGTCGGCCGTCGCTGGTCCTGTGTACGTGGTCGCGTCGGTCGGCCACCCAGTCCTGGTAGCGCAGCGAGGTGTCCTCGGCCAGCGGCGTCACCACCACCCGGCGCGGCGGGCCGCCTTCCGCGGGGGACACCGTCAACTCCACCGGCTTGCCCGCGGTGCCGGCCAGCAGCGGTGCGGGGCCGGTCGCCGTGTCGACCGGCTGCGAGTCGACCGCGAGGATCGCGTCACCCGAGTGGATCCGGGCGCCGGGCGCGCGCAGCGGTGAACGTGCCCGTGGATCGGAGCTTTCGCCGGGCAGTACCCGGGTCAGCCGCCACAACCCGGCGTCGTCGCGGGCCAGGTCCGCGCCCAACCTGCCCACCGGGCGCCGGGTGCCGGGCTCGGCCGATTTCGGGATGGCGTAGGCGTGTGAGGTGCCCAACTCGCCCTGGATCTCCCAGAGCAGGTCGATGAAGTCGTCCTGGCCGGCCAGTCGCTCCACGATGGGGCGATAGCGCAACAACTGCTTCGTCCAGTCGACGCCGTTCATGTCCGCGCGCCAGAAGTGGTCGCGCATCAACCGGCCCGCTTCGTCGTAGGCCTGGCGCCACTCGGCCGCCGGGTCGAGCGTGACCCGGATCCGGTCCAGGTCGATGTCGACCGGGTCGTCCGCGTCGTCGCCGTTCGCGGGGCGGCGCCCGGCGGAGATGACGCGCAGCCGGTCACGGTCGCGGATCAGTATCCGCTTGCCGTCGCCGGAGACGGTGGCCGTGTCCACGGCCGATTCGACCTCGTCCAGTCGCAGGCGGATCAGGTCGAAGCGTTCCAGTGCGGGTTGCGGGCGTTCGATGTCCGGCCAGGCGCCGTCCCCGCCGAGTACCCCGGCCAGCGGGTGCGCCAGCCAGAACACCGCATCCGCCGCCGCCTGCAGCCCGGAGTAGTCGCCCGTGTCCACCGGGAACGGCACCAGCCGGTCGGTGATTCCGGTCAGATCCACGGCAACCGCCACCTCGTCGTCCGATGTGGACGGTACCGGCGGCCGGCCTGCCGGTTGCGGGTCGAACGGTGACGGGTCGTCCGCGGCCAACGGCACCAGATACGGGCGGCAGCCGTTGGGAAAGGACAGTTCGAACGCGTGCACATCGTAGATCGGGTCGAAACTGCGGACGGACAGGAACGCGAGGTACTTGCCGTCCTGGGTGAACACCGGATTGAAATCGCAGAACCGCAGGTCGGTGACGTCGGTCGCGGCCAGGTCGGTCAGCGCGGCGAGCTTGATCTGACGCAACGGCTCCGGACCCGGATGCGACCAGGCCAGCCAGCGGGAATCCGGCGAGAAGGCGGGCCAGGACGGCTCGCCCTCCTCGGCCCTGGTGACCTCCCGGATCTCCGTCGACTCGGTGTCGATCAGCAGCAGTCGGCCGTCGTGGCAGACCGCGGCGATGTGCGTGCCGTCCGGTGCTGCGGCCAGTTCCAGTACCCGGCCCAGCGCTCCGGTGCCGATCACGCGGGGCGGCACGCCGGGGTCGCTGCCATCGGCCGGGGACACCCGCACGGCGTCCTCGCCGTCCGCGTCCGTTACCCACGCGACGTTTCCCGAGTCGCCGAGCACGATCGGGCAGCGGGCTCGCGTCCCCGGCTCGGCCGCCAGCGTCCTGGCCGGTCCGTCGGTGTGGGTCAGCCAGTGCACGGTGCCGCGGACCTCGACCACGCTGCCCCGCCCGGTGTGGTCCGGTACCGCGTCGCCGAGATGTGCCGCGGTGTCGATCGGGTAGGGCTGGCGGCCGCTGGCGGGGCCACCGAGCCGGATGTCCAGCAGTGTCGGCTCGGCATCGAGGTCGTGCACCAGCCACAGCTGGCCGGCCGACTCGTACACGATCCGGTCGCCGTCGGTGCTGGCGTGCCGGGCGTAGAACTCGGGTGTGCCGTGCCGTCGCAGGTCGTCACCGCCGGGCTGGCACGAGTACAGACTGCCGACACCTTCGTGGTCGGCCAGGAACGCGATGCGCCCGCGCACCCACATCGGGGACACCAGGTTGCCGTCCAGCTCGGCGAGGATGCGGGTGAACTCGCCGTCGCCGGTCGGGTCCAGCCAGAGTTTGCCGGCCGTGCCGCCCCGGTAGCGCTTCCACCAGGCCGGTTCGCGGGACGGCACGCTGGCCAGCAACACCTCGCCGGCCGGACCGAAGGCGAGCTGCCCGACCGGTCCGTAGGGCAGCGGCTCGCCCGGCCCGCCGGTGGCCGGCACCGCATGTGCCCAGGTCTGGCTGACCGCGGGCTGTCCGGCCGACGTCTTGGCCGCCACGGCGCCATCCGGTGTCCAGCCCAGCACGTCGGTGGTCGCGTCACCCCAGTAGGTCAGGCGGGTGCTCGGGCCGCCGTCGGTCGGTGCCACGTGCACCTCGGGCGCGACGTCCCGCCGGCCGGCCCAGGCGATCATGGTGCCGTCGGGGGAGAACCGGGGATTGCGGGCGGGCACCCGGTCGGCGGACAGGCGCCACGCCCGGCCACCGGACAGCGGCGCGAGCCAGACGTCGTCCTCCGCCACGAACGTCACGAGATCGTTGTACAGGTGCGGGAAACGCAGGTAACCGTCCGTTGTCACCAGACCGACGCTAACGGGACAAGCCGACGTTGGGAACCAACTTTCGCCCACCGCCCAGTACGGTCCGCACCATGGTGACGAAGAAAGAGGCCGCGGCCGCCGTCCTGGCCGCGAAAACGCGACTCGGCCTGACCTGGGCACAGTTGGCCGACGCCATCGACGCGCCGCTGACCTGGACCACCGCGGCGCTGCTGGGCCAGCACCCGCTCCGCGCCGATCAGGCGGCGACACTGGCGACCCTGCTGGAGCTCGGGGCCGACGAGTACGCCGCGCTGGTCGCGATTCCGACCCGGGGCGCGCTGGACGCGCCGGTGCCCACGGACCCGACGATCTACCGTTTCTACGAGGTCCTTCAGGTCTACGGCCCGGCCATCAAGGAACTGATCCACGAGCAGTTCGGCGACGGAATCATGAGCGCGATCAACTTCCGGATCGACGTCGACCGGCGCGCCGACCCGGGCGGCGATCGGGTGGTGGTCACCATGGACGGCAAGTTCCTGCAGTACCAGTGGGGCTGAACAGATGCGTGATCAAAACCGAGACGGGCCGGTATCTCGTTCTAACCGAGGCTTCCGTCTCTGGTGCGGGTGTCTTCCGGCCGCTCGTGGCGTCCGAGGTCGGCTCGGCGCTCAATGGCGCCCGTCCGAAGCTCAAGCGGCTGCTCGTCGACCCGGACGTGTCGGTGATCGTGGTCGAGCACCGGCACCGGTTGGCCCGGTTCGGGGTGGAGTACATCCAGGCCGCACTGCTCGAGGCCGCACTGTCGGTACAGGGCCGTACCGTGCGCGCCATGGACACAAGGGAGGTCGAGGACGACCTAGTACGCGACAGGACCGACGTGTACACCTCGTTCTGCGCCCGCCTGTACGGCAAGCGCGCCGCCCACGACCGGGCGAAGAACGCGATCGCCGCCGCTACCGGGTCGGACTCGTGAGCCACAAACAGGGTTTCCGGGTCGAACTTGCTCCCGACACGGATCAGGCCGTGCTGATGGGCCGTCACTGCGGGCTGTCGCGGGTGGTGGAGAACTTCTGCCTGGAGACCGTCCGCACGAAGTGGACGCAGCGCAAAGCCGAGGAAACGTACGGCATCACCGGAGACGACCTCACCACAGTGCCGTGGTCGGCTCCCGCCCTGGAGAAGGAGTGGCGTGCCGCGCACCCCGCGCGGTACCCGTGGTTCGCCGAGGGCAAGCTGTCTTCCCGCGTCCCGAAGGAAGCGTGCCGGGTGCGGGCCGCCGGGTTCTCCAACTACATCAAGTCCAAGACCGGCAAGCGCACAGGACCTCGGATGGGTTTCCCGACGTGGCGACAACGCAAGCACGGCTCCCGGTTCCGCTACGACGCCGACCGGGCCAAGCCGCTCGACTCGCGCACCGTGCGTCTCCCGGCGGTCGGGGACGTGGCCACCGCAGAGGACATGTCCTGGCTCACCGGCCGTATCACGACCGGCGACGCCCGGATACTCGGTGCCACGATCCGTGAGCAGGCCGGACGGTGGTGGATCTCCTTCCAGATCGAGGTGGACCGTACCGAGATCAACAAGCGGCGCGAGGTCGACGCCGACGCACCCACATGTGGCATCGACCTCGGTTTGAAGGTGTTCGCGGTCATTAGGAACAGCGACGGCACTACCGAGGAGATCCACGCTCCGAAGCTGCTCAAGGCCGCGCAACGGGCCGTGAAGCGGGCCAACCGCACGCTCTCGCGTACCGCCGAGAACTCGAACAACCGGGCCAAGGCCAAGAACCGAGTCGGGCAACTCCACTTGCGTGTCGCTGACCGGCGGCGTGACTTCCTGCACAAGACCACCACTGGGCTAGCGAGAACCAAGTCGGCCATCGCGGTGGAGACCCTGAACGTCAGGGGCATGGTCACAAACCGCAGGCTGGCCCGCGCCATCTCCGACGCCGGGTTCGGCGAGTTCGTCCGCCAGCTTGAGTACAAAGCCGACTGGTACGGCTCCCGGATCTGGAAGGCCGACCGCTGGTTCCCCTCCTCGAAGACCTGCGGCGACTGCGGTCGGATCAACCGCGCTCTGGTCCTCGCGGATCGCACCTGGATCTGTCCTGGCTGTGGTGTGTTGCATGACAGGGACGACAACGCTGCGGGCAACCTGCTCGCCGCGATGCTCGCCGACACGGCTTGACACCGGAACCCTCGCCGGGAAGTTCCCCGGAGAGGAAAAACGCCTTGTGGAGACCACGTAAGTCCTCACCCTTCGGGGTCGGCGACGGTCGATGAAGCAGGAAGAGCCTCAGCGAGACAACCACTGAGACTTAAGCAACGGCTGAGCCGTCGGCGCATCATGGAGTCATGGCGTTACCTGGATTGGCCGCGGTGCGGCAGAGGTTGGGCGACGGGCTGTTCGGTCTGGTGGCCGGGCCGGACGGGCCCGCGGTCGGCGCGCGTATCCACCGCGCGCCGGGGCCGCGCTGGTTCGAGCCGGACCGGCCGATCCGGCGGGTGCACGCGGACGCGTCCATGTTCATCGGCGGGTTGCGGGCGCTGTTGTTCCAGTCGCTGCATCCCTCTGCGATGGCGGCGGTTGCCGCGCACTCCGGTTACCGCGGCGATCCGTGGGGTCGGTTGCAGCGCACCGCCGCGTTCGTCGCGGTGACCACGTTCGGCACGACGACCGACGCGGAGGCGGCGATCGAGCGGATTCGCGCCGTGCACGAGCGGGTGCGCGGCACCGACCCGGACGGCCGCCCCTACCGGGCCAATGATCCACACCTGCTGGCCTGGGTGCACGTGGCGGAGGTGGACAGCTTCCTGCGGTGCTACCAGCGATACGGCGCACACCCGCTGACCGCCGCGGAACGCGACGGGTACGTGACCGACACGGCCCGGGTCGCCGCCGCCATCGGCGTCGTGGACCCGCCGCGGACCGAGGCCGAGTTGGCCGATCGGCTGGCCGCCTACCGGCCGGAACTGCGCGGCACGCCGGAAGCCCGCTCCGCGGCCCGGTTCATGCTGCTGACCCCGCCGCTGCCGTTGGTGTCCCGCGCGCCGTACGCGGTACTCGGGGCCGCGGCGGTGGGGCTGTTGCCGCGATGGGCCCGCTGGCCGCTGCGGCTGCCGTACCTGCCGATCATCGAGGCGAGCGCGGTCCGCGCGGCGGGCCACGGCCTGGTCGGCGGGCTGCGTTGGGTGATGACTCCGCGACCGGAGTGACCCCGCGCGGGGGATGGTCAAACACTGGATGGATTACCGACAAAAGTCGCAAATGCTGAGTCAGGCCATTGCCAATAGGAGGTTCGCGGCTATATTCATCGGATGTCTGCATAGTCGCTGACCCCGCTGGAGAGCCCTGATGCGAATCGCCGCCGTCGTCGTCGCGCACCTGGTCACCGCTGCCGTCGTGTTCGGCAACCTGGGCCCGTTACCCGGGCCGCCGCCGACGAACCCCGACGTCCTCTACGCAGCACCCGACGGCAGCGGCTCGGCCTGCGCCGCCCACCACCCGTGTTCGCTGGCCACGGCCCGTGACCAGGTCGGCAAGGTCCTGCGCCACGCGAGGGGGAACGTCGAGGTCCAACTGCTCGGCGGCACCTACCGGCTGACCGGTCCACTGCAACTCGGTGTCCAGGATTCGGGCAGCCCCGGCCATCAGGTCATCTACCGGGCCGCGCCGGGGCAGCAGCCGATCATCAGCGGGGCCACCCGGGTCACCGGGTTCACCAAGGTCGACGCCACGAAGAACATCTACCGGGCGAGCGTGCCCATGGGCGTGGCGAGCCGGGACCTGTTCGTCGACGGCGTCCGCGCGGTGCGGGCGCGCACCGCGAACAACCCGCAGGGCTTCGCCGTCACCAGCACCGGTTTCACCACCAGCGACCCGTCGTACACGTCGTGGACCAACGCGCCGGGCGTGGAGATCGTCGACAACAACGCGTGGAAGCAGATGCGGTGCCCGCTGGCGTCGATCACCCCGAGCGCGTCCGGCGGCTCCGACCTCACCGTCGATCCCGCCTGCTGGAACAACAACCACAACTCGGTGCCCAACCCGAGCTTCCCGTTCAACGGCGCCGGCCTGCCGTCCCTGGGCAGCATCACGTGGCTCGAGAACGCCTACCAGCTACTCGGCACGCCCGGACAGTTCTATTTGGACAGTGCGGCCGGCCAGCTGTACTACGTGCCGCGCACCGGTGAGGACCTGGCCAAGGCCGACGTCGAACTTCCCGTGGCGCAGGAACTTCTCGATGTCGCCGGCACGCCGGGGCACCTCGCGCCGCTGAACGACAACGACTGGCGCGCGGTCTACACGGGCGCGTGGAACACCTCGAACAACCGGCACCTCGGCGACCTCGGCGACGACGTGCACTACACGAGCACCGACGGCGACTCGCTCAGCTACACCTTCACCGGCACCGGCATCCAGGTGCTCTCCGAAACGAGTTCCGACGAGGGCACCGCGGACGTCTACGTCGACGGTGTCAAGACGCGGACGGTGTCCGGGAACGGGCCAGTGCGGCTGGCGCAGCAGGCGATGGTGTCGGTGACCGGACTGCCGAAGGGCCAGCACACGATCAAGGTCGTCAAGACCGGCGGCAGCTTCCTGCTGATCGACGGCTTCACCGTAATCCCCGATGTCGTCGCGCCCGTGCACGACATCGCCTTCACCGGCCTCACATTCGAATACACGACCTGGAACGCGCCCACCAACGAGGGCTACATCGACAACCAGGCCGGCATCATCTGGGACCCCACCACCCGTACCCCGACCCGCGTCCCGGCCGCCGTCCAGGTGCACCGCGGCGCACGCGTCTCGTTCACCGGGGATGTCGTGCGGCACACCGGAACCAGCGGGATCGACCTGGCCGACCAGACCCAGGATTCGTCGGTGACGGGCAGCATGATCACCGACACGGCCGGCATCGGCGTGGCCGTGGGCGAGGTCGACGACTACTACCAGACCCAACCCGCGCTGATGACCAGCGGCAACACCGTGGCCGACGACATAGTGCAGTGGCCGGGGCAGGAATTTCAGGACGCCGTCGGCATCTGGGTCGGCCACAGCCGCGGCACCACGTTGTCGCACAACGATGTCGGCTACACGCCGTACTCCGGCATCTCGATCGGCTGGGGCTGGGGCTGGATGTCGGACTGCGCCCTGCAGGCGAAGCAGGGGCTGACCGACTGCCGGCGCGGGACCACGTACACCGGCGGCAACCTCGTCACCGGCAACCACGTGCACAGCGTGATGGGCGTCCTGAACGACGGCGGCCCGATCTACACGCTCGGCGGGCAGGCGTCCGGTTCCGAGTTCGTCGGCAACGTGCTCGGCGAGTGCATCAACGGCTGCAACGTGATCTACCACGACGAGGGCAGTTCGCTGTGGAACACCCACGACAACGTGGTGGCGTTCAGCAACGGCGGCCTGTGGGTGAACCTGTGGACACCGAGCATCCATGACGACTCGATCCACGACAACTTCACCGACACCAACCGCTTCAACAACAACGGCACGAACATCGCCCTCACCCAGTCCACTGTGGTCACCGACGGCCGATGGCCGCCCGCGGCGCAGGCAATCATCGACGCGGCCGGGCCCGGCCCGACCCGGGGCAACCTGCTCGACGACGACGACCTGCGCATCGGCTACCTGGGCGGTTGGGCGTCCAGCGGTTCGCGCGGCCTCGGCGATCTGGACAACGGGGTGCACTACACCCAGCAGGATGGCGCTTCCGCCACGATCACCTTCACCGGGACCGGCATCGACTTCCTGACCGAGACGAACTCCGACGAGGGCGACGTCGGCATCACGCTCGACGGCGTCGCGCAGCCGACCGTCAGTGCCAACACCGCCCAGCGGCAGACCCGGTTCCCGCTGTACTCGGTGTCGGGCCTGGCCGCTGGGCAACACACGTTGACGATCACCAAACTCAGCGGAACCTACCTGTTGGTCGACGGTTTCGCGCTGCGCTGATCACTTCAGCAGTCCCAGATCGATCGAGTTCGCGATGGCCTGCATGCCGGCCGCGTTCGGGTGGAGATGATCGCCCGAGTCGAAGCCGGCGTTCAGGGCCGCCGGATTGGACGG
>DASXXM010000162.1:0-14045 GCA_036503065.1 Pseudonocardiaceae bacterium | reverse complement strand
TTGGCCTTGGGGGCCGACCGTCGGCTCGCCGAGCGCGGCGCTCTCGACGGTCAGCCCGATACCGCGTCCCTCGGCCACGAATCGCGGCAGGCGGGGCGTGCGGCCGCCGGGCGAGCCAGGGCGCAGTTCCAGGGATGCCTTGTCCGCCACCAGTTTTGCGCGTTCGGTAGTGTACTCTGTGGACAGTAGGTCGGCCAACGGTACGTCCGGCACGTCGCCGTACCACGCCTCGCGGTCGGCGAAGGCCAGCTTCGCGCACTCGACGGCCAGGTGCACCGTGCGGGCGGTCGGGATGCCGTCCGGGTAGCTCAGCTCGTCGGCGAACTGGCGCAGCAGCAACAACTGTTGGGCCAGCACCGGTCCCTGGCTCCAGGCGCCGCACTTGGCCAGCGTCCACTCGCCCAGGTCCACGGTCAGGGCGTCCTCATAGCTCGCCTGCCAGCCGGCCAGGTCGGCGCCGGTCAGCACGCCGGCGTGGTCGCGGCCGGAGTCGTCGCGGAACTCGTTGCGGCAGAAGGCATCGATGGCCTCGGCCACGAAACCCTGGGACCACGCGCGGCGCGCCGCGTCGATCTGCGCCTCGCGGTCTCCGCCGGCCCGCTCCCCCTCGGCCAGCAATCGTTCCCACGTGTCGGCCAGGACCGGACGACGGTGGCGGATCGCGACCGGGCGGCCGTCGGGCAGCCAGAGCGCGGCCGAACTGGGCCAGTGGTCGCGGAACAGGTCGGCCACGATCTCGATGGTGCCGCCGATCCGGTCCACCACCGGGTAACCGTCGCGGGCGTAGCCGATGGCGTGGCCGAGCACCTCGCGTAGTGACTTGGTGCCGTGATCACGCAACAGGGTGAGCCACGCGTCCCACGAACCGGGCACGGTCGCGGCCAGCAGGCCCGAGCCGGGCACCAGTTCCAGGCCCAGATCCCGGTAGTGCGCGATGGTCGCGCCGGCCGGCGCCACACCCTGACCACACAGCACCTGGGGCCGAGGGTCGGCAGCAGTGGTGAACACCACAGGCACCTCGCCGCCCGGTCCGTTGAGATGCGGCTCGACGACCTGCAGCACGAAACCGGCGGCCACGACCGCGTCGAACGCGTTGCCACCCGCCTCCAGCAGGGACATTCCGGCGGCCGATGCCAGCCAGTGCGTCGAGGCGACCATGCCGACGGTGCCGGTGAGTTCCGGTCGTGTGGTGAGCACCTCCCCAACCTAATCAGCTATGGCAGACCTCACCAACGTGCCTGCTCCGAATGCGCGGAGTGTTTGAACGTGCCGTAGTTACCCTCGGGAGGTCGACATGTGGCTCAGTAGGGTGACACCACATTTCCAGCACGTAACGTCGAGGTGGTGAGCTGCGATCCAGCAGCATCGGGGTGATTTTGGTGGGCAGGTGGTGACCATGCGGGGACCGCTGCATGGATGGCGAGCGCGCAAGGCGGTGCGTGCTGCCAGCATGTTGGACGAGATCGTGGACAGTCAGTTACCGCTGCTGGCCGGGCTGCCCGAGTCCAGCCGCCGCCGCTCGGCCGGTTACCTGGCCGAGCTGGTGATGCTGGCCCAGGCCTACCGCCACTACGCGGCCGGCTGGCTGGACCGCAGGGAACTGGAAGAGCGCAGTGTGCTCGCGATGCGCCGCTTGAACAACTTCCGACATCCACACCCGTCGACAGCGCAGTTCACCGAACAGGACTGATCGATCGACACGCGCCCGACCGGCCGGTAACCTACCATCAGTAGGAACGGTCGGGAGGTCGTCATGCTGGCGTTCGAACGCATCGGATCCGGACCGCCGCTGGTGCTGCTGCACGGCGTCGGTCACCGCAGGCAGGCCTGGTACCCGGTGCTCAAGCACCTCACCGGCCGGCGCGAGGTGATCCTGGTCGACCTGCCCGGCCACGGCGAGTCCGATCCGCTGGTCCTCGACGGCCGCACCGGAGTCGGGATCCTGCACGACGAGCTGACCACGTTCTTCGAGCAGCAGGGTCTGGACCGACCGCACATCGCGGGCAACTCGCTCGGCGGCCGGATGGCCCTGGAAGCCGCGGTGCTCGGCATCGTCCGCTCGGCCACCGCACTGTCCCCGGCCGGTTTCTGGCGCACCGACGCCGGTTTCGGCTACACCCGCCGGCTGTTCGGCACGGTGGAACGGGTCGGCAGGCGGGTCGGCGACCGGGCCCCTCGGCTGGTGCGGACCACGGCGGGCCGGGCGATAATGTTCGGCTGGATCAACGCCCATCCGGGCCGGCTCGATCCGGAACTGGCGCTGGGCGACTTCCGCGCCTTCACCCGCGCCCAACCGGCGCTGCACACGCTGGTGCGCGAGGCAACGCCGTTCACCGGCACGGTCCCCGCCGGCATCCCGGTCGTCATCGCGTGGGGCGCGCGGGACCTGGTGCTGCCGCCCTACCAGGCACGGCAGGCCAGGGCCGCGCTGCCGATGGCCCGGCACATCCGGCTGCCCGGCTGCGGCCACGTGCCGATGTCCGACGATCCGGAACTGGTGGCCGGGGTACTGCTGCGGGGCAGCGCCGGCTAACCGCTCACGACCGGCGCCCTGACCAGCACCGCGGCCAGGCCGAACGCGACGCCCAGCACGGCCGTTTCCAGAGTCGCCCAGGTCAGCACCGCGGTCGCGCGCCGTTGGACGATCCTGGGCAGCAGCCGGAACCGCGTGTAGCCGCCGAGCGCGCCTGCCGCCAGCACGCACGTGAGCTTGCCGATCAGGATCCAGCCGTAGCCGGTCGTGAACAGCGCGACGTACCAGTGCACGCCCGGTGTGGCGTACAACTCGAACCAGCCGTTGTAGGCGCCCGTGACGGCGACGACGCACACGCACACCGTGGCCAGCCGGGAGAACCGGGGCAACGCGTCGGCAAGGGCGTCACGTTGGTTGGCCAGCAGGAGCAGCACCGCGAGCAGGCCGCCGGTCCAGCACACCGCGCCGACCACGTGCAGTTCCATCGAGATCATGGTGACGTCGCGCCAGCCCGCCGCGTCCATCGCGGCGTGCCCGGTGACGGGCAACGGCAGCAGGGCGAACATCGCCACGGTGATCCGCAGTTCGACCGGTACCGTCTCGCCCCGCCGTACCGCGAGCACCGCGACGACCAGGTACACCAGCGCACAGCACGCCACCACGGCCAGACCCTGCCCGGACGGGAGCTGCCGAACGTACGTCACGACGGCCGCCACGGTGACCGGCTTGCCGGGTGCGTAGTCGGCCACCTCCAGCACCAGTGACGTGAGCGCCGCGACCAGCCACACCGCGGAGCTGACCGCGGCGATCCGCCGTGCCAGCGCCAGCGCGCCTGCGGCACGGCGCGCCCGGTCGCCGACCAGGGTGGGCAGGAAGCTCATGCCGACCGTGGTCAGTGCGGCCAGGTCCACCAGTGCCCGCGACAGCGGCAGCCCGACCACGACCGCCGTGCCCGGCGCGACGATGCCCGGCACCGCGGCGGTCGCCGTCAGTGCCAGGCCGACGAGCGTGCCGAACACCGCGCCACACGCCAGCACGAGCAGCAGCGGATAGCGCGGCCGGCGAGCGGCGGCGGTCGTGGTCGGGCTGGTCATGCGCTGTCCCCGCGGCCGCGGCCGGTGCGCAGGACCACGAACAGCACGACACCCAGCAGCACGGCCGCACCCGCGATCCAGATCCAGATCGGGACACCACCGCCACCACCACCGCTGATGGTGGGTGCGGCGGCCGCCGCACCCACGGGGGTGCCGTTGCCGGCCACGGTCAGCGTGAAGTGGATCTCGCCGGTCACCGGGTGGCCGTCGGCCGAGATGATCCGGTAGCCGGCCGTGTAGACGCCTGCCGCGCCGAGCGGTGCGACCGGAGCGGACACCGAGTTGCCGGTCACGGTGGCGTTCTCGGTGCGTTCCCAGTGGGTGCCGTTCGGGCCGACCACGGTGATGGTGTTCGGCCCCTGCCGCACGGGAGCGTTGAAATCGAACCGAACCTCGGCCGGCCCGCGCGCCACAGTGGCACCCGCGGCCGGCGCGCTGCCAACGAGCACGTCGTGCGCGAACGCGGGAGAACCCAAGCCCAGCACGGCAAACCCGGCCAACACAGCCACAACAACAATCCGCCGGGAATTTCGCCGCGCCCGCAGGCAGACCCCCACCCAACCTCGGGGGCTACGGCCCTTTTTCAATCTACCTTTGTCAAGCCCCGAATGGGGGAGGCGCCGGGAAGTTGTGGATAACCGGTGAACCTGTGGACAAGCGGTTTGACAACTGCCGGGTGTCATACCTCGGACTCCTGTCGTGGCTTTTCGGCCGGTGTCGTGGCGGTGGGCCGACGGCTACGGACGAAGGCGCCGAGACCGAATCCCAGGGCCAGCGCGGCAATGATGAGACCGGCGCCGCCGAGCCAGCGGGCCGTGGTGTCCGATGTGGACTGTGCGGCCGGTGGTGCCGGGTTGGCGTCGGCCAGGGTCAGGTTGGGGGCCGGGTGTTCCGGTTCCGCCTGGCCCGCCACTGTCGGCTGATTCCAGTTGACCACGTCGCCGTTGTCGTAGGTCTGGACCGCCGGCATGACCAGTTGGTCGGTGTTGTCCGGCAGTCCTTCGACGGTGATGGCGAACTCCTGGAACTGGCCTGGCACGATGCCGCCGCCCGCCGGTGCGGTCCACGTGATCGACCGGACGGCGGTGGTGATCGTCTGGTCGGACATCTTCACCGGCTTGGCCAGCGTCATCATGGTTTCTTGGGCGGTCCAGCCCGCCACCGGCTTGATGCCCGCATTGGACAGTGGGCTGGTCGTCGAGAAGTTGACCCGCACCATGACGGTGTGTGCGGCGTTCTCCTCGTCCGGCACCCGGAACACTATCTCGGCGTCGCCGCCCTTCGTGGGGTTGTCGGGGCTGTGCGCGGACACGTGTGCCGCGGCGACGCCGGCACCGAGCAGGACGGTCAAGGTTGTCGCGGTCAGGATCGCGCCGGTACGCGCGATGGATCGTCGGGTTGACATGAGTTCTCCACGTTTGTGGGCACACGACCGATCGCGGCCGGTGCTCGGGTAATGGGGACGGGTGCGGGTGACCGGCCTACGGCGGTCGGTCAGGCCGGCACCGGCGGGCCCCGACGCGGATTGGCCAGGCGCAGCAGTACGGCCCTCGCCCGGTCCACCGGCACGACCCAGCGCCACGACACACGTGGCCCTACGGGCGGCGGCGGAGTCACCAGGAACCGTGGCAGCAGCATCGCCAGCAGGCCGGCCAGCCCGAACACCACGCCGTCGGCCCTGGCCAACAGGACCGCGGTGACCAGCACCGCCGCCGCGTGCGCGGCGGTCATCACCAGCGGGTCGACAACGTCGGGCATGCCATGGCCGGCCACCGAGAGCAGCACGTGCGTGGCCAACTGGGCGGCCCCCAGCACGAGCAGGATCGTGCCCTGGCCGCGGCGACGGTCGGCGATGGCGATGCCGACCGCGGCCACACCCACGGTGAGCAACGCGATCAGTCCCGGATCCGGCAGCATGCCGCCGGCCACGGTGTGCGCGGCAACGGCCAGCGCGGCCGACACGACGGCCAGCGAGACACCCCGAACGATCCGGGGCACGCCCCTGGTCGGGGCCGGCTGACCTGTCACGGCTCAAGAGCCTAAGCCGCAGATTGCGGTATCCGTCCCCCAGGTTCCAACCATCGGGTGAAATACGGGCGCGGCCCTCAAGCGGGCACGCCGAGCCTGCGGAGCAGTTCCCGTTCGATCGGGTCCAGTCCGTGGCTTATCGACTTGTGTGCGGCCTTCCGCCGGGCGGTGGGCATCCGCTCCGCGGCTCGGACGGCGGCGGCCAGGTTCGTCAGCGTGTCCCTGGCACGGGTCGCGTACGTCCGGTCGTCGTCGCTCGCCGACTGCCGAGCCTCCAGTTCGGCCAGCGACTGGTCGGCGCCGACGATCCGGACGTGCAGCGCACCACCCCGGCCGGTGAATTCGGGCAGTTCGGCCACGTCGATCCCGAGCCGACGGGCCCGACGGCGGTCCAGGCCGTCTCGTGCGGCGCCCGCGGCCTTCATGAGATAGGGCGTGACCACCGGCAACACGGCGGGCCCGATGACCTTCGCCACGCCGACCAGGTTCTTGGCGCTGCTGGGCGTTAGTCGGGGCCTGAACCTCTTGACGCGTGCCATGGTCGGAAATCTAGTGGCCGACGGGGTCCTGGGCACGTCCGCGAACCCGCCGTTGCGCGGTGTCGGCCGTCCTGGACGCTCTAGAGTGTCTGTCCGTGAACAATCCGGTGCTGCTCGATGCTGGCGTGGTCACCCGCTGCCGACGCCGGGTACACCTGGACAACGATCCGACGATGGTCGACGCGGCCAAATCGCCGCCCGATCCGGCCGGTGAGCAACGCGCCGCGGACGCGACCGCGCACCGACGCACGGTGGGCGACGGCCTGGCCCGGCTGTTCGGTTCGGCGTGGATGGAGATCCCGGCCGGACCCGAGCTGACCTCGGCCGACCGGGAACGCGCCACCATGGGCGCCATGCAGGCCGGCGCCCGGTTCATCTGGAACGCCCAGTTGCCCCGCGACCCGGTCGGCGGCCGGCGCGGCCGGATCGACCTGCTGGTGCGGCTCGGCGATGGCTATCTGCCGGTGTTGGTGGTCCGGCACAAGGTGACCGACCCGGGCACCGGCGCGCGCACGTCGCCGCTGTCCGACCCGACCCCGGCGGGCAGCAGGGCCGATCCGTTGCGCAAGGTCCGGCCGCAGCCACGGGACCAGCTCCGCCTGGTGCACATACGGCAACTGCTGCGGGCGGTCGGCAAGGCCGCGGCCGGGCGGGCGGTCGGCGGGGTCATCGGGCTGGACGCGGACGCCGTGCTGTGGCACGACCTGGAGGCACCGTCGTGGCCCGGCGGCCGTACCGCGCTGTCCGAGTACGAGGCCAGGTTCGCCGACCGGCTCGCCGTCGCGGACGCGGCCCGGTCCGGTGCCACACCGTTGGCGTGGCCGTCGCGGATCATGGACTGTCGCAGTTGCCCGTGGTGGCCGACGTGTGCGGCGGACCTCACGGCGGCCAGGGACGTGAGTCTGGTGCTGCGCGGTGAGGACGCCGTTGCGTTGCGGCACGCGGGCGTGCGGACCGTGGACGAGCTGGCCGCGTTGTCCCCGGCGGAGGATCCGCCGGTGCCGCTGGTCAGCATCCCGTTCACGGACGCGGTCGCGCTGGCGCGGGCGTGGCTGGCCGACATGACCGTCGTGCGGCGGGTGCGCGAGGTCTCGGTGCCAAGGGCGGACATCGAGGTCGACGTGGACATGGAGAGTTTCGGCGATTCCGGCGCGTACCTGTGGGGCAGCCTGCTGTCCGGGCCACGGGTCGACGCGCTGGGCCTGCCGGCGGGATATCGCGCTTTCGTTACGTGGCAACGGCTGCCGACGCCGGACGAGGGTCGGTCGTTCGGCGAGTTCTGGCAGTGGCTCACGGAGGTGCGGACGCGCGCTGCCGCGGCCAACTTGAGTTTCCGCGCGTACTGCTACAACGAACTGGCCGAGAACCGCTGGCTGCTGGCGTCCGCGGACCGGTTCGCCGGCATCCCGGGCGTGCCGGACCGGCAGGCAGTCGAGTCGTTCATCGAGTCGGAACTGTGGGTCGACCTGTTCCGGGTCGTCTCGGACACCTTCCTGTGCGCGCACGGGAAGGGCCTGAAGACGATCGCGCCTGCCGCCGGTTTCCACTGGCGCGACCCGGCGGCCAGCGGCGAGAACTCCATGCGCTGGTACCGCGACGCGGTCGGTTTCGACGGTGCCCCGGCCGAACCGAGCCAACGACGGAGGCTGCTGGACTACAACGAGGATGACGTCCTGGCTACCAGAACGCTGCGCGAGTGGATGTCCTCCTCGCCCGACATGGGGAAACTGCCCTACCTCGGGGACCTGTGATCACCGGGGCGCCATCCGCAGCGCGCCGTCCATCCGGATGACCTCGCCGTTGAGGTAGTCGTGCTCGACGATCGCGACCGCGAGCTGGGCGTACTCGGCCGGTTGGGCAAGGCGCTTGGGGAACGGCACACCGGCGGCCAGCCCGGCCCGGAACTCGTCGCTGACCCCGGCCAGCATCGGCGTGTCCACGATGCCCGGCGCGATCGTCATCACCCGGATGCCGAACTGGGCGAGGTCGCGGGCGGCCGGCAGGGTCAGGCCGACGACGCCACCCTTGGACGACGCGTACGCCGCCTGGCCGACCTGGCCGTCGAAGGCGGCGATAGACGCCGTGTTGATGATCACACCACGCTGCTCGCCGTCGACCGGATCGGTCTTCGCGATGGCGTCGGCGCCGAGGCGCAGCACGTTGAACGTGCCGATCAGATTGATCTCGATCACCCTGCGGTAGGCGTCCAGGTCGTGCGGGCCCTTCTTGGACAGGATCCGGCCCGCGGTGCCGACCCCGGCGCAGTTCACCACGATGCGCAGCGGGCCGTCCTGCGCCGCGGTGTCCACGGCCGCGCGCACCTGGTCCGGGTTGGTGACGTCGGCGGCCAGGTAGCTGATCCCCGGCACGCCGTCGGCGGCGGCTTTCTCGACCGCGCCGGGCAGGTCGAGGCCGAACACTCGGGCACCCCGGTCGGCCAGGGCACGTGCGGTCGCGCCGCCGAGGCCGGAGGCGCCGCCGGTCACGATCGCCACGGTGTCCGCTATCCGCATCTGGTCCTCCTGCTGACGTCGTTGTCCGGCCGAGGTTATCCGGCGTGCGAAGGGCCGGCGTCGTGAGTTCGACCTCATCGAGTTATCCACAAGTGCCGACGGCCGGCCCCGTGCCTCCCCG
Organism: Pseudonocardiaceae bacterium; assembly: GCA_036503065.1. Taxonomy (GTDB): domain Bacteria; phylum Actinomycetota; class Actinomycetes; order Mycobacteriales; family Pseudonocardiaceae; genus DATEPR01. The sequence continues at coordinate 5,277 of DASXXM010000162.1, read as the reverse complement.
AAAAGGAGTAAAGTGGATCTTGGGGGGCGCCCCCGTTGATCCCGCCGTTGATGTTGACGTTGTGTGGGTCAGCGGCGGCCCGGTGGGCAGATCTCGTCCAGGATGGCCAGGTCGCGTTTGGTGGGGTGCCAGGTGCCCGCGATCGCGTTGATCTGGACCTGTTCGATCGTGGTGGCGCCCGCGATGACCGAGCCGACCGCGGGCTGCGCGACCAGCCAGCCGATCGCCACCGTGGCCAGGTTGACGGCACGTTCGGCGGCGAAGGCGCCCAGGGCCTCGATCCGATCCCATGGCGCGCCTGCCAACAGGGCATCGCGGCCAGCCAGGCGGCTGCCGGGCGGTGGCGCGGACCGGCGATGGTACTTGCCGGTCAGCAGGCCGTTGGCCAGCGGGAAGTACGGGAGCAGGCCGAGGTCGAACCGGCGGCAGGCCGGCAGCACCTCGCGTTCGGCTTCGCGTTCCAGCAGCGAGTAGTGGTTCTGGGCCGACACCGGCGCGGCCACGTTGCGGTGCTTGGCGATCCACGCCGCGTCCGCCACCTGCCAGCCGGCCAGGTTGCAGTGGCCCACGTAGCGGATCTTGCCCACGGTGACCAGTTCGTCCAGCGCCGCCAGGGTTTCCTCCAGCGGCGTGCCGGGGTCCGGCCGGTGCAGTTGGTACAGGTCGATCCAGTCTGTGCCGAGGCGGCGCAGGGACGTCTCGACCGCGCGGTGGATGTAGCGGCGTGATCCCCGTGCGCCGAAGTCGGGGCCGTTGTCGCCGTGCATGTCCATGCCGAACTTCGTCGCGATCACCGCACGGTCGCGACGGCCGGACAACGCCTTGCCCAGCAGTTCCTCGCTGCGGCCGCGCGGCGAGCCGTAGGCGTCGGCGACGTCGAACAGGCTGATGCCGACGTCCAACGCCGCGTCGATCACCGCCTGCGTGCCGGCGGGCGACTCGGTCGCGGTGCCGGGTCGGCCCAGGTTGTTGCAGCCGAGGCCGACGACGCTCACGGCCAGGCCGGAGCCACCAAGGCGACGGAGTTCCACGAGAAGCGGACCCTACCCGTACCGGGACCACCCGGCAGTGGTGTCGCCCGTTCGGACGCTGTGCAGCCGCCTGCGCAACTCCGGCACCACATGGGGGTTGCTGCGCAGGATCGGCAACACACTCGTGGCCAGTTTCAACTCCCTGACCTCCCGCAACACCGCGAAACCGGGCCAGCGCGTCACGTCGAACCCGTACTGGCGGGTGAACGCCGCCGCCGAGCGACGGGAGCCGCCGAAGCGACGCAGGCCGACCGGGATCGGGGTCAGGTCCCACTCCGGTGGGCCCAGGCACGTCGAGTCGAAGTCGCACAGCACCGGACCGGCCGGGCCGGGCACCAGGTTGCCGAGATGGGCGTCGCCGTGCACGACGCAGGTGGCCAGCGGGTAGTGCAGCGCGGCCAGCGTCTCCTCCAGTTCGGCACAGCGCTCGAGGATGAACTCGCGGTCCGCCGGGTCGAGACCCTCCGCGTCGCCGAGCCTGCGGCGGACGTCGTCCAGTGGCTGCCACGCCGGCAGCTCGAACGGCGGTGGTGGCAGGCCGTGCATGCGACGCAGCAACACCGCGAGGTCCCGGGTGGTGGGCGACCGACGACCCGGTGGCACGGCCTGCCACACCGTCGCCAGGTACTCGCCGACAGCGACCGGCTGCGGCAGTCCGGGCAGCAGGCGGACGGCCGGCACGTCGTGCTCGGCCAGCCAGCCCGCCACCCGGACCACCTTCGCCGCCCGGTGGCGCAGCGCCGTGGATCCGGCGATGCGGACCACCACCGGGTCGCGGTGCAGTCGGAACACCGCGTTCGCGGTGAACTTCAGCAGTCGCGCCCTGCGGTGGTCCAGGCCCGCGCGGGCGCAGACCTCCGCGAGTACCTCGGTCAGCCTCTCCGGTGTGAAACGACCCGCTGCTGGTGGACGACCTTCGACCGGCCCGTCATCCTGGCCGGCGGCCGGCGCTGGCGCGCCGGGTTCCGCTGGTGCCGACATTGGTCACCGCATCCCGGACATGCAGTAGTGGTCAGTTCAGGAACCTGTCGATCCGTTCGGACAGGTCCCGCGCGTCGCTGTTGTTGCTGCGCTTGTCCGCCTCGAGCTTGAGCGGGATGATCCGCTGCCTGGTCCGGGCGGACTTGATCCCCTCTGCCATGTCGATGGCGGACCGGCCGACCCTGGCCCCGTGGTCGACGTCGCCGTCGATCATGTGGTTGGTGGCCAGCATGGACAGGTTGAACGCCTTGCTGCGCGCCATTTCGTCGCCGTAGGTCCCGATGGCCCTTGTCAACGCGGGGATGGCGAACCTGGTGTGCTTCCGGTCCACCTCCATCGCCAGTACCGAGTGGACCGTGCCGACCATCGCGTACAGGTCCGTCTCGTCGAAGAAGCTGACCCAGGAGTCCGGATTGGTGTGGTCCGCACGAGCGAACTCGTCCTTGGTCCGGTTGATCAGCTTCATCGCCTGGCGTTCGTTCTTCAGCGCCGCGTACGCCCACGCCTCGTTCGCGCAGAGCACCGCGACCGCCAGTTCCGAACCGGACTCCTGTGCCGCGATCTGTCCCAGCTGGAACAGCTTGAGCGCGTCGTTGGGCGCGTCCTGGTGCAGGTAGACCCGGCCCATCCGGTACAGGATGTTGGCCACCAGCGGGTCGTTCTTGCCCGCCCGTGCCAGTTCCAGCGCGTGCGCGAAATGGTTTCGCGACGCGTCGATCAGTCCGCTGTCGAAGGATGTCCAACCAGCCAGATTGTGCAGGTCAGCGAGGGCTACGAAGAGCCGGTCGCGGACCTGGTCCGTGGCGTTCGCGTCGAGCAGCTGCTGTCCCCATGACAGCTGCGCGACCACCGCATCGCGGCAGAATCCCCCGCCGTACTGGTAGTCGAGCGCCCGTAGCGCCCTGGTCGCGGCCTCCACCTGCCGGACGTCGGTTATACCGATACGTCCCGGGGCCGGGGCCTGGGCGGGGTGCGCCACCCACGACGCGGAGTCCTTGCTCATCGTGGCCGCACCCATGGTGACGGCCGCGGCATGCGCGAGGAACCTCCGTCGCTTCACCGACTCGTCCTCCTCAGCCTGGGGGTCGACCTCCGAAGTGGCGACCCTCACCGCAGTGGCCTCGTCGTATGCGAGGCCCATGTACCCCCTCGGGATGCTCAGGCCGTCGGCGATTCTGGCCAACACGTCGTAGGCCATCACCTGGCGACCCTTGAGGATCTCCGAGACCTCGGACTGTGACTGGCCGGTGAGAGCAGCGATCTGACGTTGCGACACGCCCCTGCGACGGAGCAGCCGATAGATCTGGCTGACGTCGCGGTTGGACAGCGCGTCGCGCATCTCCCGCTGATCCCAGACATCGGGTGTAACAGGTGAACCCTGCGATCCGATGGTATTCAATTGCGCCCCCTCACAGTCCGTCGGGCGTCAACCGCAGGGTAGAGCCATTCCGCAACGATCGAGAAGAGCGGATCGGCGAGGCTGATCGGCTGCGGTGAACTCGGTTGACCGCTTAGCGTCGGTGTACCACCGATCGGCGCTCTGGCTCCCCACTGAGGGTGCACAAGTCCCAGTCTAGATTCTGGTAAGCAGTCGAGCACGGAGGGAAGCGAAGCAGTGGACGTGGTCGGGCTTCGCTCTGAACCGGAGTTCGGTGTCAACATGGGTGTCGGCGATCAACCGGCGCGATCCCGCCAGTGGCGGGTCCGCTGCCAGGACGTGGCGAACCGGGAACGGTTCGTCACCTTGTTCGTCGAACACGGCAGGGTGGTGCTCGTCGGTCCCCCCGGCGAGTCCGCGGTGCTCTCGCCCGGCCAGCTCAACCAGCTGCGGGCCGCCCTGCAGGAAGCCGCCGATGAGGCGGAAAGGTGACGGTGACGTTTCAGTGGACGAGATCCTCGGGCAGGTCCTGCGCAACGCGGTATGGGAACGCCTCGACATGCTCTCCGAGCTGGCGACCCGCGCCGACGCGCCGTCCCTGCTGTCCGTGGCACGTTCCGAACTCCCCAAGCTGACCGAGGGCTGGCGGGCCATGTTGGCCGCGCACGAGCCGGACGACCGGGGCAACTGCCCCGAGTGCTCCAGCAAGTGGCGCCAGCAGTCCTCACCGTGCGCAGTGTGGCGCGCCGCATACGAACACCTGGTCGCGGGCGGTCTCGCACCCCGGCCAGCACGCCACCTGCGGGTCGGCGTGAACCGGCGCGCCGTGGCAGGCGCGCACTAGAGCTGGCGGCGATGGCGCCCACGTCGGCCCCCGATCCGGCGTGGTCCCTGACACCGCCACTGGCCGGCGACTCGGTTCGACCGTTCCCCCGACCGAGCCGAACCGGGTCGTCGGCCACATAACTTCATCACCCACGATCTCCGCGGGCCGGTGCTGCTGCACTCCCCTCCCCCGACCGGCACCGGTCCGCGGATTCCAAACCCGATAGGCGAACCCTGCTCGCGGAGGGCGCTCGCCGGCCGGGTTTGGCTGCTTTCTGGGGGCCAAGCCCCCAGACCCCCGGCCGGCGGGCTGCCGCCCCCGGACCCCCGCGCGTGATCGGCCCTGGCGGGCCTCCACTTTGTCGTGGTCAGCTTGGGTTTCGCCGCGTTCGGCCTTCGTTCGGCCTTGGTCTGTGGGCAGGCTGGCTCTGGTCCGTAGGCCCTGACCGTTTGTCAAGTTGCTTGTCCACAGGGTTGGCGGTTATCCACAACTTTCCGCCGGACCACCCATTTGAGGCTTGACAGGCATAGGGTTGAAAAGGGCCGAAGCCCCCAGGGAAGGGCGGGGGTCTGCGCGCGCTCGGCTTTTTGGACTAATCGGGCTTAGGGCTTCGGTTTGTTGATCATGGTCTGCATCCAGCGGTATGAATCCTTCGGTGTGCGGGTTTGGGTTGAGTAGTCCACGTGAACCAGGCCGAACCGTGGCTCGTATCCCTTCGACCACTCGAAGTTGTCCAACAGGGACCAGACGAAGTAGCCGCGTACGTCTACTCCGTCTTCCATCGCGGTGTTCAGTGCTGCCAGGTGGGCCGACAAGAAGTCGATTCGGTGTTGGTCTGGCACGTGGCCTGCTGCGTCCACTGTGTCCGTGCCGCTGCAGCCGTTCTCGGTGATGTAGATCGGGGGGAGCCTGTCGCCGGCTCGGTCTCGTAGTGTGATCAAGAACTCGTGCAGGCCAGCGGGGACTATTGGGAGGCCGTTCGCCGTGGTCGGGTAGCCCTCGATGGGGGTCAGGTCGAACGGGAGTGGGTTGCCAGGGGACGGAGCCGCCGCCGCTTGCGG
>DASXXM010000161.1:0-6147 GCA_036503065.1 Pseudonocardiaceae bacterium | reverse complement strand
CGCGATCCCTTGTCGGTTCAGGTTCAGCAGGCCGGTCAGGGTGTCGTCATCGATCTTCCGATGACCGTCCAGGAGCGTACCGTCGAGGTCGAATGCGGCGTACGCGAACGTCACCGCAGGGCTCGCTCGATCGTTCGCAGGAACGCGCGGCTGGCGGCCTGCCAGGTCGGCGGTGCGTAGCCGGGCGCCAGCCGGGGCAGCCGGCCCTCGAACGCGGCCGTCACGAGCCGTCCGAACCGGACCTCGTCACCGACCGGAAAATAGTGCGCGTGCCGGCCGAGCACCTCTCGATGAGCCGGGATGGCGGTGACGATCGCTTCGCTGCCGCACGCCATGGCCTCAGCGGGCGGCAGGTCGAAACCCTCCTGCGCCGACGCGGACAGGCACGCGACGGCACCGGTGTAGAGGGCGGCCAGGTCCTCGTCGGAGATCCGGCCGGTGAAGACCACGGGACCGGCGTCGGCAAGCGCGTGTCGGATGTCGGCCCGGTACTCCGCGTCCCCACCGGCCACGACGAGCTGTGTCCGCGGCAGTACGCGGCCGAACGACCGGATCAGCCAGTCCACCTTCTTGCGGTTGCCGGCCACGCCGACGAACAGGAAGTACCGGTCACCCAAGGAGAACCGCCGTCGCAGGGCGCTGGGGTCACGCGGCCGGAACACCTCGTCCACCGCGGAGGGCACGATGCTGATCCGGTCGGCCGGCACGCCCAGTACCGACCGGATGTCCTTCGCCGTCGCGGCGGACACGGTGGCCACCAGGCTGGCACGGGACGCCAGTTTTCCGGTCAGGGCGGCGAAGTACGGCGCGAACACGGGGCCGTCGCGGTGGGGCGCGACCTCGCGCAGGCGTGCCAGCTCGGCCCGGCCGTAGCGGGCGACGAACTCCGCGTCGCTGGCGGTCTCCGGGCGCATCAGTCGAACCAGATCGTGGATCGTGACGACGAACGGGCCGTCGTGGTCGGCGTCCATCGTGTAGTTCGTGGTGTAGAACAGGTTCGGCCGGACGTCGGCGACGAGCTCGCGCAGCCAGTCGTCCCGCCGCCACACGTAACGGCCCTCGTCCGACGGTGCCGTCACGAGTTCGACCGCCCCGCCCGGCAGAGCCAGTTCGGGCACGTCCTGATCGTGCGCCACCGCGTACACCTTGTCGGCCAGTTCGCCCAGGCGTGGGGCCGACTCGGTCAGCAGGCGTCGGCCGTAGCGGGCGATACCGGCGCCGTTCGCCCGGATGTCCAGCATCAGGGTCGTCATCGCACCAGTTCCACGACGGAGTCCACGACCGTGGCCGGCTCGATGGCCAGGCCGCACGGCACCGGTGTCTCGAACTCGGTGAGATCGGGGCAGTCACACGGGCCCGGCGCGCCGGTCACGTTCACGTGGCCATCGCCCCACGGCCGCCACATCGCCGGCAGCGTGTGGCTGTGCACACACACCACCCGGGCGCCCGCGACCTGCGCCAGGTGCGCCATCCCGCTGTTGTTGGCCACGACAACGCCACAGGCCCGCAACACGGCGGCCAGCCGGTAGTCGTCGTCGATGACCAACACCGGCGCGCCACCGACCTGCCCGATCACGTCCCGGTCGAACGAGTGGCCGACGAGCACGGCCGGCACGCCGCGGGCTGCCAGCAGTTGGACCAGCCTGCGGTACGCGTCGGCAGGCCAGCGCTTGAACCGGTAGCGCGCGCCGGGCGCGACCGCCACCGCGCCCGGCGGGACGAGGTCTCGCGCGGCGGCCAGGTCCGACGGCGCGATGGTCACGACGCCCGTGGCCAGCGGGCCGTCGATCAGGTCGCCGGCCGCTCTGGCGTAGTACTCCACGGCGTGCTCGTCCCACCTGCGCGTCGGCAACCGCCCGTCCGCCGTCCGCTGCCACGGGTTCGCGAAGCCGATCCTGGTGCCGGCGCGGACTCGGCCCAGCAGGGCCTCGATGTCCGCCCGCAGCGGCGCCGCCCGCGTGTGCAGGTCGAGCAGCACGTCGTAGGGCACGCCGGGATCGGACGTGTGGACCCGCCGGACGTACGGGCTGCGGACCAACAGGTCGGCGTAGCGGCGCTGGGTCAGCACGTCGACCGAGGCCACCGCGCGGCTGCGGTGCAGCGTCTCGGCCAACGGCAGGGTGAGCAGCACGTCGCCGAACGCGAGGAACCGCGCCACCAGCACCGATACCGGCTCCGATCCGGGCTCACTCACGCAGGCTGCCCGATCGTGTCGGCGAGCAGCGCGCGTGCGTCCGCCGGCAACGGGTTGCCGAAGTTCTCCCTGGCCTGTGCGACCGACCGGGTGCCGACCGGTGTCGCGGTCACGGCCGGGTGATCGACCAGCCACGCGGTGGCGAGCCGACCGACGGTCGTGCCGAGTCGTCGCGCCACGCCGTCGAGTCGCCGGGTCATCTCGGCGCCGCGGGCGATCTCGTCCCGCCATCGCTCCGCGTGTCGCCAGTCGTCCGGCGCGAGGCGGTACACGTCGAAGCGACCGGACAGGAAACCGTGGCCCAGCGCGCCGAACGGCAGCACGCCGATGCCCGCGTCCTGGCAGAACGGCAAGATTTCGGCTTCCGGCTTGCGACGCAGCAGCGAGTAGGGACCTTGGTAGCTGTCCACGTGTCGGATCGACAGGCACCGCGTCAGCTCGTCCAGACCGGTGTTGCACAGCCCGACATGGCGGACCTTGCCGGCCGTGACGAGCCCGACCATCGCCTGCCACGCCTCCTCGACCGGCACGTCGGGCGGTGGATGGTGCAGTTGGTACAGGTCGATCACGTCACGACGCAGCCGCCGCAACGAGGACTCGCAGTCGGCGACGATGCCGGCGGCACGGCCGGAGCGATACGTGCGGTCACCGTTGATCCGTTCGCCGCACTTGGTCGCCACGAGCACGTCGTCCCGTCCGGCCAGCGCGGTACCCACGATCTCCTCGGCACGGCCCAGCCCGTATGCCGGCGCCGTGTCGATCCAGTTCGCCCCGAGATCGATCGCGATCCGGATGGTCGCGACGGACTCGGTGAAATCCTGTGGCCCCCACGATCCGGCCCAGCCGTGCCCGCCCATCGCCCAGGTGCCGATGCCCAGGACGGTCAACTCCGGCCCGTGCCGCCCGAGCTTGCGTGTCCGCATCGAGTCCCCGTTCGAAGACATATCCGTCTAGACGGATATTCGCAGAGCGCATGGGCAGCGGCAAGCCGCCGGGTTCAGCGGAGCCCGGCCTCGATCAGCGCCCGGTGCGAGATCCGGGTCGCGACCTCGTCCGGATCCCGCACGACGAGCGTGGCGCTCGCGGCGGGCACGATCCGGCGGTGCCGGATCTCGAAGAGCGGTTCCCACGGCTGGATCACGACGTCCGCCCGCCAGTAGGACCGCACCAGGACGACGTCCTTCTCGCGTCCCTCGACGCACTGGCTCCTGGCGAACCCCAACAATCGTTCCCCGGTCACCGTGACGCATGCCTCTTCGAGCATTTCCCGCCGCAGCGTCTCCTCGATCCGCTCGTCGCCCTCCGGCCGTCCGGCCGGGAACCCCCAGTGCACCTCGTCCGGGCTGATCAGCACGAGTTGGTCGCCCGCGACACAGATCCCGGCCGCGCCGTGTGGTCGGCCGACGGGTTCGTCCGTGGGTGGGTGCCAGGACACGAGCCAGTCCTGTCCACCCGTGTGGGACGGCATGATCTCGCTGTCCCGCGCGGGAACCGGCTCATCTGCCATCGACGTGCTCCTTGGTGATCCGGGCCGGCACGCCGACGACCTGCACGTTGTCGGGCACGTCCGCGGTGACCACCGCACCCGCGCCGACCACGCAGCCGGCGCCGACCGTGCGGTAGTCCACGACGATCGCGCCCATCCCGATCCAGGTTCCGGCGCCGACCGTCACTGCGCCCGCGATGTTAGCGCCCGGCCCGAACGTCACGTAGTCGCCGATCGTGGTGTGGTGGGCGATCAGCGTTCCCCGGTGCACGATCACGTGCCGGCCCAGGGTCGTGTGCGCGCCGATGACGGCGCCGACGCTGACCGTGCTGCCCGGCCCGATGGTCGCGGTCCGCGAGATGTGCGCGGCGGGATGCCGCACCACGGCGAATCGGAACCCCATCGCCTCGACCGGTGCCACGAATCGCCAACGCTGGTTGCTGGCGATGGCGCAGACCGCCTGGTGCGTGCCGGCCAGCGGCGGCAGCTCGTCGATCCACAGCACGGGGCGGCCGAGCAGTGGCTTGGTGCTCCGGTCGCGGTCGAGGTTCTCGGCGAACGCGGTCAGTTCGAGGTCAGGGCATTCGTCGATCAGGTCGGCGAGGTGTTCCGCGCCGAGCCCGGTGCCGAGGACGACGACCGGCTGCCTGGTCACGGACGCGCGTGCCAGGTGCGTTCGACGCCATCGTCCAGGCCGGTGGTGGCGGCCCAGCCGAGCGTGGCCCCGGCCAGGTCCGTGGCCAGCCAGACGTCCCGTCTGTCGATGCCGCGGGCCGGTTCGAACCGCACGTCCAGCGGCCCGGCCACGGTTTTCTCGACCGTGCGCAGCAATGCGGACAGCGTGACCGGGCTGCCGGAGCCGATGTTGAGCACCTCGGGCAGTGGTCCGGCCAGGTGTGTCCGGACCATCGCGTCGACCACGTCGTCGACGTAGACGTAGTCCCGGGTGGTCTCCGGATCGCCGTAGACGACCAGCGGCCTGCCGTGTGCGGCGGCGTCCAGCCAGTGCGCGACGACGCCCTGGCCGGTGCCAAGACGCTGGCCGGGGCCGTAGACGTTCGCGAGGCGCAGCACCACACCGGTAGTGGCGCTGGTCCGGAGTTCCCGCTCCATCGCCAGTTTCGCGGCGCCGTAGGTGGAGTTCGGCGCCAGCGGGGAGCGCTCGGTGTACGGCGGGCGGACGCGCTCGTCGTAGAGGGTGCCGCCGGAACTGGCGAGCACGACCCTGGCCTGCGTGCCGGTGAGTTCGTCCACCAACGCCCGGAACGACGCGAGGTGCGCGGCGACCCGCTCCGGACAGCGGTCCGCCGAGTACGGGGTGACCGAGCCGGCCACGAAGAAAACCGTTCGCACGCCTGGCATGACGTGATCGGCTGTGGCGATACCGGTTGCGACCAACCGGCGGTACAACCGGGATCCGATGAAGCCGCCCGCCCCGATGACCACCGCGGCACCGGTGCCGTCAGTACTGGCATCGGTGCTGGTGTCGGCCACCGGTCCAGCGTGCGAGGGCCGCGTCACAAGATCGTCGTCCGGTCGTTACGGCGACGGCGGTCCATTGTATTTGCACATTCGGATGCATTAGCCTGACTGTTCGTTGCTGGTCGATTGGGGGAGGCGAAAATGCCATGGGACGAGCGATTCGAGTCCGTGGTACGCGCGAATGTCCCGGTGCTGGGAGCGGACCAGCCGTTGTCGCCCACCGCCAGCCTGTACGACCTCGGCCTCGACTCGATGGGCACGATCCAGCTTCTGCTGGACCTGGAGGAGACGTTCGGCGTGACGTTTCCCGACGACGCGCTCAAACCGGTGGTCTTCGCGACGCCCGGCAGACTGTGGCAGGTCGTCCATGAACTGGAAGCGTCCCATGCGTAGCGCGGCATGACGGGCGATCCGGTCGCCGACGTCCTGCCGGTGCTCGCCGAGCACGCGGCCGACGTGGATCAGGAGAGCCGGTTCCCGGTCGAGGCCATGGCGGCGCTGCGGGCCAGCGGCCTGATGGGCCTGCTGGTGCCGAAGGAGTACGGCGGGCTGGGCGGTGAGCTGCGCGATCTCGCCGACGTCGCCGGGCGGCTGGCCGGCGCCTGCCTGTCGACCGCGATGGTGTGGGCGATGCACTGCCAGCAGGTGGACACGATCGTACGGTTCGGCCGGCCTGCCCTGACCGAGCGACTGCTGCCCAGAATCGCCGACGGTTCGATCTACGTCGCGTCGGTGACGTCGGAGCGTGGCAAAGGCGGCCACCTGCTCACCGCGACCGCGCCACTGGCCATCGACGGGGACCGCCTGCGCATCGACCGCGACGCCCCTGTCGTCACCGGTGGACTGCGCGCGGACGCCTACCTGATCACCATGCGGGAACACGCCGACGCCGCACCCGGCCAGGTCAGTCTCGTGTACGCCGAGCGCGATCAACTGGCGATCACCGCGGGCGGCGGATGGCACGCGCTGGGCATGCGCGGCACCG
>DASXXM010000160.1:0-8528 GCA_036503065.1 Pseudonocardiaceae bacterium | reverse complement strand
GCCCATGCGTGTGCCTGACTTTGATCAACTGGCTGCTGACCTGATCGTGGCCGATGACCATCCCGAGATAGTGTCCGTGCGGCTGACCGCGCCGCCCGACAACGCGCGATACCACAACCGGTTGATGACCGTGGATGATTTCAAGCAGTATTTCCAGGAACTGCTGACGAATTCGGGCCACACCGCGATTGCCGGGGTTAAGGATCTGGCTGTGCGCGGAACCGATGGTGTGACGCTGTCTCTGAGCATTGTGCGGACCTCACCGCCCGGTGGCGACAAGTCAGACCGCGAGGTGGTTACGAAGTCGGAACCGGGCGTCAAGGTGATCGCAGGCGAGTAAAGGTGGTGTCCAATGGCTGACTCGGGCGGTACGCGTCCTGATCGCGGACGGACTCAGCAGCCAGGTCAGGGATTGGTGAAGCTCACCTCGGGAAAGGCATTGCTGGTGCCATCGAGCAGCGGCTCGGGGATCCCGTTGAGTTGACGTTCGAAGAACGCGCCGACGTAGGTCGTGGTGATCGCGATCGACCGGGGAGCGTCCGGAATGGACAACACGCCGCTGGCGTTGACCAGGTAGTCCAGGTCGGTGAAGGTGTAGTGGTCCGCGCCGGCGACGGTCAGCCACCGCCTCCACCCGTCCAGGGTCGGCCAACTGCTGGTCCAGGTCGGCAGGATGTCTGGACTACTCGGGTCGGCGGCCGCGACCAACAGGACCGGACGGCGGCCGATACCGGTCGCGGGAACCGGTGGGGTGATGGGGCCGTCCAGGTCGACGCCGGCCAGGATGCGTGGGTCCGCGAGCATGGTGGCCACAGTCGCGTCGCCGCCGACGGAGTGGCCGGCCATGCCGATCTTCGCCGGGTTGATGATGCGGGCGTAGCGCCATACCGGGTGGGGGCTGGTGAGTGCGGTGAGCAGGAAGGACACGTCCTGAGCACGGCTGGCGACGATCTGCTCCTGGCTGATGCTGCCGGCGGTGTACTGCTCGCATGCCGCGCAGGGCAGCATGCCGCTGGGGAACCGGGTGGCCACCGACTCGTATGCGTGATCGACGGTCGCCACCACGAATCCCTGGCTGCTCAGGTCCTCGGCGAGGCTGGTGAGGGTGTAACGGGGCACCGAGAAACCAGGGGACAACATGACGAGCGGATAGCGACCGGGCAACGGCACGGCGTTGGCGCGTGTCCAGGTGTGGGTGTCGGCGAGGGTGGTCGGCGCGAGAGTCCCGGACAGGCCCGCGTAGTTGATCAACGCCGCCGCTTCCGTGGTGCTCAGGTAGGGGGCAGGCGCGCCGGTGCCGGCAAGGGCTGGGTAGTAGACATCCACCATTGACTGTCTCGGCCCGGACTGCGGCACCCAGGGATCGACGCGCTGCGGGTCGACGAGATGCAGAGTGTTGCGACCGACCGCGTACCGCCCGGTCAGCCCAGGCAACGACAACGCGCTCGTCGCCTGGACCGATGCCCTGCTCGATGCCGTCAGCGTGGTCAGGACTGGTGCCGTGATGGCTGGGGCCGGCACGCTGAGGGTGGTGATCGCCGCGGTAGTCGCGAAGGTCACCGCGCCCACGGCTGCTCGCCGGACGATCTTCATGGTGACTACTCTGCCCACCGCGGCGCCGCGCGACATCCGGGTGAACCCCCAACAGGGCCCTGATCTTGCGTGGCGGGCCTTCCCAGGGGGCCCCGACCACACCACCGCCGGCCGCCGTCAACCAGGGCCTATTCGGCGGGTGCCGTCAACGACTGTTGGTAGGCGGCAAACGGTCCCTGCACGTCAGCAGGCGCGTGCGCCAGCGCGTCGGCGTCCGGGTGCGCCGGGGTGAGCACCGGAACGTGCACCAGCACATCGAACGCGGCCAGCACGCCCACATCGCCGTAGTGATCGGCGAGCACCCGCTGCCTCCCGGCCGCCCGCACCGCAGCGGTGTCCGCGCCGGACAATCGGCGCAGGTCGACCCCGAACGGGCTGTCGTGACTGGCCGCCATCAGCCCGTCGATGCTGTCGGGACTGGCCTGCGGCAACGGACTGAACAGCGTGCCGGCATAGAACTCCGGCCCGGTGGTCAGGATCTGGCCGGTGTCCGCCGTCGTCCCGATGACCACATAGTCCCGCCCGAGCCGCTCGGCCAGGTGCATACCCAGCGGCGTCATCGGCGGCATGTCGGGCAGCGCGCCCGGCCGGCGCTGGAGGTGGCCGTTGTGCGCGGCCAGCACGATCCGCTCCTCCCGCCCCAGAATCCACTCGATCGTGTCGGCCATGGCGGCGTCCCGCATGTTCATCATCGCCTGCCGGTCGCCACCGGCCATGGCACGGGCCAGCGCGTCGAGCGCGACCGCCCCGGCCAGCGCGCGGCCCGCCCGCCCGTAGGCGTCCAGGGACGTCCGACCGACGTACTCCACTCGTTGGGCAGCCAGCCGAGCGACGAGTCCGGCAAGGCCGCCGGTGAACTTGTCCTTTGTGGACTGTTCGAGTTGGCCGTATGCGGCCATGGCCGCTGGCGCGGAGAACGGGGACGACGCGGCAAGGGCGCCCGCCGTGTCCCGGATGGCCGGGTCGGCCTCGAATTCCGGGTCGGCCTCGCCGAGGTAGTCGAACACCAACTCCAGTCCCGGCAGGGTGGACACCACCGAACCGGGCAGGTCGATCCCGTAGAAACCCACCTTTCGGGTGGTGTTCTGGTTGTGATGGCGCAGCCACGCCATCAGGTCACGGATCTCGGCCCACGGACCCATCAGTGAGGTCATGCCGGTGGCCAGGACGAAGCCGAGTTCGTCCGGGCCACCGTCCCGGACCCAGGCGTCGGCACGCCAGCCCTCCGGAAAGCCGGACTCCATGGCATAGGCGCCGAATCCGTGCCGCTCCACGAGGTAACGCAGCAAACGGTGGCGTAGCACCAGGAACTCGTGGTTGTAGTGCGCGCTCTCGCCGATGGCCACCACCCGCGCGTCACCGATCGCCTCGTCCAGCCACGCCAGGTCGTCCAGCGGCCCGTCCGGCTCCAGCACCAGCGGGTGCACCACGTCCGAACTCAACTTGGTCACCGTGTCACCTCTTGTCCGTTTCCAATTTTGGCAACGGTACCAGATGTGGGATCGTCAGGACATGGACCCGCTCGACCTACTACTGCACCCGGTGCGACTACGCATCGTGCACGCCATGTCCGGCGACCGCACGCGCACCACCGCCGACCTGTGCGCCCGGCTGCCCGACGTGCCCAAAACCAGCCTGTACCGGCACGTCGGCCTGCTGGTCGAAGGTGGAGTACTCGAGGTCGTGGCCGAACACCGCGTACACGGCGCCGTCGAGCGCCACTACCGGCTGCGACCGGACCGAACCCGGATCGGCCCGGACACCGCCGCCACCATGACCCTCGACGATCACCGGCGAGGCTTCACCGCGACAATGGCCGCGCTGCTGGCCGAGTTCAACGCCTACCTCGACCGGCCCGGCGCCGACCCGATCGTCGACTCGGTCGGTTACCGGCAGGGCATCCTGTGGCTGACCCAGGCCGAACTGGCCGAGCTGGTCAAGGACGTGCAACAGGTGTTCGCCGGCCGCGTCGGCAACGGGCCCGCGCCCGGCCGCACTCCCCGCCTGCACACCATGATCACGTTCCCGATCGAACCGCACCAGGACAACACCGACTGAAGCCCCCGGCGACGGAGCCGGTGATCCGCGAAAACGGCGTCAGACGCCGAAGGCGTTCCCGGTGGCGATCTTCGGCCGCCCAAGGACGTCGTGGACGACCAGCCGTGCCGACGCGTAGACCTCGGCGGTGGCGCGAGCGATCAACCCCCAGTCGAAATCGACGGCCAGCCGAGCACGTGCCGCCCGCGCCCGCGCCAGCGCGGCCGCCGGATCGACCAGCACCGCGTGCACCGCGTTCACCAGCGCCGCCACCTCACCGGGCGGAAACGACACCCCGGTCCGCCCGTCCACCACGACCTCGCCGAGCCCACCCGCCGTCGACGCGACCAGCGGTGCCCCGGCCGCAGCCGCCTCCAGCGCCACGATGCCGAACGGCTCGTACCGGCTGGGCAACACCACCGCGTCCGCCGCGGCCAGCGCCGCGCGCAGCTCCCGGTCCGACAGGTGCCCCACGAAGTCCACGGCCCGACGCACCCGGTGCCGGCGCGCCGTCGCCAGCAGTTCCGACTCCTGTCCGCCCTTGCCGGCCACCACGAGTCGGGTGCCCGGGTGCCGTGCCCGGATCCTGGGCAGCGCGGCGATCAGGTCCTGCACGCCCTTCTCCCACTCCAGCCGCCCGAAGAACAGCAGCAGCGGCGCGTCGACCGGGCTGTAACGGCGGCGCGCGGCGGCCACCTCCGCGGGCTCGATCCGCCAGCTCTGTGTCTCGATCCCGTTGTGGATCATGACGATGCCGTCGGCGGCCAACTCGAACAGCTGCGCGACCTCGGTCCGCATCGCGGCCGAGCACGTCACGAGCGCGTCCGCGCGATTGGCCAGCCACCACTCGACCGAGTGAACCTGCTGGTTGAGCGGCTTGGTCAGCCAGCCGCTGTGCCGGCCGGCCTCCGTGGCGTGCATGGTGGCGACCAGCGGCACGCCGAGCAGGTCGGCGATGGCGATCGCGGGGTGGGTGACCAGCCAGTCGTGCGCGTGCACCACGTCCGGGCGCCAGCCGCGCAGCAGGGTGTGCGCGGCCCGGATCATGGCGTGGCCCATGGCCAGCGTCCACGCCACCAGATCGTGCTCGAACGCCAGGTGCGGCGGGTCCTCGGCCACTCGAACCACCCGGACGTGTTCAGCCACCGTGTCGGTACTCGGATGGGTGGTCGCGTCGGTGCCGGAGTCCTGGCGGCACAGCACGACGACGTCGTGGCCCTGGTCGGCCAGGTGCGTGGCCAGCGCGTGCACATGCCGGCCGAGCCCACCGACGACGACGGGCGGGTACTCCCAGGACAGCATCAGTACGCGCATGATCCGAGTGATCCTCGCATCCCTTGGGTCGGACCTACTCGCCGGTATCGGCCGGGCGCGTATCCTGGCGGCGAGGTTCGCCTGGGGAGGCAGTTATGGCACCGTGGCTTGTCGCGCTCATCATCATCGCCGTCCTGTCCGGCATCGGCTGGCTGACCGATGCCCGCGCCCGGCGCCGTCGGCGGGGCCTGACGAACCTGGCCGGCCCGTCGTCCCGACCGGACGCCGTGGCCGAGACCGAGCGGCTGGCAGGCGGGACCGCGCAGCGGGCCACCTACGAGCCGCCGCCCTACTACGGGTCCGGCGGCTCCTGAATTCTGTCCTTGAACTGACCACGTGGCCGTGCTCGACGCGTCGTACGGTGTGTGACGTCGTCCGTTGTGGGCAGTCGAGGGGGAGATGACCATGGGCATCTGGTCGTTCCTGCCCTGGGTGGCCGCATTCGCCCTGGCCGCCGGCCTCGGCCTACTCGGCTGGTTCACCGACGCGCGGTCGCGCCGACGGGACCGTTGACCACGCCGCCCTTGGCCAGCAGTGCCCGTGCGTCCAGGTGCCCGAACGGCCCGTCCCGCACCGGCCCGTGGCCCCCGGTACGCATGGCCTCGGCCAGTTCGGCGAACCGTGCCCCGTGTGCCGCCGCCCGGCGTCGGGCGTAGTCGGCGGCCGAGTTCTTCGTCACCATGAACGCCCAGTCGCTGGACAGGGCCAGCAACGCCTCCCGAACGAGCTGATCGGCCACCGGATCACGAAACGCACCGACCTGAGCGTCCACAGTGGACAACAACACACGCTGCACGGCGGCCCCGGCGTCCACCAGTTCGGCGACCTGCTCGCCGTCCCACACCCGCCAGTCCTTGCCGGAACCCCACGACGAGGCCGGCAGCTCCACCGGCGGCCCGAGATGCCCGGCGGCCAACGCCCCACCGAGCGTGGTCGTCCGCACACCGGCGGCCGGCAGGGCGTCCAGCACGCCCGCCAGCCAGGCAGGCCCCTCGTGCCACCAGTGCCCGAACAGCTCGGTGTCGTACGCGGCCACCACCAGCCCCGGCCGCCCGTCCCGCTCCCGCACCGCACGCAGCCGCCGCACCACAGCCGTGGTGAAGTCCGCCACGTGCCGTGCCACGGCCGCGGCAGCGAGTTCCGGATCGTAGGGCCGCTTGCGTTCCGGCGTCACACCCCGACCGGTCACCCTGGCCGGTTTCAGGCCGGACGGATGGTCGTACGTGTGAAAGTCGCGGTAAGCGGGATTGCCCGGATATCCGGATTTCGGCGACCAGACCCGATATGTCACCTCCAGATCCCGACCGAAGCACACCACGTCACTGTCGCCGACCGGCCGGGCGGCCGACGTCCGCCCGTGCAGCGCGGGCCCGTCGACCAGGAACCGTTGCACGCCTGCCTCGGCATAGTCGTGTTCCATGCCGGGCGCGTAACCACATTCCGGTGCCCAGATACCGACCGGCGCCGTCCCCAGCCGGAGCGCGGTATCCGCGAGCCCGGTGCGCAACGCGAACCCACGCAGGCGAGGCTCCAACAACGGCTGGAACGGATGTGTGGCAGGCCCGCCGAGCAACTCGATGACCCCGTCATCGACGAGCGGCCGCAACACCGGCGAAAACCCGTGCCGCCAACGGCTTTCGAACGTGTCCAACGCCTCGTCGGCCGCCCGGTGCTCGGCCGCCGCAAGGTGTCGCAGCTGCCGGCTCGCCGGCCACCGCCCGTGCCACCGGGTGGCCGCGTAATCGGCTCGCAGCCGCCACCCGCCCAGCCACTCGTCAAAGGCCCGCAAGCAGTACGGATCGTCGAGCTGAGCCGCGAGCACCGGCGTCACACCGAGCGTGAGCACGGCACGCCGTCCCTGCTCGCCAAGCCGACGAAGAAGGTCGACAACCGGCAGATAGGAATGCGCCCAAGCCTGATAAAGCCATTCCTCGCCGACCGGCCACGACCCGTGATGCGCCAGCCAGGGCAAATGGCTGTGCAGGACAAGGCAGAACGTGCCGACCGGTTCGCCCGACCGAGTCACCGGGGCCGCCTGGCCACCGCGACCAGATCCAAACTGAGGTCCACATCGTCGCCGCGGATATCGAAATCGACCGACCGCACCGAAGCCACCTCACCCAACAATTCCGCGGGCCAACTGGCTTCACCAGGCAGATGCCCCATCACCACGGCAACCTGGGCGTCGATGAACGACCCGCCGTGCGCCGCGTCCAGCGCCCGCAACCGCTCCCCATGATGCAGCCCACCGAGAAACTCAACGGCGAACCCGGCGCCAACCAGCAGCTCGCGCAGCTCATCGGCCGCAAGCTCCCTGGTATGAAACGGATTCAACGGCACATCGAACCCCGGCGAAAACGTCAGCCGATTGGGCGTGGTGATCAGCAGGGCACCCCCCGGCCGCAACACCCGCCAGCACTCGCCCAGGAACCCGCCCTGATCCCCAAGATGCTCGATCACCTGAAAATTGGCCACGACATCGACAGCCCCCGACCGCACCGGCAGCAGCGCAAGATCGGCCCGAACCACCGCCACCGCCGGATAACGCACCTGAACGTGCGCGACAGCGGTGTCGTCGTAGTCAACGGCGATCACCCGCCGAGCCACCCCGGCCAGCAGATCGGCGCCATAACCCTCACCACAACCGGCCTCCAGCACCTCGGCGCCGGCGCAGTGCGGCGCCAGCGCGAGATAGGCGGCCTCATGCCGTCGAAACCAGTAGTTCTCCGCGGCCACACCAGGCACCGTGCGCTCACCGGTGAGCGGCAGACAGGACGCCTGACCGGCCGATACGTCCACAACACCGCCTCCAGGTCGACACCCGAGCACCAGGAGACTACCGACCCACCCCCGGATCACCCGTTGGAGCGCAACCCACCGAACCACCCCGGGGTTTTAAAGGTCATGACATCGCCGCAGCAAGCCCCGCATCCCACCGCCCCCATCCCGCCGACACCGGCCGATCTCAACCCATGCCTGGCCGAGATCCGAGCACGCAAGGCCGACCGCAGAGCCATCCGAGCCGCATTCGCCGCCCGCCGGCAACGCGGCCTCGTACACCGCCACGCCCAACGACTACACAACCTGGAGGTCGCACGCCAACCCGCCACCAACCAAGCACAGCCACCCCCCGCAGGCGATACCTAGCCGATGTTCCGCCGGGACAGCGACAGCAGACCGCATCGAGGTGCGGGTCGCGATTCGAGCCGACCGCGATGCCGCTGGCGCACAGTCAGTGGGGTGGCCGTACGGCGCGCTGCCTGGCAGTGGTCCTGCCCGGCAGGGTCGGTCGGCGCGCACAGATATGGCGCCCGATGCGATCAGTGGGCGCCTGCGGATCACGTTGCTATCGGGGCTGTCGGGCCGTCGTCAGGCGCGTTCGAGGACTATCACCGGGATCTCGCGGTCGGTCTTGGTCTGGTAGTTGTCGTAGTCGGGCCACACCTCGGCCATCAGGGACCACAGCTTGGCTCGTTCGTCGCCATCGACCACCCGGGCCCGCGCCGCGAACTCCTCGTCCTTGACCTGGATGCGGACGTCCGGGTTGGCGGCCAGGTTCAGGTACCACGCGGGGTGATTCGGGG
>DASXXM010000159.1:0-4203 GCA_036503065.1 Pseudonocardiaceae bacterium | reverse complement strand
CGAGTCGCACCGCCACCTCCGCTCACCGACCGTCCACGATACAGCCGGCCGACAGGACCGGCGTCGGGCCGTACTCGGCGCGCAGCCGCAGCACGCTGGTGATCGCGTCCGTCCGGACGACGCCGTCGGCGACCAAGCCCTCGATCGGGTCCAGCAGCACCCTGCGCATCACGGGGACGTCGGCCGCGGGCAGGCTGAACACGTCGGCCAGCAGCCTATCCCCGTCCGCGCACGGGACGAGCAGCATGTCCACGGCCTGCTGCCATGCCGCGCAGAACCGCTGCGCGATGGTGCGGTAGTTCTCCAGCCAGGCGCCGGTCGCGGCGAGGACGGTGCCGAGATACGGGCGGACCACGTCGCTGATCCGGCCCAGGTTGACCAGCCCGGCGCATTCGGCGGCGACCGTGAAACCGCCGCCCAGCAGCGTTGCGTCGCAACGGCCGTCACGCAGCGCCACCGCTCGAAGCGGTGTCGCGCCAAGGGCGACCAGTTCGTAGTCGATGTCGCGGTGCAGCCCGTGGCTGGCCAGCAAACTGTAGAGGGCATAGGCGAAGCCCGAGTCGGGGACGTCCACGCCGATGGTGTGCAGGTCGCCGAGCTTGCGGACGCCCGGCGCGCCCAGCAGCGACAGCCCGAGACCGCCGTCCACGGCACGGATGATGCGCACGTCCATCGGGTCGTCGGCGCGGAACCGGTGTGCGGCCACATTGTCCGGGCTGGTCAGCACGAGATCGTAGGCACCGGCGGCCAGGGAACGGAACTGCGCGGGCGACGACGTCACCGCCTCCGCCTCGACGGTCAGGCCGGTGAACAGGCCCTGCGCCCAGGCGAGTTCGAGTACCGGCGATCGCGAGAAGTAGCCCAGCCGCACCGTTGCGTCCGTCATGCCAGTATCCTCACCGGATTTTCCAGGATGCCAAGGAATTCCCGCATCCAGCGCGCCGCCGTGACGCCGTCCACCGGCCGGTGGTCGACCGACAGCGTGCACCTCAGCACCGAACCGACGACCACGTGACCGTCCAGCGCGACAGGCTCCGACCGCACGGCGCCGACGGCGAGAATGGCGGCCTGCGGTGGATTGATGATCGCCGCGAATTCTTCCGTGCCGTACATGCCAAGATTCGTGACGGTGATCGTGCCGCCGTCGATTTCCTGCTGGCGCAACGTACCCTGGTGCGCGCGTTCGATCAGGTCACGGGTGGTGCGCGACAGTGCGCTGATGCTGAGGGAGTCGACCGACCGCACCACCGGCGTGACCAGACCGTGCTCGGTCGCGACGGCGACAGCGATGTCCACAGTGGAGAACGAGCGTACCGCGTCCAGCATCCAGATCACGTTCAGCTCAGGTACCCGCAGGTGGGCCTGGCCGACCGCCTTCACCACCAGGTCGGTCAGCGAGATATGCGTCTCGTGGTCCTGATTGAGCTCGGATCGCAGGCGCACCAGCGCATTCACGTTCGCGGTACCCCGCAGGTAGAAATGCGGTGCGGTTTGCTTGCTCTCGAGGAGTCGAGCGGCGATGGCACGGCGAACGCGGCTGTGCGGCAGGTCGGTAAAAGCGGCCAAAGGTGGCGTGGCGACCGGGGACGGCTCGGCGACCGGGGTGACGTCTCGGTGTGCCAGTGCGGCGTCTACGTCGCGTTTGGTGATCCGGGAGTTGGGGCCGGTGCCGGTGATCAGCTCGACCGGCAGCCCCGCCTCCTTCGCTAGCCTGCGGGCCAGCGGGCTGGCGAAAACCCGGCCGTTGTTATCCGAAGTGGACGGTTGGGCGCCGAGCGCGGACAGCGCCGCGTCCAGATCGGTGACCTGTTCACCGGCCCCGGCCAGCAGGGCGATCGGGGCGCCGATCGCGACCTCCGTGCCCTCGGTCACCAGGGCCGCGAGCAGGACGCCGTCGTGGGCGGCCTCGACGTCGACGACGGCCTTGTCGGTCTCCACGGTGGCGATCGTGTCGTGGGCGCGGAAACTGGCGCCGACCGGCAGCGACCAGCCGGCCAGTACGGCCGCCGGGGTGTTGGCGGCGACCTCGGGCATTCGCAGCAGTTCCGGCATCGTGTCAGCGCCCCATCATCCGGGCCAGGGCCGCGGCGACCTCGTCTGCCCCGGCGACGGCCGCCTGTTCGAGCACCTTGCTGATGCTGGGCGACGCCTCGCCGCCGGTGACCCGTTCGACCGGGTGGTCGAGCCAGTCGAACAGGCGCCGCTGGATCTCGTCGGCAAGCCAGGAACCGTAGGCGGTGCCGCGCGGGCCCTGCTCGGCGATCAGGACCCGGTTCGTCTTGCGGACACTGGCGCCGATGGTGTCCCAGTCGATGCTGGCCCGGTCCAGCCAGCGCAGGTCGATCACCTCGGCGTCGACCGTGCCCAGTTCGTCGACCGCGCGCAGGGCCCGCGATGTCATGCCCAGATAGGTCAGCACGGTGACGTCGGTGCCGGTCCGGCGGATCGACGCGCTGCCGACCGGGAGGCAGTAGTCCAAGTCGTCGGCCGGGGCTTCGCCGGTCGTCGGGTAGAGGTCGACGTGTTCGAGGACGACGACCGGGTCGAGGCAGCGCAGCGCGCTGTTCAGCAGGCCGATGTAGTCGAACGGGGTCGACGGCGCCACGATCCGCCAGCCCGGTGCGGTGGCGAAGATCCCGGCCGGGTCCATCGAGTGCTGCGACCCGTAGCCGGTGCCCATGGCGACCTTGCTGCGCAGCACCAGCGGCACGGCGTCCGCGCCGCCGAACATGTGCCGCGCCTTGCCGATCTGGTTGAACAGCTGGTCGGCGGCGACCCACATGAAGTCGGCGTACATGAACTCCACCACCGGCCGGAACCGGCCGTCCAGCGCCACTCCCCCACCGAGCCCGGCGAAGGCGTTCTCGCTGATCGGCGTGCCCAGTACCCGGTCCGGATAGGCCTCCTTCAGGCCGCGGGTGGCGCCGTTCGTGCCGCCGCCCAGCCGGTGCACGTCCTCGCCGAGCACGAAGACCCGCTCGTCGGTGGCCATCCGGCGGCCCAGGACGCGGGCGATCGCGTCGATGAACTTCGTCTCGACCAGTTCGCCCTGGTGGGTGAAGCGGGCTCCGTCGAACTCCGTCAGGTCACCGCGGACACCGACGTCGACGAAGGCCGGGTCGGGCCACTGCGCGGGCCGGATGCGGCGTTCGCCGGGTTTACCGCCGGGTTTCGGTTCGAGCAGTTCGGCGCCCACGTCGGCCATCAGGTCGTTGGCACGCGCGATCGCGGTGTCGATGTCGTTGCGCCGCAACAGCTCTCGGCGGACCAGGTGCGCGCCGAGCTGCTCGATCGGGTCGCGGGCGCGCCAGGCGGCTTCCTCCTCTTTGGACCGGTAGCGGAACGCGCTGCCGGGGAACCCGCCGTTCTGGTGGAAGTAGCGGTAGACATCCGCCTCGATGAGGGTCGGGCCGCGGTGGGATCGCAGGTGGGTCAGGGCTTCCCGCATCGCGAGGTAGACCGCGAGCGGGTTCATCCCGTCGACCTTCCAGCTCGGGATGCCGAACCCGGGCCCGCGTGCGGACAGGCGCGGTTCGCCGGTTGCCTCGGCCACGTTGGTCGACACGGCGTAGCCGTTGTTCTCGACGAAGAAGCACAGCGGCAGTTTCCACGCCGAGGCCAGGTTGAACGTCTCCAGCGTCGAGCCGATGTTGATCGCGCCGTCGCCGAAATAGGTCACCGCGACCGCGTCCGTGCCGGCATGCCGGTGCGCCCACGCGGAGCCGGCGGCGAACGGCACGCCACCGCCGACGATCGCGTTCGTCCCGATGGCGCCGGCCTCCCGCCAGCGCAGGTGCATCGAGCCGCCACGGCCGTGGCTGAAACCCCGGTCCAGGCCGCAGATCTCGGCCAGGGTGCGCAGTAGCAGCGCCCGCACGTCGTCGGAGAACGGGCGCAGCGGGTCGATGCCCTTGGGCTCGATGTGGCCCAGTGCCTTGGCGAGGAACTGGTGGTGGCCGCGGTGCGATCCGTTGACGGTGTCCTCGCTGGTCAGCGGGAACACCGAGCCGACAGCGCCGCCCTCCTGACCGATGCTGGAATGCGCCGGCCCGTGCACCAGGCCGGCCGTGGCCAGCTCCAGCACGTACTCCTCGAAGGTCCGGATCAGCACGAGTTGGCTGAACATGCCGGTCAGCAGCGCGGGATCGGCGGCGTCCCAGTCGGCGTCGGTCACGACGAGTTCGACCCAGGGCGCGGCGGGCT
>DASXXM010000158.1:0-2777 GCA_036503065.1 Pseudonocardiaceae bacterium | reverse complement strand
TCGTCCGCCCGCACACCCGGATAGGCGCCGCCGCCCTGCGGCATCACGCCGATCCGGGGCCGCAGCAGGGCGCCGTCGGTGGCCGGGTCGAGGCCGAGTACCCGGACCGTGCCGGCGTCGGCGCTGCGGAAACCCTCGCAGATCTCGACGGTGGTGGTCTTGCCGGCGCCGTTCGGGCCGAGCAGCGCCAGCACCGAATTTGTCGCCATGGTCAGGTCGATGCCGTCCACCGCGACGGTGCCGCCGTAGCGTTTGACCAGTCCGGAGACCTGCACGGCCGGCATCGAGGGGACCACGGATCAAAAGACTAGGCCGTGGCCCCGCGCGCGCCGTCTTCGGACCTGCTCACCGGCGCCACGGTCACCGGACCGCCCGCCGGGTCGCGCCACGGCAGGATCGGCAGCCGACCACGCACCGCGAACACCGCGCAGGCGAAGACGATCGCGGCCGCGAGGGCCGCGTACGGGATGATGTAGGTGCGGTAGTCGAAGGTGCTGCCCGTCGGCGGGACGATCAGCGCGACACCCGCGCTGACCACGGTCGCCGCGGTGCGGAACATCGACGTGCCGGTGCCCGCGGCCAGCGGGATGGCGGCCCACAGCAGGTACCAGGGCTGCACGGTGGCGCCGAGCACGACGACCGCGCCGAGCGCCAGCCCCAGCCCGATCATGGGTTGTAGCCGGCCCTTCCAGCTGTCCCACAGCAGTTTGCCGATGATCACCACGCTGGCCAACTCGCCGACCAGCCGCATGATGTTGATCGTGCTGTCGGTGTGGTTGCCCAGCCCGAACGCGATGCCGAGGCCGCCGGCCAGGTAACCCAGCCCGGTCATCGGCGACAGCCAGCTCTTCACCAGCCCGTTGGTGCCCAGCGCGCTGATCCAGCCGAAACCGAGCCCGGTGCCTACCGACGACGCGACGATGATCACACCGAACACCGCGCCGAACAGCACCCCGGCGAGCAGCAGGTGCCGCGTGCGCGCGCCCCAGCGCCGGGCCACCAGCACGCCGAGGAAACCGAGCGCGGGCGCGGCCGACACCTTGACCGCGGCGCCCAACGTGATCACGCTCACGCCGGCCAGCAGCCACAGCAGTTCCGGTCTGGTCACCGGCGGCACCGGAGCACCGGGCCGGACCACCGGCAGCCGCCGCAGAGCGAGTTCGAACCCGGCCATCATCAGGCCGATCATCAACGCCTCGTTGTGCGAGCCGATGATCAGGTGCCA
The DNA here is from genome assembly GCA_036503065.1 of Pseudonocardiaceae bacterium. Classification (GTDB taxonomy): domain Bacteria; phylum Actinomycetota; class Actinomycetes; order Mycobacteriales; family Pseudonocardiaceae; genus DATEPR01. Next base: position 1,552 of record DASXXM010000158.1, on the reverse strand, counting down.
CAGCACCAGCGGGTTCGCCGCGCCCAGCCACAGCGCGCTGACCGGCGGCACGCCGAACCGCCTGGCCAGCCGGGGCAGCGCCCAGATGATCATGGCGACGCCGCCCAGTTCCAGCAGTCGTTGCAGGTAGACCCCGGTGACGACGTGGTCGCCGGACAACACGGTGACCAGCCTGCCCACGGTGATGAACAGCGGCCCGTAGGGCGCCGGGGTGTCCCGCCAGATGTTGGGCACACCCCGGGTCAGCGGCGCGCCGACACCGAGCGCGGTGGCCGGCCCGAGCAGATAGGGGTTCAGGCCGAGTTGGGCGATCTTGCTCTGCGCCAGGTAGCTGTAGACGTCCTTGCTGAACATCGGCGGCACCAGCACCAGCGGCGCGGTCCAGGTCAGCATCGTGCGGGTGAGCTGGCCGGGGGACAGCAGCCGTGGCCGCCCCGGCCGCACGAACCGACCCAGCCACAGCCAGCCCAGCACCACCATGGCCATGCCGGCGAACGCGCAGGACAGCGCGACGGTCGGGAGTCGGGTGAACAGGCTCAGCACGGGCACGGTGGTCAGCGGATTGAACACCGGTGACGCACCCGCCCCGAGCGAGCCGGCCGCCAGCAGCAGCGCCCCCATCGTGCCGAACACCCGGATCACCCGAAGCTGGCGGCATTCGTCCTGGTCCAGCGCCTGCGGTTCGAGACCCACCACGGCGGTGGTGACGACAACGGCAGGGCCGTCCGACCCGTCGCCGGCCAGCGTCCTGTCTGTTCTGTCCATGCCACCCAACACCACGGCTGGAGCCTAGCGAGCCGGCGTCACCGTGAGTCAGATCACCTACAGCACTCCCGCCTTTGCCGCGCTCCCGGAAATAGGTCACACTTGTGTTGTGAAAAACGTCGGCGACGTTCCCGGTGACGTGCCCCAGGGCACGGGCGCCGCGCACGCCGACGGCCGGACCCGCCAGGCGGTGGCGAAACTGCTGCTGGAACGCGGCCCGGTGACCGCGGCGCTGATCGCCGACGCGCTGGGCCTGAGCCCGGCCGCCGTGCGCCGCCATCTCGACGTCCTCATCGCCGACGGCGAGGTCGGCACCCGGGACGCACCACGCAGTACGCAACGCGGCCGCGGCCGTCCGGCCAAGCTCTTCCTGCTGACCGAAACGGGCCGATCCCGGTTCGGCCACGCCTACGACGACCTCGCCGTGTCCGCGTTGCGGTTCGTCGCAGAACACGGCGGGGAACAGGCGATCAGGACGTTCGCGGCGAACCGGGTCGAGGCGATGATCGGCCGGCACCGGCAGGACATCAGTACCGCGCCGGACGTGTCGACACGGGCCAAGGCCCTTGCCGACGCCCTGACCAGGGAGGGCTACGCTGCGTCGACCCGTGATGTCGGGTCGGGAGAGCAGCTGTGCCAGCACCACTGCCCGGTCGCGCACGTGGCGGCCGAGTTCCCGCAGCTGTGCGAGGCCGAGACGGCGGCGTTCGCCGACCTGCTCGGCACGCACGTGCAACGCCTGGCGACCATTGCCCGCGGCGACGCGGCCTGTACCACGCACGTCCCG
>DASXXM010000157.1:0-14359 GCA_036503065.1 Pseudonocardiaceae bacterium | reverse complement strand
GTCAACTGTTGCACCAGCGGCGGCGGCAGCCGCCAGATCCGGCCGGCCAACTGTGCCTGCCCCACCGGCTGCCGCTGCATCAACACCAGATCCGCCGAGTTGGCCATCGCGGTGGCCTGCGGGTGCAGGTACGGCAGCACGTACACCGTGGTCTGCCAGGCCGACCGGGGCGGAAACAGTTCCTGTGGCGTGGAACCGCCGTCGTGCATGACCAGCAGCGGACCGTCCTCGGTGGCCCTCGGCAGCTCGACCGGATTCAGGCGGCGAATCTGCACCAACGGCGCGGGCCGGCCATCCGGCCCCTCACCGGCGGCCTTGGCCAGCACCTGCCACGCGGCCGGCCGGGCCGTGGCCACCACGACCCACGCCCCGGTGGCCATCGCGCGCAACGCCAACTGCCGGGCCAGATACAACCCGCCGACACACACGATCCGGGTCGGCGAGGGACGCAACACCGACACCGCAAGGGGTTCGTTGTTCATGCCGGAGCCGAGCACCATGCCACCGCGGTCACCTGCCGGCGAGACCGCGTCCAGCATGGCCGGGGACACCAGGAACTCCGGCGCGAGACCGGACTGGCCGCGCGCGTCCAGCATCCGGCCCCTCACGCCGCACCGCCCAACGGCAGCGTGGCCGCCAGGCCCGCGACCTGCAGCCCCCGCAAGGGAGTCAGTGACACGTTCAGCCGATGGGCCACGCTGTGCAGTCGCTGGTTGGCGTCGGCCAGCTCGCCGGGGGTCCGGGCACTCACCCGGACCAGGCCGCGCAGGCCGACCTGGCCCTCGTCGCCGCCGGGCGAGACCGACATGGTGACCGTCGAGGACAGCGCCCTGATGCCGGTCAGTGCGTTGATGCTGTTCATGTTCCGGCCCTTCGGCCAGTGCGTGATGGCGTAGCTGGCGTGGCCGATCCCGGCGCTCGTCACGTCCGTCCAGCGCTCCTGCAGGCTGACCCGGACGTTGGCGCGCGCGGCGCCGATCAGTTCCGACGCGGACACCCCGGCACGCAACAGCTCGTCCGCGTCCAGCGGGCGGGTGGGCACGCCCCGGGTTTCCAGGGCGCTGCGGACCCTGGACAGCGCGCCGATCAGCGCCCGGTGGGCGCCGACCACACCACCGCCGCGTTCGCCGATGGCGGCCGGGCAGCGGCGCGGGTCGAGCCGGACCGCGATCCACGTGGTCCGGCGGGCCGCGGCGGGCAGCGGGCCGAGCACCTCCAGGTACGACGCGAGTGCCGGTGACGTGATCGGCAACGCGGCGCTGCCGGGATAGCAGTGCCAGATCACCTGGATGGCGTCCAACACCACACCGCGGTCCTCGAGGCACGGCGCGAGGGCGCCCAGCGGCAGGTTCGGCGTGGCGCCCACCTGGGTGATCAGTGCCGGCATCGGCTCGACCAACAGGACCGCGGTCCACGAGCCGTCGTGCCAGGCGAGGCCGACCTGCCGGCGCTCGTGGTCGGTGCCGTGCGCGACCGCCAGGTCCGGCACGACCAGACGCAGCAGGTTCACCCTGGCGTCCGCGGGCCCGATCACCGACTCGGCCGGGGTGGCGTTCTCCTCCGTCGACGGCACCGGATCGACGGTCCTGGTGTGCGTCCGGAAGGAGTACCGCAGGGTAAGACCCACCCATTGGGTGAACCAGCGGCCACTCCAGCGGAGGAACGCGATCAGCAGGGCCAGCGCGAGCACGCCGATGGCGATGTAGAGCAGCTTCACCCGATCGATGGCCAACAGGATGAGCGCGGCCGCGAGCCCGACCTCGATCACCACGACGTTCGCCACGGGCAGCGCACCGAGGCTGGCGCCGATGGTGCGCCGCCGCGCGGTGATGGCGGCCCGCATCGCGGTCGCCGCCTGTGCCGCCGCTGCTTGGGCCGCCGTTGCCTGTGCCGCTGCCCCGGCCGCCATCCCCGGCTGGGGTGGTCCCGGTCGTGGACTGGTTACCGACATCCGCTCGGTCTTCCCCTCGTGCCAGCCATACTGGGTCTGCCGAAGTCCGCCCCGCGTTACGTTGGAGCGGACTATTCTGCCGAACGGTACCGCGACCGGGAGAGCAACAGGACGAGAATGCCGTCGACACCGACCAGCAAGTCACAGGTTCAGGCGTACCGATTCGTGCTGCGCCGGATGGAGTCAGCCCTGGTCCGCAGGGACCCGGTGATGCTGCACGACCCGATGAGATCGCACAAGCGGGCGACCCTGGTCGGCGCGATCCTCGCCGTCGTCGGCCTCGTCGTCTTCGTGTTGATCGGCGTGTTCAACCCGGCGCCGCCGGTGCCGCCCACCGGCATCGTGATCGCGCAGCCGTCCGGCCAGATCTACGTGGTCAGCCAGAACCCGCACGAGCTCATCCCGGTCTTCAACCTGGCGTCCGCCCGCCTGCTGCTGGCCGCGGCCGCGAACCAGCAGCCCGGCGGCACCACCAACACGGCACCGAGCCTGGTGATGCCCACGGTCGTCACCGACACCCAGCTCAAGTCGATGCCGATGGGCAGGCTGACCGGCATTCCGGCCGGACCGACACAGCTCCCAGGTCCTGCCGGTGGACCCACCGACTGGGCGGTCTGCGACCAGATCCCACGGGACACCAACGCGCTGAACCAGACCGGCCACGCCGCCCCGGACACGACGGTCATGGTCGGTGAGTCGAACATCGGCTCGAACCTGGCCGTCGGCCAGGCGCTGCTGGTGTCCGACGACGGCGGCACCACGCTCTACCTGGTGTACGGACACACCAGCACGCTGAACAACGCGGACGACAGCGCGGTCAAGGCGAAGATCGACAGCGCGGACGGGGGCGTGCTCCAGGGCCTGCAGATCCCGGACAAGACCACGTACCGGGTCGTCAGCGCCGCCGTGTTGAACGCGATCCCGACCGTGTCCGACATCGTGAACCCGGCGCAGGGCCTGACGATGCCCCAACCGGCGACGCCGGTCCTGACCAACGCGGGCCTGACCGTCGGACAGAGCTTCTCCGTGCAGCAGATCGGCCAGGCCCCGCAGTACTACATCGCGGTGCCGGGCGGCATGCAGCCGGTGAGCAACACGACCGCGCAGATCGCCTGGTTCGACAACGAGAAGCGGACGACGGCGATCCCGGCGGTCCAGGCGCAGGTCGTCGAGTCGGTGCCGTTGGTGAAGAACGGCCTACAGGTGAACGTGAGCGACTATCCGGGCCCGGTGCCCGGGGTGATCACCGCGGACCACCAGCCGGTGATGTGCCTCGGGTGGCATGCCGACTACACCGACAAGCAGAAGCCGTTGTCGAAGACGAGGGTCACGGTCGACTTCAACCTCGAACTGCCGGCCGACCAGCAGGGCGTGAACGGCCAGATGGACACGGTCCCGATCGGCCAGCCCACGTCCGCCGGCAAGGTCAACCACTTCTTCATCAACCCGGCGTTGGGCGGTGTGGCGATCAGGTCCGCGTCCAGCGCCAAGGAGTTCGGCAGCGGCCCGATCTACGTGATCGACTCGCGAGGCGTCGCGTTCAGCGTGCCGAACGTCTACACGGCCCAGGTGCTCGGTGTCGCGGACAGCAGCGCCAACGTGCCACCGGCGTACGCGCCGATCGTGCGACTGCTGCCGTTGGGCGGGGCACCCCTGGACGTCCAGGCGGTGCAGCGGACCTTCGACTCGTTGTCGGTGCCCGACAACGTCGGCCAGTTCAGCACGCCGACACCCGTGCCCGGCAGTTGACGGAACCGCGCGGTCGCGCCGATCGTCGGATTGACGCAAGGTGGTGGATGTCGGACGCCGTGAGGAGGGCCGATGGCGGGAATTCAGGTCGACCACGGCTGGATCGCGCGCTACGCGAGCACGGCCGAGCAGGCCGGCGACGAACTCGCCGCCGCCCTGCGCACCCTGCAAGGCAGCCCGCTGACGTCGGCCGCCTTCGGTGAACTCGGCCGCACGGTCGGCTCGGCGCAGGCCTACCAGGCCGCCGCCGCAACGCTCCAACAGCAACTGGACCGCGCCGCCGCCGCGACGCACACGGCCGGCGCGAACCTGCGCACCGTGGCGGCCGAGCACTCGTCGGTCGACGAGCAGCAGGCGGTCGCCATCAGGTCCGCCCACCAACTCTGACCGTCCGGACAGGAGGACCAGGTGCGGCCCAGCCAGAACGGCACCGACCTGACCGCGAAGGTCAACGGCCACCTGGACTACCTGTCCCAGCTGGCGACTCGACTGGGTGTCCACGACCCGGTCGAGTCGTACCTGGTACCGGTGCTGGGCAGGTGGAGCGACCTGCACGCCGAGGCCGACAGGTGGCGCGCCGCGGCGAAGACCGCGACGGACGTGACGAGTCGCCTGACGTCACCGTTGGGCGGCCTGGACGCGGTGTGGCAGGGTGCGGACGCCAACTCGTTCCTGGACTACATGCAGAACGTGGGCCTGGCCGGTCACGACCTCGCCGACGGTCTGACCGCGATGGCCGACGCCCTGGACAAGACCGCGACCGGGCTGCGCCAGATCGCCGGCGAGCTGGTGGACCTGTTGGCCGATACGGCGGAACACTCGTCGGATGCGATGACGGTGCCGGTGGCCGGGGAAGCCCGTGCCCGCCAGTATCTTGACGAGTTGGACCAGCCGAGTCGGCAGCTGTACGAGTCGGTTCAGGATGTGTTGAACGCGTTTCTGAAGCTGTGTCAGGGTGTCCATGGTGGACAGATGTTCGGACAGCTCACCATGGCGCACAAGATCCCCACCAATGACTGGGTGCCGTCCGCGCCGCAACCGCCCGTTGGCACGCCGAGATCAGCGGTGCCACCGCCGGCCACCTCCGTCCCGGCCGCCTCAGCGCCGGTCACTTCCGCTCCGGCGAGCGTGCCCGCGGCCGCGGCCCATCCGGCTGCCGCTCATCTGGCCGCGGCTCACTCGGCGGCCGCTGGTAGCCCGGTCGCGCATGTCGGCGGTGGTGCTGCCGCCGCGCCGGTCGGTGGTTTGGCCGCCCAGTCCGGGCCGCCTCCGGTATCCGGCGCTGTGGTCCAGCCTTCTGGTGACAGCCCTGGCCAGGTTCCCGGCTCGGCGCAATCGACCGCTGCCGGCTCATCCGCGCCGGCCGGCTCGGGTGGTGGTATGCCGATGGGCGGCATGGGTGGTATGCGTGGTGGTCAGGGTGGGGATGCCGAGCACAAGTCGAAGATCAGGATTGCCGGTGATCCCAGGGAGATCTTCGGCAAGCCGGATCGGACGGCTCCGCCGACCATTGGCGAGGAGTGAAGAAACGTAAACTCAGTCGACCGACGGGCGACGCCGCCGAACCGTGCGCACCACGAACAACGTACCCAACAACAACGCGACAGCCGACACCGTACCGATCAACGCAACCCGCATCGGCCCCCAATCCTTCACGGCCGCAAGCGGAACCTGAGCCGGAATCTGCGTACCACCCACCGCGGGCACACCGTTCTCACCAGGGACTACCGCGGTCAACGCGGCCACCGGATCGATGATCCCGAACCCGATCTGGTTGTTCCGCCCACCAGGCCCGGAAGGATGCTGCGCCGTGGCCTCGATGCGAAACATCACCTGACGAGCCGTCAGAGCAGGAAACCGAGACCGAACCAGCGCCACGACGCCGGCCACATAGGGCGCCGCGAAACTGGTTCCCTGAATCGGCCCTGGCCGGTTGTTGCCGCCGGGCTCGGCGAACAGGTTCGCGAGCCCGGTTCCACCCTGACCGGGGTCGACCGACGTGATGCCCTCGCCGGGCGCCGCGATGTTCACCCACGGCCCCCACACCGAGAACGCCGACACGGCCCCGGTGACCGGACTGACCGACGCGACCGACAGCAGGTCGCCGGAGTAGACAGCCGGGATCTCGATCTCCTGCACGCTGTTCGGGTCGGGATTGCTGTTCTGCGGCACCGAGGAGCACGGACCGGCCGACGCCTGCTGGCCATTGCCCTCCGGCTGGGACGACACGTTCCCGGCCGAGTTGACCACGACGACGTTGTGCTCCACCGCGTAGTGGATCGCCGCCTGCAGCGCCTTCTCCGGCGAGCCGGGCGTGTTCATGCCGGCCACGGCATCCGCGGTCAGCAGGCACGTGTCGACCGAGGTGGTGATCACGTTCGCACCGAGACCGACGGCGCGCACGATCGCGCCGGCCAGGGTGCCGGGAGTGCCGGCGGTCTGGCCGGTGTCCTGGCCGCCCGCTGTCGCGCTGAACAGGGTGCTGGTCTGGCGGATCGCGATGATCGTCGCGTCCGGTGCCACGCCGGTGAAGCCCACGTTCGCGCCTGCGGTGTTGGCGGCGACGATGCCGGCCGTGAGGGTGCCGTGGCCGTCGCAGTCGTTGGTGCCGTTGTCATTGGGCACCACGTAGTCGCCGCCACCGTGCAGCCGGTTGCGGAGGAACGGGTGCGGGTTCACACCGGTGTCGATCACCGCCACCTTGACGCCCACGCCGGTCGAGAACTCCTGTGCGGTCCTGATGTTCAGCATCGCCTGGGCAGCGGGCTCGTCCGGTAGCGAGATCCCGTTGGTGTTGGAGACGATGCACTGTGTCTTCTGGGTGTACGTGGTGCCGGCAGGCGGGCCGGGTGGGCCGTCGGCCGGCAGCGCCGTCATGTCGACCGGTGGTGGTTGCCAGGACGGCCCGGCGGCGAGCGCGGCCGCACCGGGACCGATGATCAGCACGACGAAGACCAGCAGGATCGACGTGACGGTGCGTGCTCGGGCCAGTACCACCACCCGACCATACGTGCGGCGCACTCAGCCGTCCTGTCGTGCCCTGTTGCGCCGGACGGTCCGCACCACGAACAGGGTGCCCAGCAGCACCGCGATCCCGACGACCGTGCCGATCATGGCCACCCGCATCGGGGTCCAGTCCTTCACCGCCGCCATCGGCAGCACGGCGGGAATCGGCACGTTCTCGGCGGTCGGCACGCCGTTCTGGCCGGGGATCACCGACGTCAGCGCGGCGACGGGATCGATGATGCCGTAACCGAGCTGGTTGTTCCGTCCACCTGGGCCGGACGGGTGCTGCGCGGTGGCCTCGATCCGGGTGATCACCTGGCGGGCCGTGAGTTTCGGGAACCGGGACCGCACGAGCGCCACGACACCGGCCACATAGGGCGCCGCGAAGCTGGTGCCCTGCATCTCGACCTGCTTGCCGTTGTCCACGGTCCGGTTGGACAGCACCGTGCCGTCCGCGGCCGGGTCGACCGACGTGATGCCCTGGCCGGGCGCTGCGATGGTGACCCACGGCCCCCACACGGTGAACGGCGACGGTGCGCCGGTGGTCGGGTCGACCGAGGCCACCGACACGACATCGTCCGCGTAGACCGGTGGGACCTCGATCTGGTTCACCTGGTTGGGGTCCGGGTTGGCGTTCTGCGGCACGTTCTGGCATGCCGTGGCCTGCTGGCCGTTCTGGTCGGTGCTGTCGCTGTTCACCGCCAGGTTGCCGGCCGCCGCCACGACGACCTTGTCCCTCGAGTTCACCGCATAGTGGATGGCCGCCTGCAACTGCATGGCCGCCGACGTTGCCAGTTGGATGTTGTCGGCCGGCATGCAGTCGTCCACCGACATCGTGATGACCTTGACGTCGGGCTGGTCCGCGGCATACCGGACGGCTTCGGCCAGGGTCAGCAGGTCGCCTGCCGCGCGGGTGCCGTTGGCGTCCTGGGTGGTGTAGAGCTGGCTGGTGTGCTTGATCGCGAGGATCTTCGCGTCCGGCGCCACGCCGGTGAACGCGAGGCCGGTGCCCCTGGTGTCCGCGCCGATGATGCCGGCCACGATCGTGCCGTGGCCGTCGCAGTCCGACAGCGCGTTGCCGTCGCCCACGATGTAGTCGCCACCGTTCTCGAGGCGATTGTTGGTGGTGAGGAACTGATGCGGGTTCACGCCGGTGTCGATCTCGGCGACGGTCACGTTCCTGCCGGTCGAGAACTGCTGCGCCCGGTCGATGGCGAGCATGTCCTGGGCTGGCGGGCGGTCCACCAGCGGCACGTTGCCCACACCGGACTTGAGGCACTGCTTGTTGTTGTCGCGCACGAATGTGGCGTCCGGCGTGCCCTTCGGACTCTCCGCGGGGAGCGTGTTCAGCAGGCTCATGTTCACCGGCGGCGGCTGCCACGACGGGGTCGCGGCGAACGCGGGCGCGCCGGCCGGGCCCATGGCCACGAGGAACACGGCCGCCGCGATGGCGGTCACCCGTGTGGTGCGGGTCATCCGATGATCTCCCGTCGGCTTCAGCCGAAGTGCATGTGCCGGACGTTGCCGTAGAGGTTCATCACGGCCAGCGCGAGCGGCAGCACCGAGACGATCAGCACCGCCTCCAGCACGTCGACGGAGCGCCGCAGCACCGGCGAGAACCGCTGTTCCGGGAACACGATGCCGATCAGCAGCGTGCCGGCGGCCACCACGACCAGCGCGCCGAACACCAGCACCAGCCGGTTCAGCGGGGTCGCCTCGACCAGCCAGCCGACCAGCAGCCCGGTCGCGGTGAGCATGCCGGTGAGCAGCAGGGCGACGGCCTGTGCGCCGTTGGCGTAGGTCCGGCCGCGCAACAGCAGCACGGCGGCCACCACGCCGCCCTCCAGGATGCCCCAGTAGCCCGGTCCGCCCGCCGCGAGCACGGCGGACGCGGCGGCCGTGACACCGCAGCCGATGATCATGCCGGTCATGTACTCGTGCGCCCGGCCGGTGCGGCGTTCGATCACCCGGAAGTCCGGGAAACCGGAGTCCTCACGCAGGTCCTCCGCGTCCCTCGGCACGGTGGGCAGCGGCAGTTTCGCCAGTTGGATGGTCACCCTGGGCAGGATCGACAGCGCGGCCAGCGCGACCGCGGCGGCGCCCGCGGCGATGCCCGCGGTCGGCTCCGCGATGAGCGTGGCGACCAGGAACGCCACCGCGCCGAGACCGCTCGCGGTGGCGGCGGCCACGAACACCGTGATGCCGGCGCCGACGACCATGATCGAACCGGCGGCCACGATCAGCGTGAACACGCACGCCAGCAACAGGTTCGCGCGGCCGGGCGCACCCGGCACCACGTAGAGGCCGCAGACGAACGCCATCGGCAGCCCGCCGGTCGCCGCGATCAGCACACCCGTGGTCTCCGCCTGGTAGGCATGCGCGATGGTCGCGCCGACGGTGACCGCGATCACGGCGGTCACCCCGGCGGCAAGGGCCGCCGCGATGCCGTTCCCGCCGCCGACCAGCGGCCCGGACAGCAGGACGGCCGCCGCGGCCAGCACCAGCGCGACACCCGCGGCCGCGTGGCCGATCCGGTGCGCGGTCTGCTTGGTCCACGGCCGGTAGCTGGCCGGCGTGGACTCGGCGATGGCATCCACGACGTCGTCGTACAGCGGGGGCGGCGGGTTCTCCGAGCGGCGCCGCAGTTGCAGCAGGTCGCCGTCGACGACACCGAGCGAGGCCAGCGTCCGGCTCGGATCCAGTGGCGACTCACCCAGTCGGGCGAGACACCAGCCGCCGTGCCGGGCGCCGCCGTCCGGCGTCGCCTCCTTCGCCATGTCCAGCAGCATCGGCAGCAGGTCGGCGACGGCGACGTCCGCCGGCAGTGCGACGTCGATGCGCGTCCGCGGTGCCACTACCGTCACCCGGCTGAACACCGTCGTTCCGGTCGCCACCAGCGCCCTCCAAGTTTGTTCTGATGTAACTGTGTGCTGTTCCGCCGTTGGCGGTGGTGAGCGACCCTAGTATGGCCTTACCGGCCACGACCGTTGGACGGTTCGGGTGAACATGTCGGATCCGACCGGCCGAGCTGGCCTTTTGTCCCGTTCGCCACGCCAGGACGCCGGCCGGGGTCTACGGTCGTCGTGCGGGCCCGACACCCGTGCGATGTGGATCAGAGTCGAGAGGGTTCCCGTTCCGTGAGCACGCTCCAGTTCAAGCGGACACCGCGGCTGGCCGCCCCACGCCGTCCCGGTGGCGAGGTACACCTGGAACCGCCGCGCGATGTGCCCAGGACCATCCCGGGCAACGTCATGATGAAGGTCCTGCCCGGCGTGATGATCTTCATGTCCGTCGGGATGATGGCCTTCATGTTCGTCATCAGCAAGAACAATCCCTCCACGCTGCTGATGGGCGGGATGATGATGATGGGCACCGTCGGCATGATGGCCGGCGGCGGTGGCCGCGGGAACAAAAAAGGCGAGATGAACGAGGACCGCAAGGACTACATGCGGTACCTCGGCCAGATGCGGGAACGGGCCAGGGAAGCGACCAACGAACAGCGCGCGGAGCGCGAGTGGGCGCACCCGGATCCCCAGGTGCTGTGGTCCATCGCGACCAGTCGCCGGATGTGGGAACGCCGGTCCGCCGACTCGGACTTCATGCACCTGCGGGTGGGTCGCGGCTCGCAGCGGCTGGACACCCGGCTGGTGCCGCCGCAGACCGGTCCGGTGGAGGAACTGGAGCCGATCGCCACGCTCGCGCTGCGCCGGTTCGTCCGCGCCCACTCGATCGTGCCGGAACTGCCCGTGTCCATCGCGTTGCGCAGCTTCGCCGCGGTGGGCCTGCAGGGCGACAAGGACCAGGTGCGTGCGCTGGCCCGGGCCATGATCGGCCAGATGGCCGCCTTCCACACCCCGGACGACCTGCTGATCGCGGTGGTCACGTCGGGTAGGGCCAAGCAGGAGTGGGAGTGGGCCAAGTGGCTCCCGCACGTGCAGAGCCCGAGCCACATCGACGGCATCGGCCCGCTGCGGCTGATGTCCGGGTCGCTGGCCCAGGTCGAGCAGTACCTCGACGACGAACTGCGGGACCGCCAGCGCTTCACCCGCAATGCGCCGCCACTGGCCGACCAGCCGCACGTGGTGATCGTGATCGACGACGGCGAGGTGACCCGCGAGGAGAACATCGTCCTCGAGGAGGGCCTGGTCGGCGTCACGCTGCTGGACCTGTCCGACTCGCTCGGCAGCCTCGCGTCCCGCCGTGGCCTGCGCCTGATGGTGGACGGCGGCCGGCTCGGCGCGCGCAGCGCCAGCGGTGTCGAGTGGTTCGGCGCGCCGGACGCGATGACCGCCGTCGAGGCGGAGGCGTTGGCGCGCAGGCTGTCCCCGTACCGGATGGGCGCACAGCAGGAGTCCAGCGACGACGACCCGTTGAACGCCAACCCGGATCTGCTGGACATGCTCGGCGTCACCGGGGACCCGATGACGTTCGAGGTGCAGCAGGCGTGGCGTCCCCGGCCGGTCCGCGACCGCTACCGGGTGCCGTTCGGCCTCGGCGAGAACGGTCAGCTGGTCGAGCTGGACATCAAGGAAGCGGCCATGGAGGGCATGGGCCCGCACGGCCTGTGCGTCGGTGCGACCGGCTCCGGCAAGTCGGAGTTCCTGCGCACCCTCGTGCTGGCCATGTTGTCCACCCACTCCAGTGCCACGCTGAACATGATCCTGGTGGACTTCAAGGGTGGCGCCACGTTCCTCGGTTTCGACGACGCGCCGCACGTGGCCGCCACGATCACCAACCTGGCAGGCGACCTGACCCTGGTCGACCGCATGAAGGACGCCATCGCGGGCGAGTGCAACCGCAGGCAGGAACTGCTGGCCAAGGCGAACGCGAAGAACGTGTGGGACTACGAGAAGATGCGCGAGAACGGCGCCGATCTCGACCCGCTGCCCGCGTTGTTCATCTGCATCGACGAGTTCTCCGAGATGCTGACCGCGAAGCCCGACTTCATCGACATCTTCCTGCAGATCGGCCGCGTCGGCCGGTCGCTGCAGATGCACATGCTGCTCGCGTCGCAGCGCCTCGAGGAGGGCAAGCTGCGCGGTCTGGACACCTACCTGTCCTACCGGATCGGTCTGAAGACGTTCTCCGCGGCGGAATCCAGGGCCGCGATCGGGGTGCCGGACGCGTTCGAGCTGCCGCCGATCCCGGGTTCCGGCTACCTGGCGGTGCAGGGCGAGCCGATGACCCGGTTCAAGGCGACCTACGTCTCCGGTCCCTACCGGCCGTCGGGCATGCAGGTGGTCGGGCCGTCCGCGCCGATCACCAGCGACCGGCGGCCCAAGCTGTTCGTGCCGGACTACGTGGAGATCCCGAAGGAGCCGGAGCAGCCGCAGATCCAGCAGGCCCGGCCCAAGGAGGAGGAGAAGAACGAGCCCAGCTACCTGGAGATCATCGTCAAGCGCCTCCACGGGCAGGGCCCGCCCGCGCACGAGGTGTGGCTGCCGCCGCTGAACGAGCCGCCCTCGATCGACCAGTTCCTGCCGCCGCTGCAACCGACGGAGGACCGTGGCCTGTCCGCGAACGGGTTCTTCGGCAACGGCAGGCTCCAGGTGCCGCTCGGCATGGTGGACAAGCCGTACGAGCAGCGCCGCGACCTGCTGTGGGCGGACTTCTCCGGCGCCGCCGGGCACGGCGCCGTGGTCGGCGGCCCGCAGTCGGGCAAGTCGATGATGCTGCGCACGCTGGTGATGTCCATGGCCGTCACGCACACTCCGCAGGAGGTCCAGTTCTACTGCCTCGACCTCGGCGGCGGCACGATGACCACGATGGCGAACGTGCCGCACGTCGGCGGGGTGGCCGGCAGGCTGGACCCGGACCGGGCGCGCCGGATGGTGGCCGAGATGACCACGCTGGTCACCGACCGGGAGGCCAGGTTCCGGGACAACGCCATCGACTCGATGACCGACTTCCGCAACCGCAAGCGGCGCGGCGAACTGGCGGACGACCTGCACGGTGACGCGTTCCTGATCGTGGACGGCTGGCTGAACTTCCGGCAGGAGTTCGAGGAGCTGGAGCAGCAGGTCGTGCAGCTGGCCGCGCAGGGTCTCGCGTTCGGCGTGCACGTGATGGTCTCGGCCAACCGGTGGGCCGAGATCCGGCCCGCGCTCAAGGACCTGCTGGGCACCCGGTTCGAGCTGCGTCTCGGTGACCCAACCGAGTCCGATGTGGACCGTCGGGTGGCGGTGAACGTGCCGGCCGGTCGGCCCGGTCGCGGCATCACCAGGGAGAAGCTGCACTTCCTCACCGGTCTGCCGCGCATCGACGCGTCCAGCGACCCGGAGTCGGTGGCCGCAGGCGTGCAGGACGCGGCGGCGAAGATCAGGGGCGCGTGGCGCGGCCGGTCCGCGCCGCAGGTCCGGCTGCTGCCCGACGTGCTGCCCTACGAGAAACTCCAACTGCCGGCGCAGCTGCCGAAGAAGGAACTGGTGCCGATCGGCGTCAACGAGGACGAGCTGGCCACGGTCTTCCTCGACTTCGACGCCGAGCCGCACTTCGTGGCGTTCGCCGACGGCGAGTCGGGCAAGACGAACCTGTTGCGCACCATCGTGCGCGGCATCGTCACCAGCTACACGCCGAAGGAGGCGGTGATCCTGCTGGTGGACTACCGGCGCACCATGCTGGGGTTCATCAACACCGACCACCTGCTCGGCTACGCCGTGTCCGGCAACCAGTTGCAGGGCATGGTGGCGGACGTGCGCAACTCGATGACCGGCCGGCTGCCCGGCCCGGACGTCACCCAGGAACAGCTGCGCAACCGGTCCTGGTGGAAGGGCCCCGACCTGTTCGTGATCGTGGACGACTACGACCTGGTGGCCACGCAGGCCGGCAACCCGCTGCAGCCGCTGTCGGACTTCCTGCCGCAGGCCAAGGACGTCGGCCTGCACATGATCGTGGCCCGCCGCACCGGTGGCGCGTCCAGGTCCACCTACGACCCGGTGATCGGCAAGCTGAAGGAGATCTCCAGCCCCGGCCTGGTCGGCAGCGGCAGCAAGGACGAGGGTGTGCTGTGGGGCACGGTCAAGCCGAGCGCGCAGCCGCCCGGCCGTGGCACCATCGTGACCCGCAAGCTGGGGCAACAGCGGATGCAGGTGGCCTGGCTGGCGGCTGACTGAGAGCCGACTAGGGTGGCTGCCCGGGGCGCGTGGACCGCCCCCGGTCGGTGATGCCTGGAGGGCGCGGATGACGTTGCACGTCGCGGTCGACTTCGGTACGTCGAGTACCTGCGTCGCGGTTTCCGTGGACGGGCGCGAGCCGCAGGTCGTCGTGGTGGACGGCCAGCCGTTGATGTCGTCCGCGGTGTTCGCGGCGTCGGACGGCACCCTGTTCGTCGGGCAGGAGGCCGAGCGTCAGGCGGCGATCGACCCGTCGCGCTACGAGCCGCACCCCAAGCGGCGGATCGACGAGCCCGAACTGCTGCTGGGCAACACCGTGATCCCGGTACTGGACGTGGTCCGGGCCGTACTGGGCCGGGCCGTCGGCGAGGCCAGGAGACTCGCCGGCAACGCCCCCGTCGACCTGCTGGTGCTGACCCACCCGGCGGACTGGGGCGTGATCCGTACCCGGGTGCTGCGCCAGGCCGCGGCGGGCCTGGCGGCCGAGGTCACACTGGTGCCGGAGCCGGTGGCCGCGGCCGTGTTCCACGCGGCGGCCCAC
>DASXXM010000156.1:0-6797 GCA_036503065.1 Pseudonocardiaceae bacterium | reverse complement strand
GATCAGCCACTCACCCATGCCGTGCCAGTCGAAGATGTGCTCGGTGAACGGGCCGCCCACGATCAGCGTGCCGAAGCCGTACGCGAACAGCGTGGCCATCGGGATCAGTGCGGTCCGCAGGCCGTGCCGGTACAGCGCGCGGCGGCGGCGCAGGCCCTTGGCGCGAGCGGTGCGCAGAAAGTCGCTGCCCAGCACGTCGAGCATGGCGTTGCGCTGATATCGGCTGTAGTAGGCGACCAGACCCAGCGCGATCGCGAGCGTCGGCAGGATCAGGTGCCGCAGCCGGTCACCGAGTTCGGCGCCGAAACTGCCGGTGAAGCCCGGGGTCACCTCGCCCTCGAACACCAGGAAGTCCGAGCCGGTCAGCTGGTTGAGCTTGATCGCGCCGAACTTCAGCAGCGTGCCGAGCACGAAGACCGGCATCGCGATCAGCACGAACGACCCGAACGTGGCCACGTAGTCGGTGACCCGGTACTGCCGGATCGCGCTGACCACCCCGACCAGCACCCCGAACACGACGCCGATCAGCGTGCCCAGGCCGAACAGCCGCAGGCTGGTCAGCGCCCGCGTCCACAGGTCGGAGTTGATCGGGTTGCCGAACACGTCGTTGCCGAAGTCGCCGTGCAGCACACCGCCGAACCATTCGACGAACCGCTGCGGGATCGGCTGGTTCAGGTGCAGCTGGCGGATCTTGTCGTTGATCACGGCCTGCGGCGGCGGTGGCTGGTGGTGCACCAGCAGCGCGATCGGATCGAACGTGAGCGAGGCCAGCAGGTACGTGAGGAACACCACGACGAAGCACAGCACCACGTAGTTGGCCAGCCGACGCAGCAGGAACGTGATCACGGACGGGCGGTCTCCGGTGTGGTGGGTCGTTTCCGGCCATGTTGACCAGTGCTGACCGGTTCGCCGAACCCTAACCGCGCGCGAGCGCTCCGGGCTCCCGCCGAACGGGGCGTCCAACCGGTGGAATGATGTTCACTCTTGACGGGCCAGGTGACGTCAGGGTGTTTTTGGGTTCGGCCGCCGCGGTGTCTTCCCCGGAGCGGAGTGCAGCGACGCGCCAGCGGCGCGGAGTGGAGCGCAGGGGAAGACACCGCATAAAGGCGGCTGAACCCTCGCGAGCGGAGCGAGCCAATGTCACTGCTCCCGGACGGATTCAAGGGCGTCCCGCATCGGCACGAACTTGGCCGCGGCCTCGACGACCTCGTTGTCCGGGTCGGAGTCGGCCACGATGCCGCAGCCCGCGAACAGCCGGACGGAGTTGCCGTCGACCTGGGCGCAGCGCAGCGCGATGCCGAACTCGCCGTCCCCGGTGCTGTCGATCCAGCCGACCGGACCGGCGTAGCGGCCGCGGTCCATACCTTCCAGTTCGGCGATCAACGCCACGGCGGCTGCCCGGGGCGTGCCGCCGACGGCCGCGGTCGGGTGGCTGGCGCCGGTCAGCGTGAGCAAGGACACGTCCTCGGCAAGCCGGCCGTGCACGTCGGTGGCCAGGTGCAGCACGTTGCGCAGCCGCAGCACCTCCGGCTCGGACGGCACGGTCAGCGTGGTGCAGAACGGGCGCAGTGTCGCGGCCAGCGACTCCACCGCGTACCGGTGCTCGGCCTGGTTCTTGGCCGAGCCGAGCAGTGTCGCGGCCAGCTGGTCGGGATCCAGGTCGTCGCGCGGCCAGACGGTGCCGGCGAGTACCCGGGCGGACACGGTGTCCCCGGTGCGCCGCAACAGCAGTTCCGGGGTCGCGCCGACCAGCCCGGCCACCGCGAACACCCAGCAGTTCGGGTACCGGTCGGCGAGGCCGTCCAGCAGGTACCGCGGGTCGACCGGGCCGTCCTCGGCCGGGATGGTGGCCAGCAGGTCGTGCGCCAGGACCACCTTGCCCAGTTCGCCGTCCCGCAGCCGGCGCACCGCCTTGTCCACCGCGTCCCGGTAGGCGGTGACGGACAGCTGCCCGGTCGCGTAGCGCACCGTGCTCGGCGTGCGCACGGGCCGCACCGGACGCATCGCGCCGGCCGGCCGTTCGCCCCGGTCCACGCTGATCTCGGTGACCCATGTCACACCAGCTCGACGGCCGACCACCACCTCCGGCACCACGAGCACCGAGTCACCCGGATCGTCCGCGAACGCCATGCTGACGAACGACACCAGCCCGCTGCCCGGCAGGCCGACCTCGTCGTAGACCTCGGCGTCCGCGCAGAACTCCCGCCACCACCGCGCCGCGTCGGCGAACCGGTCGGGCCCGGACGGCTCGAACCGGGCCGCCACCCCCCAGCCGACGAGGCCGTCGCCGCGCTGCACCCAGCTCAGCGCGTCCTCGCCGCTGGGCAGCAGCCCCAGCAGGTCGGTGGTGGTGTCGACCGGCCGGGAACGGGCGTAGAGCCGATCGGGCGCGGGCCGGCTGGCCCGCCCTGATCGCGGACCGCGGTACGACGAGGAAACGGTGGTCACGTACCCGAGCGTACGAACCATCGGATCGGCTCGCGCTGAGAGGTTGCCCGCACCGGCTTTCCCCGGGTTCGACCCGAACGGGTGAGCCCACGTCCTACACTCGCCTGACATGGTTGCTGACGTGGTGCTTGCGGGGCCGGAGGGGCCCAGCCCGGGCGCGCCGCCACAGGCGGGTCCGCGGGCCGGCGATCATGTGCCCACCAGGGCACATCGCGGCCGGTGGCTCACCTCGGTCACGCTGTTCGTGCTCGGCTGCGTGTTCAGCGGACTGTGCCTGCTGGTGCTCGTGTCCAGTTGGTACGACGACCAGCAGATCGACGCGCACCGCGGCCAGACCGTCGCGGATGTGCTGTCTGTCTCGTTCAACCGCACCGCAGTGCGCTTCGTCACGCCGAACGGCACGGTGATCATCCCGGCCGGCGGCGTGGTCTACCCGACCGGCCTCGCCACGGGCGAGCGGGTCCGGGTCGAGTACGACACCGCGAACACCGAACTCGTCCGGGTGGCCGGCCGCGGCTGGCAGCTGGCGTTCCTACCGGTCGGCACGTCCCTGCTGGCCTGCTGGGCCCTGCTGGTGCCCACCATCTGGCTACTACGCCGCAAGCTGTGAGATCGGCCCAACCCGACTTGTTGATGCCAACGAAGTTATCCACAACTTGCCGAATAATCTGACAAAACGCCCATTTAGACCTTGACAACTGGTAGGGTTGGAAATGGGACGTCCCCCGTGGAGTGGTGGGGGCTGGCCGCCCGCTTCGCAAGCCGGAAGCTCCGGCAGCGCCGGGAAGCCAACCACGGCTACAACGCCGCTACGGCTTCCCGCCACCAGCCGAGTACCTCGTCGGCCACGCCGGGCGCGGCCACCAGCAGGCCGTCGCCGAACGGGGCCGACGTCCGGCCGTGCCGGTCGGCCACCAGGGCGCCGGACTCCAGGGCCAGCGCGATCCCGCCCGCCACGTCCCACTCGTGCACGCTGTGCAGCACCACGGCCGCCGCATGCCCGAGCGCCACCTGCACCACCGCCAGCGCGGCCGAACCGAGGATGCGCACCCCCGCGTGCGCCGCGGCCGCCCGCGCGATGAACTCCGGCATCCCCGGCCACGGCGCGCCCGTGGTCAGCTCCGTGCACACGATTGCACCGGCCACCCCGTCCCGCGCCGGCAGCGTGACGGGCGTGCCGTTGGCCCTGGCGCCGCGGCCACGGGCGGCCGCGTAGATCTGCCCGCGGTACGGGTCGGCGACCACCCCGACCACCGGCCCGTCCGCGTCCACCAGGGCCAGGCTGTAGGCGCACCACGGCACGCCAGCCACGTAGTTCGCGGTGCCGTCCACCGGGTCGACCACCCACCGGTAGGCCGAGTCGGCGACCCCGATGTCGGCCCCGAACTCCTCGCCCACCACCGGGATTCCCGGGAACTCCGCGGTCAGTACCCGCCGGGTGTGCCGCTCCAGGGTGCGGTCGGTGTCGGTGACCCAGTCGAACGGCGAGTCCTTCGCGGTGGGCCGGGCTCCCCGCCCGGCTGTCGCGGTGATCACGTCGGTTGCGTCGTTGGCCAGGCGGCCGGCCACTTCCAGGGCGTGTGAGATGAGTCCGGGCGCGACGCGTCGAGAGTGTCGCGAGGACGAGACCGTCATGCTGCCCCAGCCTGGCTTGGCCGGATTGCCGCAACACGACCGGGAGATGACGTAACGACGATCACCAGGACACGTCTCGTACGCTCCGGGCATGTCACGCGCCGGCCTGGACAAGGATCCGCACGAGGTAGCCGCCATGTTCGACGGCGTCGCGGCGCACTACGACCGGACCAACTCGGTCACCAGCCTCGGCCTCGACCGGCACTGGCGGGCCGTGACCAGGCGGGAGCTCGACCTGGTGCCCGGCCAGAAGGCGTTGGACGTGGCCGCCGGCACCGCGGTGTCCACGGTTGGTCTGGCCGAGACCGGCGCGTGGTGCGTCGCGCTGGATTTCTCGCTCGGCATGCTGCGCAGGGGCAGCGGGCGGCCGGTGCCCAAGGTGGCCGCGGACGCGCTGCGCCTGCCGTTCGGCGACGGGGTGTTCGACGCGGTCACGGTGTCCTTCGGGCTGCGCAACATGAGCGACACGGTGGCCGCGCTCGCCGAACTGCGGCGCGTGGTCCGGCCAGGCGGCCGGCTGGTGGTGTGCGAGTTCTCCCGGCCGGTGTTCCGGCCGTTCCGGTTCGTGTACCTGAACTATCTGATGCGCGCGCTGCCCGCGATCGCCGGCCGCGTGTCGTCCAACCCGGCGGCGTACCGCTATCTCGCCGAGTCGATCAGGGCATGGCCGGATCAGCGGGCCCTGGCGCGACTGGTGGCCGACGCGGGCTGGGCCGACGTCGAGTGGCTCAACCTCACCGGTGGCATCGTCGCCCTGCACCGGGCGCTCAATCCGCCCGTTTAGACTCGGGAACCGTCCCCACCAGGAAATCCGAGGAGTCGTGAGCATGCCAAGTCGTCGCCGAGCGGACGAGGACGCCGAGGTCATCGTGGTGGGTGCCGGTCCGGCCGGTGCCACCGCGGCCACCTACCTGGCCCGCAGCGGACTCGACGTGCTCCTGCTGGAGAAGAGCGCGTTCCCCCGCGAGAAGGTCTGCGGCGACGGCCTCACCCCGCGTGGCGTGAAACAGCTCATCGACCTTGGCGTGGACACCCGCGAGGAGGCGGGCTGGCTGCACAACCGCGGCCTGCGGGTGGTCACCGCGCACCACAGCATCGAGCTGGACTGGCCGGATCTGGCCGGCTACCCGCCCTACGGCCTGGTCCGGCCCCGCAGCGACTTCGACGAACTGCTGGCCCGCAACGCCCAGCGCGGCGGCGCCCGCCTGCTGGAGCGGACCACCGTGACCGGTGCCGTCACCGACGACCGGACCGGCCGGGTGGTCGGCGTGCGGGCCAACGCCGGTCCGGACAAGGTGCCGGTGACCTACCGCGCGCCCCTGGTCCTGGCCTGCGACGGCGTGTCGGCCCGGCTCGCGCTGTCGGTCGGCATCGACAAGCGCGACGACCGGCCGATGGGCGTCGCCGTCCGCCGGTACTACACCAGCCCGCGCACCAAGGACGACTACCTGGAGTCGCACCTGGAGCTGTGGGACAGGTCCGACCCGGCGCACCCGATGCTGCTGCCCGGCTACGGCTGGATCTTCGGCATGGGCGACGGCACGGTCAACGTCGGCCTCGGCATCCTGTCCACGTCCGGCGCCTTCAAATCCACCGACTACCGGGCCCTGATGCGCTCGTGGGTGGCCGGCCTGCCGGCGGACTGGGAGTTCAGCGAACAGACCGCCACCGGCCGGATCGGCGGCGCCGCGCTGCCGATGGGCTTCAACCGCACCCCGCACTACCGCGACGGCCTGCTGCTGGTCGGCGATGCCGGCGGCATGGTGAACCCGTTCAACGGCGAGGGGATCGGCTTCGCCATGGAGACGGCCAGGATCGCCGCCGAGTGCGTGGTACAGGCGTTGGCCCGGCCGGAGGGCGTGTCCCGCGAGCGCGCGCTGCTCGGCTACCCGGTCGCACTGCGGCAGGCGCTGGGCAGCTACTACCGGATGGGCAACGTGTTCAGCCGGCTGATCGGCAAGCCGGCCGTCATGCGCACCCTGGCCCGCCACGGCATGCCACGGGTGCTGCTGATGCGGCAGGTGCTGAAGCTGATGGCGGGCCTGTACGACGTCCGGGACGGCGACCTGACCGACCGCATCATCACCACGGCCACCCGACTGGTGCCCAGCGCTTAGCCAGGTCGGCGTCGATCAAGCCGGCATCGGGCAAGGCCGGGTCGGAGTGGTTTGTCTCACAGCCGACGCCCTGGCGCATTCGTGTGACCCACGTCCTAAACTGTGCCTGCGTCTTGTGAAGTTGTTCACAACGAAGCGCGCAAGCGCTTGTGAACTTTTTCACAAGCGGTCCGCGGATCACTACTTGGGTTAGGTATGCCTAAGGCCGGGGAGTGTGACGCACACCCGTATGGTGCGGGCGGCGGTGATCGAGTGATCGCCGCTGGTAGTGAGTCGGTGAGGGAAAGGACGGCGCAGGGGTGCTCCAGGCTTACCTCCCCCTCGTGTTGTTGTTCGCGTTGGCCGGGGCCTTCGCGCTCTTCTCGGTGAGCATGGCGCCACACGTCGGTCCGCGCCGCTACAACAAGGCGAAGCTGGACGCGTACGAGTGCGGCATCGAGCCGTCCCCGCAACCGATGGTCGGCGGTGGCCGGATGCCGGTCGCCTACTACCTCACCGCGATGCTCTTCATCCTGTTCGACATCGAAATGGTCTTCCTCTACCCGTTCGCGGTGAGTTCCGACGCGCTGGGCGTCTTCGGGCTGGTGGAGATCATCC
>DASXXM010000155.1:0-18848 GCA_036503065.1 Pseudonocardiaceae bacterium | reverse complement strand
TGGACGCGCCGCATCTGCGGTGCTTGTATGGGTGTGACCTGCCGCACGGTGCCGTGGCGGTGGGCATGCCCGGATCGAGCACGCCCGGATCAAGGAGGTCGATGATGACCCTCGCAGTCGACGAGCCCCGCATCAAGGAAGTGGTGGGCTCGCTGACCCACAAGATGCTGATCAACGGGGAGTGGGTGGACGCCGCGTCGGGCAGGACGTTCGACAGCCTCAACCCGGCCACCGAACAGGTGCTGGCCTCGGTGGCCGACGGCGAGTCCGAGGACGTCGACCGGGCGGTCCGCGCCGCGCGGGCCGCGTTCGCCGACGACTCGGCGTGGCGCAGGATGCCGCACGGGCAGCGCGGCCGGATCATCCACAAGCTCGGTGACCTGATCCTCGATCACCTGGAGGAGTTCGCGCTGCTGGAGTCGCTGGACAACGGCAAGCCGTACGCGGTGGCCAAGGTCGCCGACATACCGCTGGCCGCGGACGTGTTCCATTACATGTCGGGCTGGGCGACCAAGATCGAGGGCAACACGATCCCGATCTCGCTCGCCGACCCGAACGCCTACCTGGCGTTCACGCTGCGCGAACCGGTCGGCGTGGTCGGGCAGATCATCCCGTGGAACTTCCCGCTGCTGATGGCGGCGTGGAAGGTGGCGCCCGCGCTGGCAGCCGGTTGCACGGTGGTCCTCAAGCCGGCCGAGCAGACTCCGCTGTCCGCGCTGCTGCTGGGCGAGTTGGCGATGCGGGCCGGCCTGCCGCCGGGCGTGCTGAACATCGTGACCGGTTTCGGCGCGGCGGGCGCGGCCATCGCGGCGCACCCGGACGTGGACAAGGTCGCGTTCACCGGGTCCACCGAGGTGGGCAAGGAGATCGTCAAGGCGGCCGCGGGCAACCTGAAGAAGGTGTCGCTGGAATTGGGCGGCAAATCGCCCAATGTCGTGTACGCGGACGCCGATATCGAGAAGGCGATCGCCGGTTCCGCCAGTGCGATCTTCTTCAACCAGGGCGAGTGTTGCGTGGCCGGTTCCCGGCTGTATGTCGAGGAGTCGGTGTACGACCAGGTCGTCGAGGGTGTGGCGGAACAGGCGCGCAACATCAAGGTCGGCAACGGGCTCGACCCGACGACCAGTATGGGGCCGTTGGTGTCGCAGGAGCAGTTCGACCGGGTCACCGGCTATATCAATTCCGGCCGGGAAGAAGGCGCCGGCATCATCGGCGGCGACCGAGTGGACGGCCGGGGCTACTTCGTCGGCCCGACGATCCTGACCGGCACCCGGGAGGAGATGAAGGCGGTCCAGGAGGAAATCTTCGGACCGGTCCTCGCCGCGGCCCCGTTCAATGCCGAGCAGGACATTCTGCCCACCGCCAACAATTCCACCTACGGCCTCGGTGCCGGCGTGTTCACCAAGGACATCGGCAAGGCCTACCGCACCGCACGGCGACTGCAGGCCGGCACGGTGTGGGTGAACACCTGGAACGTCTTCGACGCCACCCTGCCCTTCGGCGGCTACAAGGAATCCGGCTGGGGCCGCGAGATGGGCCATGCCGTGTTCGAGAACTACATGGAGACCAAGACCGTCATCACCGATCTGAGCTGACCATCCACGTCGGCATTGTTCGGTCCGGCGAGACCGGAAACGGCGAGCGGAGGGCCATGTCACCGGCCCTCCGCCGCCGGGAGCGGCATGGCCACCGGGCCGAAGTCCTCACCGTCTTGTCGCAGGATCGTCAGCAACTCGGGATCGGCGTAGACCTCGGCGGTGTGCTGCCAGGCAGTCACGACCTGAGCCACCGGGGCCGGGTTCTGCAGCGACTCCGCGCCCTCCAGCGCGGCAACCAGCTCCACGACGAAAGCCTGCACTTCCTGTTTGGGCAGCAACCGAACCCAGAGGAACGCGGTCGGTATCACCTCGGTGACCGGACTGCGCACTCGATCGTCGTGCTGCATCAATGCCAGAACCAACTTGGTGGTCGCGGACTGTGGTCAGTAGCCGTCGCCGCCGGTGAACATCTGTTCCAGTTCGTCCGCGGTGCCGGCCAGTAGGGACATCGGGTCGACGAACTCGTTGATCTGCAGGTTCACCAGTGGCAGCGAGTGGCGGATGACCACGTACTCCCCCATGACCACCGCGCCGCCGACGACCGCGCCGCTGCCGAGTTGGGTCAGCAGGCCGAGCAGGTTGACCTCGGCCGCCTTGCCGCACGGGGACGCGATCTGCACCCATTCCTCGCGTTTGTCGAGAATCTCGCGATACACGATGACGGCCTGCTTGCGCTCGTCCTCGAACTCCACCAGGATCCGGATTTCGTCCGGTTCCACCCGCGTCACATGGAACTCGGACCGGATGAAGGCGACCAGGTCTCCCCACGTTGCCACAGTCACTCCTCAACGAAATGCCACGAAATGCGCGGTTCGCGCTCTGTTACTGCGAGAATATCGGTACGTCGCGAACCCACCGACGCATACCACGGGAGAAACTCGAATGGCCGAGTGCTAGCCGGTGGTCAGGTCGTAGACCGTGGTGCCGCCGATCGTCGTCGACCTGTAGTGGCTCTGGACCCACGCGGTGATCTGGCTCGCCGAGTCGGTGCCGCCGCCACCGCCGAAACCACCGCCGCCACCGGGGCCGCCGCCCGCGATGAAGTAGTGCACATCGCCCGCCAGCACGTCGGCCTCGAACTGGGCCAGGGTCGGTGCCGGGTCGCTGCCGCTGAAGCCGCCGATGGCCATCACCGACGCGCCGCTGGCCAGTTCGAGCGGCCCGGCCGACTGTGAGCCGATCGTGGCCGCGGCCCAGCGGGTCGTGCTGGTCCGCAGCGCGGTGATCAACGCCGAACTCGTGGTCTGGCCGCCGAAGCCGCCGCGACCGCCGCCGCCGAAACCACCGGCGCTCGGACCGGACGCGGGGGTGGCGCCGGTCTGCGGGGTGCGCGCGGTGTCCACGGCGTAGGCCGATGTAGCCAGCAGGCCACCGACCAGGGCGACCGTGCTCACGACGACGCCGAACCGGGCGCCGAACAGCACCGCGAACGTGGCCACGCCGGCCACCAGCAGCACCACCACGCGCAACACCGGCACCCAGTCGGACGTGCGTTCCAGCAACGCGTAGTCCCAGACGCCGGTGACCGCGATCATCAGCGCCAGCACCACCCGGCAGCCGAACTGGCCGCGGCCGCGCCACAGTTCCCGGCCGGTGATCGCGACGAGCGCGGCGATGGCCGGCGCGAGGGCGACCGTGTAGTACGGGTGCATTATGCCCTGCATGTAGCTGAACACCAGGCCCGTCACCAGCAGCCAGCCGCCCCACAGGATCAGCGCGGCCCGCGTCCGGTCGGTGCGTGGCGCCAGGCGGGTGAACCACAGGCCGGCCACCAACCCGATCAGCGCGGCCGGCAGCAGCCAGGAGATCTCGGTGCCGATGACGCTGTTGAACAGCCGCGTGATGCCGGTGGCGCCGCCGAAGCTCCCGCCGCCGCCACCGCCCGGGCCTGCGCCGGAGCCGGCGAAGATCCGGCCGAGGCCGTTGTAGCCCAACGCCAGTTGCAGCAGGCTGTTGTTCGTGGAACCGCCGATGTAGGGCCGGGCACCGGCCGGCCACAGCGCCACCAGCGCCACGTACCAGCCTGCCGACACGACCACGGCCAGCCCGGCGACGGCCAGGTGCCACAGCCGCCGACCCAACGGCGTGTGCGCCGCGACCAGGTAGACGAGCGCGAATGCCGGCAGGACAAGGAAAGCCTGCAACATCTTGGTGAGAAAGCCGAAGCCGAGCGCGGTGCCGGCCAGCATCAGCCAGCCGACGCTCGCCTTCTCGGTGGCCCGGACCACGCAGTACGCGCCCGCCACGAGCAGCAGCACCAGCAAGGCGTCCGGGTTGTCGAACCGGAACATCAGCGCGGCCACCGGGGTCAGCGCGAGCACGGCGCCGGCGACCAGCCCGGCGGCCGGGCCGGACCAGCGGCGCACGGTGGCGAACAGCAGCCAGACCGACAGCACGCCCTCGATCGCCTGCGGCGCCAGCAGGCTCCACGAGTTGAACCCGAAGATCCGCCCGGACAGGCCCATGATCCACAGGGCGGCGGGCGGCTTGTCCACGGTGATGACGTTGCCGGGGTCCAGGGAGCCGAACAGCAGCGCCTTCCAGCTCTGGGTGCCGGCCTGCACCGCGGCGGCGTAGAAGTCGTTGGCGTAGCCGGACGCGCTGAGATTCCACAGGTACAGCAGGGCCGTGCCGGCGAGCAGCACGGCCAGCGCGCCTCGGACCACGGCCGGCCTGCTCGTGGTCACCGGTGGCCCGACCGTGTGCTGGACGGGCGGGGACAGGGTGGACGCGGACATCACATGCCTCTCGTTCAGTGCCACTGGTCTCGGTTTGGTCTTTCAGTCGCGGGGCCGCTGTGCGCGGAACACCCAGGCGCGCAGCAACACGAACCGCACGACGGTGGCGAGCAGGTTGGCGGCGACCAGCACGGTGAGCTCGGTCAGCCGGCCGGGTGTGCCGGCGGCCAGGTTCAGCAGGCTCAGCGCGCCGCTGGTCAGGGCGAGCCCGATGCCGAACACGATCAGGCCCTGGAACTGGTGCTTGCCGGCGTGCCGGCTGCCGCGCACGTCGAACGTGACCCTGCGGTTCACCGCGGTGTTGGCGACCGCGGTGACCAGCAACGCGACCAGGTTGGCCCCCTGGGCACCCAGCATGCCGCGCAGCGACACGAACAGCACCAGGTAGGCCAGCGTGCTGGCGACGCCGATCGCGGCGAACCGGACCGCCTGGCCGGCGAGGCCGCGCGGCACGCCGGGCGGGTCGGCGACCAGCCTGCCACGGCCGAACTCGTTGCGCAGCCGGGTGATCGGCAGTTCGCCGGTGACCAGCGCGCGGCCGAGCCGGGCCACCCCCTTCAGGTCGGCGACGGCGGTGGCCAGGACGTCCACCCTGCTGTCCGGGTCGTCGATCCAGTCGACCGGCACCTCGTGGATGCGCAGGCCGACGCGCTGGGCCAGCACGAGCAGTTCGGTGTCGAAGAACCAGCCGGTGTCCTGCACCAGCGGCAGCAACTGTGCGGCGACGTCGGCGCGGATCGCCTTGAAACCGCACTGGGCGTCGCTGAACCTGGCAGCGAGTGCGGACCGCAGGATCAGGTTGTAGCAGCGGGAGATGAACTCCCGCTTGGCCCCGCGCACCACCCGCGCGCCGCGTGCCAGCCTGCTGCCGATGGCCAGGTCGGAATGGCCCGACAACAACGGCGCGACCAGCGGCAGCAGCGCGGCCAGGTCGGTGGACAGGTCGACGTCCATGTAGGCGAGTACCGCAGCGTCGGACGCCGTCCAGACCTCGCGCAGCGCCCGGCCGCGGCCCTTCTGCGTCAGCCGCACCGACGACACCTCGGGCAGTTCGGCGGCCAGCCGGGCGGCCACCGACGGTGTGTCGTCCACGCTGGCGTTGTCGGCGACGGTGATCCGGAACGGGTACGGGAAGTGCTCGGTCAGGTGGCGGTGCAGCCTGCGCACGCAGGGCTCCAGGTCGGTCTGCTCGTTGTGGACCGGGACCACCACGTCGAGCACGGGACCGGGCGCCGACGGTGGGGTTCGTGGCAACGTGGCCTGCTGGGCACTCATCGTCATGGCATCCACCGTCCATGTCGGACTTGTGTGGTCGGTGTGCCGCGACTGTGGTACCGCTGTGTGCTCGGTCATCGGGCCGTCAGATCGTAGACGACGACTCCGTCTACAGTGGACATAGTGAAGTGGCTGCCGACCCAGGCGGCGATCTGGGCCGAGTCCTGGCTGCCACTGCCGCCGGCCAGGCCGGTCGCGCCCGCGCCACCGATGAAGTAGTGGATCCTGCCGGCGGCCACGTCCTGCTGGAACTCGGCGAGCGTGGGCGACGGATCGGTGCCGTTGAACCCGCCGATCGCCATCACCGGATCACCGGTGGCCAACTGGTAGCCCGATGCGCTGTTGGAGCCCACGGCCGCCGCGACCCACGTGTAGTGGGATGCGTTGGCGGACAACAGGTTGACCAGGCTCTGGCCGGGTGTCGACGCGCCGAGGATGCCGGCAGGGCCGCCACCACCGCCGCCTGGCCCGCCGAAGCCGCCACCACCGAACCCGGTCTGGTCCGGCCCGGCGGACGGGATCGCGCCGCTGTGCGGAACGGCGGCCGTGGCCACGGAGTACGCGGCCGGCCCGGCCAACGCGGCCACCATGGCCAGCCCCGCACCGAACACGGCGAACCAACGGCCCAACTCGGCGAACATCAGCATTCCGGCCGCGGTCAACCCGGCCACGAGCACGACATAACGCAGCCACGGCTGCCAGGTGGGGTCCCTGGCCAGCAGCACGAACGACCAGATCGCGGTCAGCGCGGTCGCGCCGGACAACACGCCGGGCGCCGCCGCCCGGTCCCGGTGCCGCCACAGGCCGCTCGCGCCGATCCCGACCAGCGCCGCGATCGCGGGCGCCAGCGCCACCGTGTAGTACGGGTGCAGGATGCCCTGCGCGAAGCTGAACACCACGGCCGTGATCAGTAGCCAGCCGCCCCACAGCAGCACCGCCGCCCTGGTCAGGTTGGTGCGTGGGGTTCGGTGCGTCAGCCACAACCCGGCCCCGATGCCCACCAGCGCCGCGGGCAGCAGCCAGGCGATCTGGGTGCCCATCTGGCTGCCGAACAGCCTTGCCCAGCCCGCGTCCTGGTTCAGGTTGCCCAGGCCGCCGGTCTCGTTCCCGGTCAGCCGGCCGAAACCGTTGTAGCCGAAGGCGAGTTCCAGCACGCTGTTGTGCTGCGAGCCACCGATGTACGGGCGGGAACCGGCCGGCCACAGCGCGACCAGCGCCACCCACCAGCCGCCCGCCACCACCATGGCCAGGCCACCCAGCAACACCTGGCCGATCCGGCGGCGCAGCGGCGTCGGCGCCGCGATCAGGTAGACCAGCGCGATCGCCGGCACGACAAGGAAAGCCTGGAACATCTTGGCCAGAAAGCCGAACCCGATCGCCGAGCCGGCCAGCACCAGCCACCAGGTGCCGGCCCGTTCCAGGGCGCGCACCGTGGCATAGGCGGCCAGGACCAGCAGGAGCACGAGCAGCGCGTCCGGGTTGTCGAACCGGAACATCAACGCGGCCACCGGGGTCAGCGCCAGCACCGCGCCGGCCAGCAGCCCGGCGCCGGCCGACGCGCAGCGCCGCACGGTCGCATAGAGGAACCCAACGGCCGCAACGCCTTCCAGCGCCTGCGGCACCAGGATGCTCCACGCGTTCACGCCGAAGATCCGGGCCGAGACGTCCATCACCCACAGCGCGGCGGGCGGCTTGTCCACCGTGATCGCGTTGGCCGCGTCCGACGAGCCGAACAGCATCGCCGTCCAACTCTTCGTGGCGGCCTGCACGGCGGCCGAGTAGAAGGAGTTCGCCCAGCCCGACGCGCCCAACCCGTAGAGATACAGCACGGCGGTCGCGCCGAGCAGGACGAACAGCGCGAGTCTGCGGTGCCCTCTTTCGGGTCGCGGTGGTGTCGCTACGGCATGCGGGGTGGCCGGCGCGGCGAGTGCGGTCATGCCAACAGGGTTGTGAGCGCAGCTAGGTCACTCTTGTGGCGCGGCTGTGCCGAAGCTGTGACGCGGCAGGCGGACGGTGAAGACCGTGTCGCCGGGCACACTGGTCACCGTGACCGCACCGTCGTGCGCGGCCACCACGGCGGCGACGATCGCCAGGCCGAGCCCGGTGCTGCCGGCGTTGCGCGAGCGGGACGTGTCCGCCCTGGCGAACCGTTCGAACGCCTCGGGCAGCACTTCCGGCGGGATGCCGGGGCCGTTGTCGGCCACGGTCAGGACGACCTTGCCGTCCGCGGCCGCGAGGCCCGTGGTCACCGTGGTGCCGGGCGGGGTGTGCGTGCGGGCGTTGGACAGCAGGTTGGCCAG
The DNA here is from genome assembly GCA_036503065.1 of Pseudonocardiaceae bacterium. Classification (GTDB taxonomy): domain Bacteria; phylum Actinomycetota; class Actinomycetes; order Mycobacteriales; family Pseudonocardiaceae; genus DATEPR01. Next base: position 10,937 of record DASXXM010000155.1, on the reverse strand, counting down.
CACCTGGTGCAGCCGCTGCGTGTCGCCCGTGACCACCACCGGATCGGGTGGCAGGTCCAGTCGCCAGGCGTGCCGCGGCCCGGCGATGTGCGCGTCGCTGACCGCGTCCACCACCAACCGGGACAGGTCGACCTGTTCGCTGTCCAGTGGCCGGCCGGAGTCCAGCCGGGCCAGCAGCAGGAGGTCGTTGACCAGCAGCGTCATCCGGGCCGACTCCGACTCGACGCGGCGGATAGCGTGCGCCACGTTGGGTGGCACGTCGTCGCCGCTGCGCCGGGTGAGTTCGGCGTAGCCGCGGATCGCGGCCAGCGGGGTGCGCAGTTCGTGGCTGGCGTCCGCGACGAACTGGCGCACCCGCGTCTCGCTGGCCTGCCGGGCGGACAGCGCGGCGGCGATGTGGCCGAGCATCCGGTTCAGCGCGGCGCCGACCTGGCCGACCTCGGTGCTGGGATCGGTGTCCGCGTCGGGCACCCGCACGGACAGCGCCACGTCACCCCGGTCCAGCTCCAGTTCCGCGACCCGGCTCGCGGTGTCCGCGACCCGGCGCAGCGGCCGCAGCGTGCGCCGCACGATCGCCGCGCCGGCCAGGCCCGCCGCCACCAGCGCGATCCCGGCCGCGCCGCCGATGACGAGTCCGGTCTGGGTCATCGTCTGGTTCACCGACGTCATCGGCAGCCCGAACACCGCGACGAAGGACGACCCATCCAGCGGCCTCTCCGCGACGGCGACCAGCCGATAGTCGCCCAGCGAGCCCACCTGCCGGGTGTAGGGCACGCCGAATCGTGTGCTCGGCGCGAGTGCTGCGATGTCCGTTGTAGACAGTGAGACCTGGCAAAGATCGGTGGTGAACAAGGACCCGGTGCTCCCACCGCCCGTATAGAAGTCGGCATTGATCGAGTTCGGTGGCAGGCCACGAGGGAAGGGAGGCACGGTACCGGCGGATGCGCCGCACAGGGCAGGCCCGTCGCCCGGCCGGGGCGGCGGGCCCTGCGCCGCGTGGCCGAGTTGGCTGTCGAGTTCGTTGATCAGGAAGGCGCGCAGGGACAGCACGGTGGCCAGCCCGATCACCACGCACACGACGGCGACCAGCAGCACCGAGACCGCGGACAGCTTGGTACGCAACGGCCAGCCGCCCGGCCACCACCAACGGCGGTCAGGACGTGGGCTTGAGGACATAGCCCGCGCCACGCAGTGTGTGGATCATCGGTTCCCGGCCGGCATCGATCTTCTTGCGTAGGTAGGAGATGTAGAGCTCCACGATGTTGGCCTGGCCGCCGAAGTCGTAGTGCCAGACCCGGTCCAGGATCTGTGCCTTGCTCAACACCTTGCGGGCGTTGCGCATCAGGAAGCGGAGCAGCTCGAACTCGGTCGCGGTCAGGTCGACCGGCGTGCCGCCGCGGTGCACCTCGCGACTGTCCTCGTCCAGGGTCAGGTCGCCGACGGTGAGCGTGGCGCCGGCGACCGACTCGGCGGCCTGGGTGCGGCGCAGCAGCGCGCGCAGCCGCAGCACGACCTCCTCCAGGCTGAACGGTTTGGTCACGTAGTCGTCGCCACCCGCGGTCAGGCCGGCGATCCGGTCCTCGACCGCGTCCTTGGCGGTCAGGAACAGCACCGGCAGGTTCGGGGTGTGCTCGCGCAGCCTGCGCAGGACGTCAAGGCCGCTCAAATCGGGCAGCATCACGTCGAGCACCACGACGTCCGGCCGGAAGTCCCTGGCCAGGCGGACCGCGGTGATGCCGTTGCCGGCGCTGCGTACCTCCCAGCCCTCGTAGCGCAGGGCCATCGTGACCAGTTCGGCCAGGGTCGGCTCGTCGTCCACGACGAGCACTCGCACGCCATTCGCTGCTGACATGGTCCGATCGTCCGGGAGTCAGGTGTGGTCCGACTGTGTTGTAGCTGTGTACCACCTGTGTGCGAGCTGCGCGCGCCAGTCACAGGCAGTCCCCATCGGCGGCACAGGACGGACACAGCGGACCGCCCCAGAGTGGTCCGCATGACCACACAGCACAGCAGCACGGACCCCGCGCCGCCCAGCACCTGGGGCGCACCGGTGCCGGCCGCGGAACGGCCGAACCGTCCCTGGTCCACCAGGAAGATCGTGATCTCCGCCGCGGTGGCCGTGGTGATCGTGACCGGCGGGACGATCGGCGTGATCGCCGCGACCAACAGCGGCTCGACCACGGCCGCTGGCCCCGGTGCCGGCCGTGCCGGTGGCGGGTTCGGCCGGTTCGGTGCGGGCGGCGGCCCCGGCGGTCTCGCGCTCGCGAACGCCCTGCACGGTGACTTCGTCGTGTCCGTCAACGGTGCCCTCGTCACCGACCGGCTGCAGACCGGGACGGTCACGGCGGTCAGCGCCACGGACATCACCCTGAAGTCCACCGACGGCTACACCCAGAGCTACGTGATCAACTCCGGCACCAGCGTCGACAACGGCGCGAACACCATCGGCGACGTGGCGACGGGCAACACCGTCACGGTGACCGCCGCCCTGTCCGGCAGCACGGCCACGGCGAACACCCTCGAGGACGCCACCCTCGGCGGCGGTGGGCGCGGCTTCGGCGCCGGCGCACCGCCGGCAGGCGGGGTTCCGCCGGGTAACTGAGGCGCGGCCTAGGCCCGCCTGCGGAGCTCGCCAATGTCACGGCCCGGCCGCCGCAGTGTCTTCCCGGAGCGGAGTGCAGCGACGCGCCAGCGGCGCGGAGTGGAGCGCAGGGAAGACACTGCGTAGAGGCGGCAGGGCCCGCGAGCGGAGCGAGCCAATGTCTCAGTCTCCGCCGGACCGTGCCGGGCCGCCGACCGGGACCGCGTCGTCGATGAGCAACCTGCCACCCCGGGTCACCACGGTGAACCGGTAGGGCTCGTGGGTGACCGCACCGTGCCGCGGCGAGAAGTTGATCACCGCGGTGACCGTGTTCTGTCCGGTCTGCCGGAAGTTGTTCGGCACGACACGGGCGATGGTCGCGTAGAAACCCCGGAACTGGTCGAAGGTGATCGTGGCCTGGAGCCGGGGGGTCAGCAACTGCCATGCCGCGTCGAGATTGCCGGGCAGCAACCCGTAGTACCTGGTCACCAGCGCCCGCATGCCGGCAAGGGACGGCACGGCCGGCGCGGGTGGCGCCGCCGATGGCGTCACCGGCGGCGCCACCGCGCCACCGGACGGACCGGCCGCCTGAACGGAACCACCCTGGCCGGCCCGGGCCACCACGAGTACCGCGGCGCCGACGGCCAGCAGCGCGATCACGACCACCATGGCCAGCCGGAGCGCGCGGCGCCGGGCACGCGGCGGGTCCGGGCGGTCGGTCGGAAACAGTTCGGCCAGCAGGGGCGGGCCCGCGAGGTCCGGCGCGGCGACCGGTGCCACCCCGGGGGTGGTCCAGGCCCGGCCGGGGTCGGTGACCGGCGTGAGGGACACGACGGTGCGTTGGGCCGCGAGCCCGGCCAGGTCGACGTGCACCTGTCGCATGGTCGGCCGGTCGGCCGGCTCCGCGCACAGCAGGCGCATCAGCACCGGGGTCAGCGGGCCGCCGTTGGCTGGCGGGGACACCGTGCCGTTCGCGACCGTGTAGAGCAGCGCCAGCGGGTTCTCGTTGTAGCCGAACGGTGGCGTGCCCTGCACCGCCGCGTACAGGGTCGAGCCGAGCGCGAACACGTCCGAGGACGGCGCGGGCTCGTTGCCCTTGGCCAGTTCGGGGGCCAGGTAGGCGGGCGTGCCCGTGATCAGGCCGGTCGCGGTCAGGATCGCGTCGTCGACCGCCCTGGAGATGCCGAAGTCGGTGATCTTGACGGTGCCGTCGTCGCCGAGCAACACGTTGCCGGGCTTGACATCCCGGTGGATGACGCCGACGGCGTGCGCCGCGGCCAGGCCGGCCGCGGCCTGGGCGCCGACATCGGCGGCCTGGTACGGCGTGAGCGGGCCCGCGTCGCGCAGCACCATGGCCAGGCTGCGGCAGGGCACGTACTCCATGATCAGCCAGGGCTGCCCGTCGTCCTCCACCACGTCGTAGACGATCACCACGTTCGGGTGTTGCAGCCGGGCCGCGATCCGTGCCTCGCGCATCGCCCGCGCGCGGGCCTCCTCGGCCTGCCGCTCGTCGAGTCCCGGTTGGAGCAGCAGCTGCTTCACCGCGACGGTGCGCCGCAGCCGCTCGTCACGGGCCCGCCACACGATGCCCATCGCACCGACGCCGATCTGCTCGCCGAGTCGGTACCGGCCCGCGATCAGCCGATCCTGATCACTCATCGCGCCTCCCGTCTCTCGAACAGACTCAAGCCCGCGGATTGGATACGTGTCCGATAGTGGCCTTGGCTTGTCACGATTGCCACCACCGACCCGTAAACGGGTGGTGATAGCAAATCCCCGGCCGGCCGCGACACCGGGGGCCGCGCGCGTGCGCGGCGGGGGATGACACACTTCGGGACGTGGAATACCAGCTGACCGCCGAGGTTCTCCCGCCTGCGCAGACCCCGGCTCTCGACGCGCTCCAGCGCCACGGCGTCGCCGCCCTGCTCGACGAACATCTCGAACTGCTCGCCCAGATCGAGGGCCCGGACGGCGTCGAGATCGAACCGGTGGACCACCGCATCTCGGTGGAGTCGACCGGCGCGTCGATCACGTGGGTGCTGGACGCCCCCGCGCTGGCGTTCGCCGAGGACGCGGCCCGGCACGTGCTGGGTGAGCTGCTGGAACACACCGAGCTGCTGGCCGACTGGTCCGTCGGGCGCTGCGAGGTCACGGCCAGCGACGAGGACCTGGCCGCCGCGCTGGCCGATGTCGACGACGTCGACATCGATGACGACGACGTCGAGATCGAGATCGACCTCGAGGAGCTGGACGGGCTCACGTCGCTGGGCGAGCCGAGCGAGGAGGACCGCGCGGCCAAGCGGGAACAGCTGCTGGAGGCCGCGGACGCCCTTGGCGCGTTCGACCCGGACGCGTTCGGCTACGACCAGGACGGCGCGGTCAGCATCGACGCGGCGACGCTGGTCGCCGGCGCGCTGATGCAAGGCCTCGAACTGCTGACCGAGGAGTTGTTCGTCGACGTCCAGACGCTGGAGGAGGCGGGCACCCCGGCCAGCGAGCACGAGGTGCTGTGGGTCCTGCACGACCTGCCGACCCGCTACGCGGGCCACTACACGGCGCTGTTCGCGAAGAAGTTCCTGATCAGCGTCGCGGTCCTGGGCTACCGGCTGGCGCTGCCCGAGTGGGACGGTCCGCTGCACACGGCCGAGGTGCTGGCCATCCAGCTGGTGAAGACCGCCGCCCGCAACCAGCTCGAGCTCGCGGGCCTCGCCGACGAGCTGCCGCTGGACGAGATGTTCGATACGTTCGACGGTTACGCGTTCGGCGACCTCGACGTCGACGAACTGCTCGCGGAGCCGGCCGCCGCCGACAGCGAGGACGACGAGGACGACGTCGACGAGCTGGTCCTGGTCGACTGGTTCGAGCCCTTCGTCGAGGCCGACGACGAGGACGAGTCCGACTACGACGTCGCCGACGCGGTCGACGAGACCGTGCAGGCCTGATCAGACCCCGTCACGCGGGCACCTCCGGCATCCCGAGTCGCGCCAGGACGGCACGCAGGTACTCGGTCACCGCGCGGGCCGCCGCCGCCAGGTCGCACGGCCCCTGCCGGAGCAGCCGGTGGGCGGCGGCGTACAGGCCGCCCAGCGCCGGGTCCTCGGCCAGGCCACCGGCCACCGCGACCGCGAGGTAGCCGGCCAGCCGACCGCACAGCTCGTCCCGGGTCGCGACCAGCGAGTTCAGCGCCAACTCGGCCGCCTCGGCGCGGCGCCGCACCCGCAGCGCGGTCCGCTCGCACGACTCCAGCGCCGCCACCACCCACGACCTGTGGGGTTCGTCATCCGCCGCCGTACCCAGGTCACGCAGGGCCACCCGAACCCCGGACACCTGCAACCGCAGCGCGACGGCCCGTTCGGGGATCGCGGGCGCGCCCGCGATCCGCTTGGCCACGGCGGTGTGCCGGGCACGAGCGGCGACCTCAGCGCGGTCCGCGTCGGCGACCAGTTCCGCCACCCGCCGCAGCCGATCGGCCACCGAGCCCGGACCGGGTTCGGTCAGGTCGACGTCGACCGCGCGTCGGCCCGACACCACCGTCGGCCTGCTGCCCGCGCCGACGACCACCGTCGCCCCGGCGTCGACCAGTGGATACAGCAGCTCGGTGAGCAGCGCGTCGGATTCGGTCGCCTCGTCGACGGAATCCACCACCACCTTCATCGACACGGCGAGCCCCTTGATCAACTCGACGAGCCCGGCAGGCGTGCCCGCGGCGATGCCCAACCGCCCGGCCAGCCGTTCGGCCACCTGCCCGACGGTCCGGCCTGCCGCGTCCACCGCGACGTCCACGCAGGCCAACGGCGGCACCGTGCCCGGCGGCGCGGTCGCCACAGCCGGCCGCAGCGCCGGATCGGACCGGGTGACCAGCGCGCCGAGCACGGCCGAACGCCGTGCGCCCCCGATCACGTAGGCCAACCGACTCGGCCCACCGTCGGCGAGCAGCGCCACCAGCGCCCGGACCGGATCGGCCAGCGCGGCATCCACCGGGGTCCGCCGGTAGGGCAGGAACACGTCGTCCGTGGCCGGGTGGCCGCCCACCAGGTCGGCCACCGCGGGCAGGTGGGACACGACGGTCTCGATCGGCAGCATCCAGGACACGCCGGCCGCCGCGTCGGATTGCTCGGCCACGACGATCCCGATCACCGACCCGGTGCGCTCGTCCACCACGCCCACCCCGCTGAACCCCGGCACGACCCGGGCCCCGTCGGCCGCGACCGGATCCAGCCGCACCCACTCGCCGACCGCGCCGGCCAGCACGGCCGAGACCGGCACGCCCCGGTCGACCTGCATGCGGACGCGTCGGCCGTGGTAGAGCGCCATGCGGTGCAGCGGCGCGGTGGCGTCGATCGGCTCGTCGAGTTCCAGCAGGGCCACGTCCGACCCCGGTGGCACCCGGTGTTCGGGATGGACCCGCGCCCCGCGCGGCGGCGTGCCGGCCGCGTGGCCGGTGACGGACCAGTCGGCCGCGTTGTCCGGCACCACGTGTGCGCTGGTCAGGACCATTCGGTCGGTCAGCAGGATGCCCGCACCCCGGGCCCGTCCGGCGCCATCATGGATGCGCACCTGCCACGGGGCGAAACCCGCTGGTCCGGGTGCGATTGCCCCCATCAGCGGAACGTTACCGATACCGTTGCGCACCTGTCCCGGGAATCATCCAATTCCCGGGCCTGCCAAAGTCCACAATGGATAATCAATGTCCGGGCCGGTGCGCCGACCAGGAACGGAGCAATCCAGCACGCCGACCGCTCCGAACAATGAGCAGCGCGGTTTCGGACACACAGGAAGGGCCGTGGATGGACAAACCCATTCGGTCGGTGCGCCGGCAGGCGGACCCGGCCCCGGCGAGCCCGGAGGACCTGCTGGTCGAGGTCGCCAAGGGCAGCGAAGCCGCGTTCGAGCAGCTCTACGACGTGGTCGCAGGCCCGGTGTTCGGCGTGGTCCGACGTGTCGTGCGGGACTCGGCCCAGTCCGAGGAGGTCACCCAGGAGGTGCTGGTCGAACTCTGGCGGACCGCGACGCGCTTCGATCCGGCGCTGGGTGGCGCGCTGAACTGGGCGCTGACCCTGGCGCATCGGCGGGCGGTGGACCGGGTCCGCTCCGCGCAGGCGTCGACCGACCGCGACGAACGCGTCGGCGCGCTGGTGGACCGGCCGTTCGACGAGGTCGCGGACGCCGTGGCCACCCGGCTGGAGCACGAGCAGGTGCGCCGCTGCCTGTCCGCGCTGACCGAGCTGCAACGTGAGTCGGTGCTGCTCGCCTACTACGGCGGCAACACGTACCGCGAGGTCGCGAGCCTGCTCGACACGCCATTGGGCACGATCAAGACCCGACTGCGCGACGGCCTCATCCGGCTGCGCGACTGCCTTGGGGTGACACGATGAACCCGGACCTGCACCTGCTCACCGGCGCGTACGCCGTCGACGCGCTCGACGACTCGGAACGCCGCCAGTTCGAGCGCCACCTCGCCGCATGCCCGGACTGCGCGCAGGAGGTGGCCGAACTGCGCCGCACCGCCAACCGGCTCGGTGCCGCCGTCGCAGCGGATCCGCCGGACCGGATCAGGGCCGGGGTGCTCGCCGAGATCAAGGGCGTCCGGCAGGACTCGCCGGGCCTACGGCTGGTCGGCAGGCGCGGTCGGCAGCGGGACACCGGATCGCGGCGCTGGGTGGTCGGCCTGACGTCGGTCGCGGCGGCCGTGGCGCTGGCACTCGCGGTCGCGTTCGGCGTGGTCGCGGTCCGTGCCCAGCATCAGCTCACCACCACGCAGGCCGAGTTGGCGCAGGCCGCCGGCCGGTACACACCGCTGGCCCAGGTGCTCGGCGCGACCGACATGCGGGCCGAGTCGGCCAACGGCACGCAGGGCGGACGGGCGACCGCGGTGGTGTCCAGGAGACTCGACAAGGGCATCTTCGTCGCGTTCAACATGCCACCGACGCCGTCGAACAGGACCTATCAGGCGTGGGCGATCGGCACCGGCCACCCGAGGTCGATCGGCCTGCTGACCAACGGCGGCAACGACTCGACGGTGCCGCTGGTGCTCGACACGCTGGCCAACACCACGACCATCGCCGTGACCCTGGAACCGGCCGGTGGCTCGCCACAACCCACCGGCAGCCTGCTGATCTCGTTCAGCCTGCCGACGTGAGGAACGCGCTCGACTAACTATGCACTCGACCGTATAGTCAAAGATATGGTTCCCTGGGGCTTCCACGTACACACCGGCCGGGCGGGGATCGCGGACGACGGCCGCGACGACTTCGCCGTCCTCGTGTCGGACGTCCCCGCGGTGGTCAGCGGCATGTTCACCCGCTCCCGGTTCGTCGGCCCCAGCGTCGTGCTGTCCAGGGCGGCCTGCGCCGACGGCACCGCGCGGGGGGTGGTCATCCTGTCCCGCAATGCCAACGTGGCAACCGGCGCCGTCGGTATGCGGCACGCCGCCGAGGTCCGTGACGGCGTGGCCAAGGCCATCGGCGTCGTGCCGGACGAGCTGCTGATCGCGTCGACGGGCGTGATCGGCGTCGAATACCCGATGAACCACATCGAGGCCGCGATCGACCAGCTCACCTACCCGACCGGCACGGACTTCCGCGCCGCGGCGACCGCGATCATGACGACGGACACCCGGCCCAAGATGATCAGCGTCCCGTGCGGCAACGCGACGATAGTGGGCATCGCCAAAGGCGTCGGCATGATCGAGCCGAACATGGCCACGATGCTCACGTTCTTCTGCACCGACGCCGAACTGACGGCACCGAACCTGGACCGAATCTTCCGATCGGTGGTGGCACGCACCTTCAACGCGGTGAGCGTCGACACGGACACCTCCACCAGCGACAGCGCCGCGATCTTCGCCAACGGCGAGGCAGGCCCGGTGGACGAAGCCGACTTCGAACGAGCCCTGCACACCGCCGCGCTGCACCTGGTCAAGGAAATAGCGAGCGACGGCGAGGGCGCGAGCAAGCTGATCGAGGTCCGACTGACCGGCGCACGGGACACCGCCCAGGCCAAACGAGTGGCCAAAGCCATCGTGAACTCCCCGCTGGTGAAGACGGCGGTGCACGGCGGTGACCCCAACTGGGGCCGAGTGGCCATGGCCATCGGCAAGTGCGAGCAGGACCTGGACATCGACCAGGACAAGGTCACCATCGGCTTCGCCGATTTCGAGGTCTACCCGACCCGCCCCGACGCCGCCACCATGACCCGCCTGACCGAACACCTCAACGGCAGCGAGGTCCTGATCCGGGTCGACCTGGGCATCGCGGCCGGCGAGTTCACCGTGTACGGCTGCGATCTGACCAACGGCTACGTACACATCAACTCCGCCTACACAACCTGACCGGAACAGTGGCAGGCTGGTGCTGCCGGATCGATCCACCCGCAGGGAGGCCCGATGACCGCCAGTGCCGCCGATCTCGACGCCCGCTTGGTCGCCCAATTAGTTGAACTGCGCGATCAGCTCAGCCTCAAGCAGAAGGTGCGGCTGCTGACCGGCGAGGACTGGTGGGCGCTGCCGGCCGAACCGGCGATCGGGCTGCGGACACTGGTCGTGTCCGACGGGCCTGCCGGTGTGCGCGGCCGTATCTGGAGCGAACTGGACACCTCGCTCAGTTTTCCGTCGCCGACGGCGTTGGCGGCCAGTTGGGATGCCGCGCTCGTGCACCGGGTGGCCGCGCTGCTGGCCCACGAGGCGCGGCGCAAGGGTGTCGACGTGCTGCTCGCGCCTACCGTGAACCTGCACCGGAGTCCGTTCGGGGGACGGCATTTCGAGTGCATGTCCGAGGATCCGCTGCTGACGGCTGTGCTCGGCACCGCATATGTCAAGGGCCTGCAGGAACACGGCGTTGGCGCGACCGCCAAGCACTACGTGGGCAACGAGTCCGAGACCGAGCGCTTCACCGTGGACATCCACGTGGACGAGCGGACGCTGCGGGAGCTCTACCTCGCGCCGTTCGAGCGGATGGTCGTCGAGGGCGGGGCCTGGCTGGTGATGGCCGCCTACAACAGCGTGCACGGCGCGACCATGAGCGAGAACCCGCTGCTCACCCACCCGCTGAAGGACGAGTGGGGCTTCGACGGTGTCGTCGTCTCCGACTGGCACGCCGCCCGGACCACCGAGGCGTCCGCGTCCGCAGCGCTCGACCTGGTGATGCCGGGGCCGGACGCGCCGTGGGGTGACGCGCTGGTGGCGGCGGTCGAGGCCGGTTCCGTCGAGCTGGCCGCGGTCGACGACAAGGTGTTGCGGCTGTTGCGTTTGGCGGCACGGGTCGGCGCGCTGGCAGGGACGGAACCGTTGCCGGTCACCGAGACAGATGTCAGCGCGGTCCTGACGGACGTTGCGGCGGACGGGATCGTGCTACTCCGG
>DASXXM010000154.1:0-3432 GCA_036503065.1 Pseudonocardiaceae bacterium | reverse complement strand
GCGACGGCGAGGTGAACCTGTCCATGGGGCCGGATGTCGCGAAGCTGCGGTGGAGCGAACAGGTGGTGCCGCACATGGAGTTCGTGGTGTGCGGGCCGAGGACGCGGTCCCGCCTGCTGCTGGCCGGGTACGCCGCGCTCGGCGCGGTGGCCGCCATGCGCCGCGAGAAACGAAGACACGAGGTCGCCAAGGAGGACCGTCGGTGACCGGCACCTGCGAGACGATGCGGCGACAGCGCGCCGCGAAGGAGATCGATCGATGACTGGACCCCGAGTCTGCGTCGTGGGGTCGGGCTGGCGCTTCACCAGCGGCATCAGTTACTACACGTGCCGGCTCAGCGGCGCGCTGGCCGACCGGGCCACGGCGTCGGCGATCCTGATGCGTCGGCTGTTGCCCAGGATGTTCTATCCCGGCCGGGCGCGGGTCGGGCGGCCGCTGGCGCGACTGGCGTACGACGATCGGGTGCGGGTGTTCGACGGGGTGGACTGGTTCTGGCTGCCCAGCATCGTGCGTGCGATTCGGTGGCTGCGGCGGGAGCGACCCGAGGTCGTGGTGTTCCAGTGGTGGACCGGCACCGTGGTGCACAGCTACCGGCTGCTCGCGGCCGTGGCTCGGGCGGCTGGTGCGCGGGTCGTGATCGAGTTCCACGAGGTCCAGGACACCGGCGAACTGCGGGTGCCGCTGGCGCGGGCCTACACCGACCGGGCGCTGGCCGGGCTGCTGCGGCAGGCGGCCGGGTTCATCGTCCACTCCGGACACGACCGGGACGCGCTCGCCGCCGCCTACGACCTGACCGGGCGGCCGGTCACCGTGGTCGGGCACGGGCCGTTCGACCAGCATCGGGCGCAACGGGTGGCAGGCGCGGACGGCGTGTGTCGACTGTTGTTCTTCGGTACCATCCGGCCTTACAAGGGATTGGAGCACCTGGTCGCCGCGTTCGACCGGCTGACGAACGCCGAGGTCGCCGGTTATTCGCTGACCGTGGTCGGCGAGACCTGGGAAGGGTGGACGGCGCCGCTGGAACTGATCGCCGCGTCCCGGCACCGCGACCGGATCACGCTGGTCAACCGGTACGTCTCGGACGACGAGGTGACCGACTGCTTCGCGCGGGCCGATGTCGTCGTGCTGCCGTACCTGCGGTCGTCGGCCAGCGGTCCGCTGCACATCGCGATGAGCAACGGCCTGCCGGTCGTGGTCACGCCGGTGGGCGGCCTGGCCGAGGCCGTCGCGGACTATCCCGGCGCGCTCACGGTGCCGCCCGCCGACGTGCCGGCCCTGACCGATGCGTTGCGGGCGGCCGGAAAACTGGCCGGAGGAGTCTATGCCGACCCGCACTCCTGGCAACCGAACGTCGACGCCATCCTCGCGTTCGCGCCAACCTCGACGATGGCGCAGGCGTGATGCGGATCGGCATCGTGAGTCCTGGGTATCCGCCGACCGGTGGTGGGGTCGAGGTCGTCGTGGCGCGGACCGCCCTGGCGCTGGTTCGGGCCGGGCACGCGGTCGACGTGTTGGCCGCGGAGCGGCGGCGGGATCTGGTGCCGCTGGTCGATGACGGCGGTGTCGTGGTGCGGCGGTTCGCCTCGTCGCGGTCGGTCAACTTTCCGGTGGCGCCCGGGTTGTGGCGGTACGTGCGCGAGTTCGGTGATCGGTACGACGTGCTGCACGGGCACGGTTATCACACGCTCGGGGCGTTGGGGGCCGCGTTGGCGGCGCCGCGTACTCGGTTCGTGTATTCGCCGCACTACCACGGGACCGGGCATTCCGCGGCGCGTGCGGCGTTGCACCGGATCTACCGTCCCGTCGGGCGACTGGGGTTTCGGCGGGCGGACGCCGTGGTGTGCGTGTCGGCCGCGGAGGCTCGGCTGGTGCGGGTGCACTTTCCCGCGGTGGTGGGCCGGATTCGTATCGTGCCCAATGCCGTGGACGTGGCGGGAATCCTTGCGGCGCAACCGTTTGCCGATGACGTGCCGACGGTGTTGAGCGTTGGCCGGCTGGCGCGGTACAAGCGGGTGGACCGGCTGCTGCGGGCATTCGCGCTGGTGCCGGGCCGGGCGCGGCTGGTGGTGGTCGGTGACGGGCCGGACGGGCCGCGGCTGCGCGCCATGGCCCGTGGTGACGTCCGGTTTCTCGGTCGGATCGCTGACGACGAGTTGCGGCGCTGGTATCGCACGGCACGCGTGGTGTGCAGCCTGTCCGAGCACGAGGCTTTTGGGCTGACGGCGGCCGAGGGCGTTGTTGCCGGCGCGCGGGTCGTGCTCTCCGACATCCCGGCGCACGCGGAATTCGGCCTCGGCGCCCTGGTTCCGGCGGGCGCCGGCGACGCCGACGTGGCCGCCATGCTGACACAGGCGTTGCGCGACAACGGTCTTGGGCCCGGTGCCGACGGCATCGCGAGTTGGGACGACGTGGCCGGCCAGTTGGTGTCGATCTACGACGAAGCGCGGTGCCCGACGTGACGCCGGCACAGGCACTGGCGCGACCGAAGGCGCTGTGGCCGCTGTTGTGGCTGACCGCGACGGCGGGCGCGGTGCTGCTCGCGGTGAGCTACTCGATGGCCGCGACCCGGGGCGCGGACCAGGGGCACTACGCGGTGTTCTGGGCCGGGATGCTCGTGTTCACCTTGCCCACGGTCGCGGTCGCCGGGTCGCGGCGGGTGTCCGACCGGGTGCGGCTGGGCTGGCTGGTGACGTACGCGCTGTTCACGTACCTGCCGAAACTGCTGCGCGACCCGACCGGACCGCTGTACCACGACGAGATCGCGCACTGGCGGCAGACGGTCGGCGTCGCCGCCACCGGCCACCTGTTCGAGCCGAACGCGACGATCGGCATCATCAGCCGCTTCCCCGGCCTGCATATCGTGGTTGCCACGATCAGCAGGTCCACCGGTCTCTCGGTGTGGCAGTCCGCGTTGCTGGTGCTGGTGCTGGCGCACGTGCTGGCGGTGCTCGGCGCGGCCGTGCTCGGGGAGAGCCTGTTCGGTTCGGTGCGGGCCGGCATGGCGGTGGCGCTGGTCTACAGTCTCAACTCCAGTTTCCTGTACTTCGACACGCAGTTCGCCTACGAGTCGTTGGCGATTCCGCTGTTCGTGTGGTGCCTGGCCGCACTTGCCAAGGCGCACAACGCGACCGAGCACGGCGAGCGTCTCGGGTGGACGGTGGCGGCGGCGGTGATCGGCGGCATGACCGTCACGGTGCACCACCTGACGGCGCTGATCCTGGTGCTGGTCCTGGTGGTCGTCGCCGCGGTCGCGGTGTTCGCGGCGCGGCGTGGCCTGGTGGCGTGGCGCGCCGCGTGGGACACGGTGGCCGTGTTGGTCGTCAGCGGCGGGATCGCGGCGGCGTGGATCGTGCTGGTGGCGCCGCAGACGATCAGTTACCTCTCCCCCTATCTCGGCGGCGGGCTGAGCCAGTTGTTCCACCTGTTCGCCGG
>DASXXM010000153.1:0-10190 GCA_036503065.1 Pseudonocardiaceae bacterium | reverse complement strand
CGCCTCGGGCGCGGTCGGTTCGGCCTGGCCGATCACCTTGCCGCGCCGGATCACCGTGATCCGGTCGGCGACCGCCCTGACCTCGCGCAGCTTGTGCGTGATGAACACGATCGACTTGCCGGCCTCGCGCAGTTCGCGCATGACGCGGATCAGGTCGTCGATCTCCCGTGGTGTGAGTACCGCGGTCGGCTCGTCCAGGATGAGCACGTCCACGTCGTGCACCAGCGCCTTGAGGATCTCCACCCGCTGCTGCACGCCAACGGGCAGTTCGCCGACGAGGGCGTCCGGTTCGACGTCCAGTCCGTACCTTTCGGACAGTTCGCGGACCCTGGCACGGGCGGTGGCGCGGGAGAGCACACCGAACGGGCCGGTGGTCCACTCGCGACCGAGCATCACGTTCTCCGCGACGCTGAACACCGGCACGAGCATGAAGTGCTGGTGCACCATGCCGATGCCGGCGGCGATTGCGTCGCCGGGACCGCGGAAGGTGCGCATGCCGCCGTCGATCAGGATCTGGCCCTCGTCGGGCTGGTAGAGACCGTAGAGCACGTTCATCAGGGTCGACTTGCCGGCGCCGTTCTCGCCGAGCAGGGCATGGATCTCGCCCGGTTCGACGGTCAGGTCGATCGCGTCGTTCGCGGCGAGCGCGCCGAACCGCTTGGTGATGCCCCGAAGCTCAAGTCTCATCGATCGGACTCCCACCGTGACACTGGCGCGCTCCGCTCGCGGTCCTGGCGCGCGTGGCGGAACCGCCACGCGCGCCGGGCTCGCCGGATCGGAACTCAGCCCTTGGGCTGCGAGGGCGAGGTGATCTTGATGGTGCCGGCGATGATGTCCTTCTGGATCTGCGTGATTTCCGACTTCAGCCCGGAATCGATCTTGGAGTCGAAGGAGTGGAACGGCGACAGGCCGACACCACCGTTGCTCAGGTCGCCGATGTAGTCCTTGGTGGCGAAGGTGCCGCCGGACGAGTCCTCGACCGCCTTCTGCACCGAGTCGCCCACGTTCTTGAACGCCGTGGACAGGAACACGGCCGCGTACTGCGGCGCCGAGGTGACGCCGTCGGTGTCCACCCAGATGACGACGGCCTTGCCGGAGGACTGCGCGGCACCGGCCGAGCCGAGGCCCGTGCCACCGGCAACCGGGAAGACGACGTCGGCGCCCTGCTGGATGAAGTTGGTCGCCAACTGCTGGCCCTGGCTCTGGTCGGTGAAGGAACCGGCGAACACGCCGCTCTGCGAGGTCTCGCTCCAGCCGAGCACCTGGACGGACTTGCCCTTCTTCTGGTTGTAGTACTGCACGCCCTCCCAGAAGCCGTCCATGTAGATGGTCACCGGCGGGATCTTCAGTCCGCCGTAGGTGGCCACCTTGCCGGTCTTGGAGTAGCCGGCGGCCAGGTAGCCCGCTTCGAAGGAGCCCTGGGCGGTGTTGAACTGGAGGCCCTGCACGTTGGTGCCGTTGCCGTTGGAGTCGACGATGGCGAAGTGTTGGGTGGCGGACTTCGTGGCGGCGTCCGTTGTGGCCTGGCCCATGAGTCCGCCGACCGTGACGATCAGGTCGCACTTCTGGCCGGTCAGCTGCGCGATGTTCGGCGCGTAGTCGCTCTCCGACTTGGACTGCACGTAGCTGACATTGGCCTTGCCGTCCTTGTGCGCGGCCTGCATCCCGGCCCATGCCGACGCGTTGAACGACCGGTCGTCGATGCCACCGGTGTCGGTGACCATGCAGGCCTTGAAGTTCGTGGTCGAAGCGGCCGATGTGCCGGGCGAGTTAGCCGACGTGTTGGGCTTGGAGCCACACGCACCGAGTACCAAGCCGAGCGTGACCACACCCGCCACCAAGACGGTTATTCCTCGAACGCGGCGCAAGGCGTTCTCCTTCCCTGTGACGGCTGTTCGCGAGACCGTACCTCCGCCCATGAGCCCCCCGGCCCGGCGAGGTGCCCGCGTGACCGAATCGTGGCCGACCGATCAGCACGTGAAAGATGACACAGGGTGACGTCGGGCGCGATTCGGCCCCGGCCGCGATGTCGTCCATTCGGACGAAACCGGCGGCTGTTCCTTCCGTCACAAGGGTCCTCGCCCAGTGGATCTGCGCGGCGTGGCCAGGGTTAACATCCGGTGGTCGATGCCCCTGTGACCACCAGTGACGTAAGGGGAGATCAGTTGTCCGCCAGCACCACCGGCTCCGGCGTACCGCCTCGAAGTCCCCGTGGCGACAAGCCGTATCGCGGCGACCCTGGCGTGTGGTCGTGGGTGGCGCAGCGGATCACCGGCGTGCTCACCTTTTTCTTCCTGTTCGTGCACGTGTTGGACACCGCACTCGTCCGGGTGTCGCCCAACGCGTACGACAAGGTCATCAGCCTCTACAAGAACCCGTTGGTCAACGTGATGGAGCTGGGGCTGGTCGGCGCGATCCTCTACCACGCGCTCAACGGCCTGCGGGTGATGCTGGTGGACTTCTGGGCCGGCGGCGTGCGCTACCAACGGCTGATGCTGTGGGTGATCGTCGCGGTGTGGATCGTCGTGATGGTCCCGAGTGCGTACTTCATGCTCCAGTACAACGTCGAGAAGCTGTTCGGGAGCAACTGATGGCCGGTCTTCCCGATCTCGCACCGCCGGGCACTCCTCGACGGCCGGCCGGGCGCGGCAACGTCGAGCGCTACGCCTGGTGGTTCATGCGACTGTCCGGGCTCGCGCTGATCGTGCTCGTGCTCGGCCACCTGTTCATCATGACCGTCCTCGACGGCGGTGTGCACCGGGTGAACTTCGCGTTCGTGGCCGGGCGGTGGTCGTCGCCGTTCTGGCGGTGCTGGGACCTGGCCATGCTGTGGCTCGCGGAACTCCACGGCACCAACGGGTTGCGCGTCGTGATCAACGACTACGCGCGGCGGGACGCGACCCGGCTCTGGCTCACCGGGCTGCTCTACACGTCGGCGCTGCTGATCCTGGCGCTGGGTACGTTCGTGATCTTCACCTTCGATCCGAACCTCAACGCCAACTGACCCGTACGGGCGGGGACGAAACCTGCCGCACATCACAGTGCACGACAAGGAAAGCGCCGCAACACGCGGGCTCGCCGGCTTGTCGGCGCGGCCGGCACGTGGGCAATCGTGTGCATGACTTTGTCGTCTACCGACGGGGTTCCGACATGCGAGTGAACTGTGACTCAACGTATGGGAGCGGCACCGGCAGGCGCCGAAAACTCGGCAGACTGGGCAGGTGCCAATCGAACTGAACATCGACAAGGTCGACGACACGCTGCGCCAGGACACCCTGCGCCAGGACACGCTGTGCCAGCGGATCGCGACCGACCTGCGGACCTCCATCGAGCGTGGCGACTACCCGCCCGGCCACCGGTTGCCCAGCGGTCGCACGCTGATGCGCGAGTACCAGGTGGCCAGACAGACAGTCCAGAACGCGTTCGACCTGCTGCGCGGCGAGGGAATGATCGTCACCCGCCCCGGCGCGGGTGCGTTCGTGCGGAGCCGCCCAGCCATGGTCCGGCTGGCCCGCAACCGATTGGAACGCTCCGTGCGGAGCGCAGGCCGAGCACCGTTCGTCTTCGACGCACAGGTGAGCGGTTTCACACCGAGTGTCGCCGTAACCGCCCGAACCGAGCCAGCTGACGAGCAGAGTGCGGACGCTCTCGGCGTCCAGCCCGGCGAGGAGTTGCTGGTACGTGAACGCCTGATGCACGCGGACGGCGAACCGGTTCAGTTGGCAACGTCCCGCCTCCCGACGAAGCTGACTCGCGGCACCGGGATCGATCGGCCCGACACCGGCCCCGGTGGCATCTACGCCCGTCTGGAGGAGGCGGGGCACGTGTTGGATCATTTCGTCGAGTACGTGTCCACCAGACCGGCCCGCCCGGCGGAGGCAAGCAGCCTGATGCTCAGCAACGGCGCACCGGTGCTGTGCGTCACCCGAATCGCGTTCGACCGATTGGGCACACCGGTAGAGCTGAACGACATGGTTCTGTCCGGCGACCGCTACCAACTCGTCTACGAAATCCCCGCTGACTGACTCGTCCGCCTGGCGAACCCGAGAGCGAGCCTGCCTATCGGGTTTCCGGATCCGCGAACGGCTCGTCAACGTCGACGAGCACATCGACCACGACCGCTGTCCGGCCGGCCTTCCGGGCCACACAGCCAGGTACGCCAACTGGTCGCCGACCTGGTCCACCTAACCCAGCGCCGACCTCGCCATCGACCCCACCGCTTGATCCTTCCGCATTGTGCAGGTCACGGTTGGCGGTAGACACGGCTTCTGTGGTCTACGTCGATCACCAGTATCAGCAGTTGTTTGTCTCGGACTGTGTAGATCACTCGGTAGTCGCCTACGCGGATTCTCAGTGTTCCCGGGGCGCCGGCCAATGCTGTCACGCCTTGCGGGCGTGGGCAGTCGGCTAGGTCATCGATGGCGCGCTGCACTCTGCGGCGGACGGGTTTGTCGAGGTTGAGCAAGGATTTCCGGGCGCCCGGTTGGACTCGGATGTGGTAGGAACTCACCGGTTGTCAGCTGCCTCCAACTCGGCGACCACCTCTTCCCACGGGACAGATGGCTCGTTTGACTCGATTGCCTCCTTCGCTCGTTTGCTCCAGTAGTCGTCTTCCAGGCGGTCCAGGTACTCGGCGGCGTCGGTGGGGACCAGGGCGGCCACTCGTTTGCCGTAGCGGGTGAGGTGGACCACTCCGCCGTCGCGGACGTTGTCCAGTAATTCGGGTAGGTGGGCCCTGGCATGGGACATCGAGACCTCGATGTGGAACTCCATCGCGCGGAAGCTGATGTCTACCTGAGGGTGCTTCGGGGTGTCTTCGGCCATGTGTCTAACGTACAAGTTGTACATCTTGTACGCCATCACTCGATGGTGTGGGGTTGAGCTGGGCCGGGTGCGGAACCGGCGGAAACCGGCGACGGCACGCTTGGCGACTGAGCCCTGTGTCGGCTGTCGGGGACCGGGTCGGTGTGGTTAGCCTGCGATGGTGCGTGCAGCCGCCCGGAAGACCGCGATCGCGTCTGTGCTGGTGGTGGCCGGACTGATCGGCACGTCGGTCGCGGCCGACGCGGCGCTGCCGCCGCCCGTCGCGCCGACACTGCCGACCGTGCCGGTGGCGCAGGCGCCCGCCTGTCCGGACCAGATCGCGCCGCCGCCGGCCGTGGACGCATCGGAAGTGCCCGTGCCGGGGCAGGTCAGCCCTACGCCGGTGCCGGAGCCGAGGGTGCCGGCGGGCGGGCCACGGATGGCGGAGTGCGGCGACGTGTTGCCCGCCGGCGCCCCGGCGCTGCCCGCCGATCTGGCCTACGCCTCGTGGGTGTTGCAGGACCTGGACACGGGTGCGGTACTGGCCGCCAGGGATCCGCATGCCAGGCAGCGGCCCGCGTCGGTGATCAAGCTGTTGCTGGCGCGGGTGGTCGCGGGCGAACTGAACCCGGCCGCCCCGGTGGTGGGCACGGCGGACGACGCGAACCAGGACGGCACCAGGGTCGGGATCGGGCCGGGCGGACAGTACTCGGTCGGGCTGCTGCTGGACGCCCTGCTGCTGGCATCGGGCAACGACGCCGCGCACGCGCTGGCCATGCAACTGGGCGGGATGCCGGCCACGGTCGAGAAGATGAACACGGCAGCACGAGGACTGGGCATGCTGGACACCAGGGTGGCGAGTCCGTCAGGGCTCGACGCACCCGGCATGTCGACATCGGCATACGATCTGTCCGTCGTCTTCCGGGCCGACATGGCCACCCCACTGATCGCCAACGCCGTACACACCCAGCAAGTGCCGTTTCCCGGTTACGGGACCAAGCCGGGATTCGTGGTCAACAACGACAACCTGTTGCTCCGGACCTATTCCGGGGATCTCGGTGGCAAGAACGGGTACACCACCGACGCGCAGGAGACGTACGCCAACGCCGCGGTGCGCGACGGCCATCGGGTCGCCCTGGTTATGTTGCGGGGCACGAACCGGCTGGCCGGCAAGTGGCAGAACGCGAGGGAACTGATGGACTACGGGTTCGCGCTGGAGAACGTGCAGGCCGCACCGGTCGGCTTCGTCGTGGTGCCCAACCCGGCGGCGGCCACTGTGGTGCCCTCGGCGAACAACGTGGCGAAATCGGTGCCGACGACCGGGCACGGCGGCGCCCAGGTGGCCGCGGTGCCGCAGGGTTCCATCAGCGCGTTCGGCAACGTCGGCCTGCCGCTCACCATCCTGGCCGGCATCGCGTTGGTGTTGATCGGGATGCTGTACCTGAAGCGGCAGAAGTCGAAGCGGGCCAGGGCGATGGCCGCGGCACGTGCCGCGTCGGCCGAGACGGTCCGGGTCGCGCTGCCGGCCGACCTGGCCAGGACCAACGGCCACGTCAACGGGGCCGTGCCGACCCAGAAACTGCCGACAACGGCACCGACCGGCCGGCCGCGCCCGCCGGTGGCCGCCCCGGTGAACGGCAGGCCGGTGACCAGGTCGCCGCGACCGAACGGCGTGCCAGCGGCCAACCCGCAGTTTCCCGCCGCGCCACGGCAGACCGGCCCGGTGCCGGAATGGCCGACCGGGCCGGAATGGCCGCGCTAACGTTTGCGACGTAGCGCCCAGCCGGTCAGGGTGCCGGCGGCGAGCAGTCCCGCCGCGGCGGCCGGGCCGAGGCCGGTCCTGGTCACGACCGTCGGCCGGATCACGGCGGGCGGCGGTGCGGGCACCGGCACGGGGCCGGTCCGGTTCTCCCTTGCGGTCGCGGTCCACGCGGTGACCATCAACAGGAACCGCGACACCAGGTTCGCGAACACCAGCAGGCCGATGATCGAGCCGAACACCGCGCCGGTCGGCGAGTGGGAGACGGACTTCAGCAGCACGGTCGCCGCCTGCTTGAGCACCTCGAATCCGACGGCCGCGACCAGGGCACCGCGCACCGCGCTGCGCACGCCGACCCGCTTCCTGGGCAGCCGGGCGATCACCCACAGGAACACCAGCCAGTTCGCCACCAGCGACAACGCCACGGTCAGCACGACCAGCACCACCTGCGCCCCGCCGTTGTCCCGCAGGCCGGCCAGGCGGATCAGGTACGTCCCCATGCCGGTGCCGGCCACGGTGATGGCGATCGAGACCAGCAGGGCAAGGCCGAGCCCCACGAGCGCCACCAGGTCCCGCAACGTTGTCCGGACCAGCGGCAGCTCGCCCCGTTCCTGGCCCCACTGCGCGGTCAGCGCGTCCCGCAGGTTGCCCATCCAGCCGACACCGGAGTACAGCGCGATCACCAGGCCGACGACGCCGACCGTGCCGCCCGCCCGGACGGCCTCGTTGATCACGTCGTGCAGCGTGCTGCCCAGTGCGCCCGGCATGTTCTTGGTGACGGCCGACTGGAGTTCGCTCAGCAGGTGTGCGTTGCCGGCCAGGACGATGCCGGCGACGGCGAACGCGACCATCAGGATCGGGATCAGCGACAGGACACTGAAGTAGGTGATCGCGGCGGCGTGCTGGTTGCCGTAGTGGTCACCGTAGGACTCGTTGGCCCGGATCAGGTGATCCAGCCACGGATGAGCCTTGCGCAGCCGGGTGATCCGGGACGTGCTGTCAGGGTCCGCCACGACTGGACGTTAGCCAGGCACCCGGCCGGCCGCAACGCGAAGCGACCACGTGCGACGCCCTTTAGGTACGACTGCGCTCCACCGCCCGGCGGGCCAGGGTCTGCCGACGCCGACGGGCCAGGCCGAAGACCAGGCCGACCGCGCCGACCAACACCGCGACGACACCGACCGTGCCGGCGAGGCCGGGGTCCATGCTGTCGCGGACGATCGAGATCGCCTCGACCGCTACACGGCTGCGCATCCGCGCGCCTCCCGAGAACGTCTGGGCCCCCGACCGGGGGAACCGACAAGGACACCAACGCCGGAAAAACTACCGACCGTGTCAGCGGGCCGGCCGGCAGGGTCCCCGAACGGCCGTCAGTGCACGTCAGCGACCCCGACGGCGCCATACGTGGTGCTGCGCTGCCGCGCCGGCCGACCGGCCAGGGCCGCCAGTTCCGCGAGTTCGGCCACGGTGCGGGCGGACCCGTGTTCCGAGCCGGCCATCCGGCTGATCGTCTCCTCCATCAGGGTGCCGCCGATGTCGTTGACGCCGCCGCGCAGCAGTTCGGCGGTCTGCTCGTCGCCCAGCTTCACCCAGGAGCACTGCACGTTGTCGATCCGGCCGGCCAGGCCGAGCCGGGCCATGGCGTGCACGGCCCGGTTGTCGCGGCGGGTCGGGCCGGAGCGGGCGACGCCCGCCAGGTAGATCGGGGCGTTGCGGTGCACGAAGGGCAGGCCGACGAACTCGGTGAACCCGCCGGTGTCCGCCTGCACCCTGGCCAGCGTGCGCAGGTGCGCCAGCCAGTGGCCGGGGTGGTCCACGTGGCCGTACATCATCGTGCTGGACGACGGGATGCCGAGCCGGTGCGCGGTGGACACCACGTCGATCCAGGTGGACGCGGGCAGTTTGCCCTTGGTGAGTATCCAGCGGACGTCGTCGTCCAGGATCTCGGCGGCGGTGCCCGGGATGCTGCCGAGGCCCGCGTCCCGCAGGTCGGTGAGCCATTCGGTGACGCTCACGCCGGCCTTGGCCGCCGCGCTGACGATCTCCATCGGGCTGAACGCGTGCACGTGCATGCCGGGCACCCTGGCCTTGATGGCGCGCACCACGTCCGCGTAGTACGTGACCGGCAGGGCGGGGTCGATGCCGCCCTGCATGCACACCTCGGTTGCCCCGGCCCGCCAGGCCTCCTCGGCCCGGTCGGCCACGTCGGTCACCGACAGCCGGTAGGCGTCGGCGTCGCGCTCGCGCTGCGCGAACGCGCAGAACCGGCAGCCGACGTAGCAGACGTTGGAGAAGTTGATGTTCCGGTTCACCACGTAGGTGATGTCGTCGCCGACGACGTCGGCCCGCAGCTCGTCGGCGAGCTTCGTCATGGCGTCCAGTGCGGGGCCGTCCGCGGTCAGCAGGGCCAGCGCGACGGTCGCGTTGCGCTCGTCGAGCAGGGCGGCCGGGTCGTCCGCGGCCAGCCGGAGTCCGGCCGCCACGTCGCTGTCCAGGCGCTCCGGGACGGTGCCGGCGACGAGTTGGGTACGCAGTTCGGTCCAGTCGCCGTAGACGGAGTCGAAGTCGGCGCGGCGGTCGCTGGTGCGGCCGGTGGTGTCGATGGTCTCGTGCAGGTCGGCCCTGCCGACGGTGTCCAGGCCGCCATCCGGTTCCTGCCACGGCATGCCCACCGGCGCGGTGCCCTCGCGAGCCAGGCCGGAGTCTTGCGCCAGTGCCGCCACGTGGTCGCGCAGGCGCATGTCGATCCACTGGCCGGGGGTGCCGTTGACGTAGCGCGGGTACACGGTGAGCCGCTCACGCAGGGTGTAGCCGGCGGCCGCGGTCCATTCGGTCAGGCGATCCAGGTCTGGCCACGGGCGTTCCGGGTTGACGTGGTCGGGGGTGACGGGCGAGACGCCACCCCAGTCGTCGATGCCGGCACGCAGCAGCAGGGCGTGCTCGTCGCCGACCAGGTTGGGCGGTGCCTGCACGCTCACGCCGACGCCGAGCAGCAGGCGGGCCACGGCGACCGTGGCGGCAAGGTCGTGCAGGTCGGCGTCCGGGGTGGCCCGCATCGCGGTGTCCGGCTTGGCACGGAAGTTCTGCACGATGACTTCCTGGACGTGCCCGTACTGGCGGGCGGACCGGCGGATCGCGTGCAGCGATTCGGCCCGCTCCGTGCGGTTCTCGCCGATGCCGACCAGGATGCCGGTGGTGAACGGCACGTTCACCCGGCCCGCGTCGGCCAGGACGCGCAGCCGGACCTCGGGATCCTTGTCCGGGCTGCCGTAGTGCGGGCCGCCCGGCTCGCTCCACAGCCGGCGGGCGGTGGTTTCCAGCATCATGCCCATGCTCGGCGCGACCGGCCGCAGTCGGGTGAGGTCCTCCCAGCTCAGCACGCCCGGGTTGAGGTGCGGCAACAGGCCGGTCTCCTCGAGCACGGCGATGGCCACCGAGCGCAGATAGTCCACTGTGGACGAATAGCCGCGCGCGTCCAACCACTCGCGCGCCGCCGGCCACCGGTCCTCCGGGCGGTCGCCGAGGGTGAACAGGGCTTCCTTGCAGCCGGCGGCCGCACCCTGACGGGCGATGTCGAGTACCTCGTCGCGCTCCAGGTAGGCGGCGGGCAGGCGACCGGGGACGGTGA
>DASXXM010000152.1:0-3537 GCA_036503065.1 Pseudonocardiaceae bacterium | reverse complement strand
GGTCGCGGTGCCAACGCAGGACGGTGTCTGGCCGGACGAGCAGGTGCAGGCGGCGCAGGGCCGTGCGGGGTAGCGGAGACAGGAGCGCAGCAAGGAAAGCCCGATCCATAGGCGTCACCTTGACCTTCCGGTCGCCGAGTTGGCGTTGCAGGACGGTGACCTGGTGGCGCAGGGCGAGGATCTCGGCGTCCTTGTCGCGCTCGCCTACCGACAGAAGGCGAACGGCAGAGAACAGATTCACGATGGCGAGATAGACCAAACGGACCAACACGGGTGATCATGATGGCGGGTGTCGCGATCACGGTTCCGAAGGGGTCACCAGTGCGGACGGCGTTTCCGGCAGTCGCAATCGCCCACCGACGTTACATTGCCTGGTCAGACGGCATGTTCACGGCCCGTTGATGATCTTCATCGGCGGGCCGTCGGTGATTTATGGGAGCAAAAAGGGAGCACGGCCTCCTGACCACTGCCGCGAATCCGAAGAGGTCACCCCCGCCAGCACCTACGGCAGATGCCTCCCGGTGGTGGTTCACTCGGTCGCATCCCTCGTTCAGCAGGGAAGTCTCGACCGTCACTAGAGTGATCTTCGAATGGATCAACGGCACGCACACCCTCTTGTCTGGTACGTCCGCTCGAGTCAGACGTCGCCGATGCACCCAGACGACGCCTGGGACACCGGCATGGCGAGTTGTGGCCGTCGGCACCGTGGCGATCGTGGTCGAGTTCACGCCGCGTCCGCTTCTGGGTCGGCGGAGCCTGACCACGTCCAGCCCCCGTCGTGCTCCCATCGGCGTTGCAGAGCCGCCAGCGTTTCCTCGATCATCGGGTCGGTGACGTGCGAGTAGAGGTCGTCGATGTCCTTACGCTTGTGTCCGAGTCGCTCCAGCCGCATGATCCGTGGCACGTGGTCCTCGACCAACCACGTTTCATGCGTATGGCGCAGGTCATGGAAGTGCAGCTCGACGTTGAGGGGTGACCAGCCCTTCTTCTCGTCCCCGGTCAGGGCGGGCAGCCAGCACCGGCGGCGGAAGTTGGACCGCCGATGCAGGCCGCCGTTGACTCCGGTGAACACGAACCGGGCGTCGGGGTTGCGCTCGCGGTGCGCCCGCAGTTCGTCGACCAGGAACGGCGGCAGGTGCACCGTGCGAGCACTGGCCGGGGTCTTCGGCGGGCCGAGTTCCAACCTGCCCTTCACCTCGTGCAGCGCACCGAACTTCGGGTCGACGTCGATGTGCGGGATGTCGTCGTCGAGGTAGGTGCGGATCCACTGCAACCCGGCCACCTCGCCCCACCGCAGCCCGGTGTAGGCGCCGGTGATCGTCATCAGCCCGCTGTCCGGCGACATGCGCCCGGCCAGCGCGTCGACCTCATCGGTGGCGGCGTGCGGACGCTCTGGTCGCTCGTCAAAACTGATGCGCAGTTTCCGGCACGGGTTCGAGCCGATCAATCCCTCGTCGACGGCTTCGCCGAGAATCATCGAGAACAGGACGAGAATGTCCAGCGCGCTTTTGTCGGCCATGTTCGGCCGGAGTGTTTTGTTGACCCATCCCTTCACGGCGATCCGTTGAATATCTCCCACGGTGCTGCCGGACCAGCGGGGCAGAATGTGGTTGCGGATGTGGGAGTCGTAGGTCGCCCAGGTGATGTCGGCGACGCGGTGTGCGTCCGACCATGACCGGATCCACTCGTCGATGGTGGTCTGGGCGAGTCTGGGATCGGTGAAACGCTGGCGTCGCTGGTCGGATTCGACGTCGGCCGCTCGCTTCTCGGCATCGTCTACTATGGCGTATCCGTGTTCGGTGAAGATGGTTCCGTCGTCGAGTCGATAGCGGACTCGCCAGCTACTGTCTCCGTGTTTCTCTACCCATGCCATAGTCGGCTCACTTTCGGGAAAAGAGTGGATATGACCGTGCCGCAAACGCGGCACGGTCATATGGACGCTCTGTGGACGGAAAAACGCAATCCAACTGTGTTCACGCGCCAGAAGAATGTGTGCGTTTCCCCGGATCGGGTCGGCGGAGGTCCATCCGGGCGCGGGCGGGCGGGCGGCCCCGGCGACGGGGCGCCGCACTCGTGCCGGACGCGGCGCGCGAGGTGGTTGTCGCGGGGCGGGCGGCGTCGGCCAGGATCTGGTCGAGGTTGGCGCGGGAGAACCGCAGGTGCTTGCCCAGCAACGTGCACGGCACCAGCCGGCGAGTCGCCCGGCGGCGCAGCCACGACTCCGGCACCTGCAACAGTTCCGCCGCCTGGGCCGGGGTGAACAACGTCGGGACCGGATCACCCGCTGGTTCGCCCGTAGACGGCCCCGCGCCCTCCGCCGCACCGATGCCGTCCGGCTGCCCCGACACGCCCCGCAGCGGCGACGCGCAAGATTCCGGTGCCGGCGTGGTCGCCGCCGATGGTGGCCCGCCGGCCCGCTCGGAGATCCGGTCGGCTCCCGGCTCGACCCGAGCACGGATGGATTGTCGAGTGGTCGGCCGCTGGCTGTTTCGGACGGGATAGCCCTCGCGTCCCAACGTGCGATCCACATCGCGTTGCACCGCGGTGATCGCCTCGGGGGTCAACCCGTCCGGGTAGCAGGCGGGGTCGGCCGAGACGTCGTCATCGGCGAAGAAGAAGTCGGGGGTCGTCATCACGCCGCCCTCCGATCCGTCCACCCGGACTCCGCGCTGTCGGCGTCCAACAGAGCGGTGGCCAGCCCGGTGCGGCGGTTGGCCGCGACGAACTCGTCGGTCGAGACGATCGGTGGATGTGCCCACACCGGCGACCACACCCACGCCTCGCGGGGTGCGCGGCGGCCGTGGTGGCGACGTCCCCACACCTGCCGGCCCAGGTACTTCGGATTCCGCAGGACCGCCGTGATATTCGCGTGGGTCCACACGCTCGGTTGCCCGGTGTCCGGGTCCAGCGGCGCCGGGTAGCGGGCGGCGAGCAGCCGCTGCCGGATCGCGGTCACGGACAGACCGTCCTCGCCTCGCAAGGTGAAGATCATTTTTACAGTGGCGGCCTCGACCGGTTCGATCACCAGCCGCGTCCGCCACCTCGGCCGTCGCCCCGCCGAGGCGATCCGGACGCGCCGGGCGCGGTAGCCGTAGGGCACCGCGCCGGTGTTGAATCCGGCGCGCACCCACTGCTCGGAGGCGCGGCGCGCGTCGGCGACGGTGGTCTCGTGGTACTCCCGCAGCACCTGGTGGCGCACCGACCACGGCACCTCCGACGCGGGGACCTGCGGCTGGCTGTCCTCGGTCGTGCGGCGAGAGGGACAGAACAGCCGCGCGGCCCAGCGCGGTGCGCGGAACTGGTGCTGGCCGGCGGTCGCGGCCCAGCGCGGAACCTCGCCGTCCCGCTCGTGTCGTCCGTCAGTGGTGGGCATGGTGGACTCCTGTCCGTGCGGGCCGCCGCGCGGCAACGACGAGTGCGAGGTGCGCAGCGGCACCGGGCCGCCGCGGGCGCGCGGACCGGGCGCGCGGACCGGCGGGCCGGGACTTCTGGCGGTGCGTCCGCGTTCGGTCAGCGGCGGGCAACGGTCCAGGTCCG
>DASXXM010000151.1:0-73156 GCA_036503065.1 Pseudonocardiaceae bacterium | reverse complement strand
GACCCGTCCGTACGGCAGCGGAGGCTGACCGAGGAATTGACCGGTGCCGTCCAAGTACGGCACCGGCAAGCTCAATCTCTGTACCGTGCCAAACTCCATAAATGGCGATGACCAGCGGCCGATGCTCGTCGTAGTGCCGCGCGAGCACGGATCGGCCAGGGCTTCGACTTCTTGGGATGGCGCATCCAGCGACATCGCAAACGGGGCGCGCCGACCGGTACTACGTCTACACCTACCTGAGCTCGATTGTCTGGCGTCAGGTGGCCCGGTGGCTGCTGCGGAAACATCGACGGATCGAGTGGAAACGCATCAAGCGCCGTTACTTCAGCCAGAGTTGGTGGCCCGCCACGGACAATCGACGGTTGTTCAACCCCAGCGAAGTGCACACCACGCGCTACCGCTACCGGGGAACGGCGATCCCACACCTTGGCCAGTGGCGGGGTGAGCAATCCATGCCAGGTCGAACGGGACATGTGGAGAGCCCGGTGCGGGGACGACTCGCACGCCGGGTTCGGGAGCGCGGCCAGGGGAAATTCACCGGTGGAAACACCGGCATGGCGTCCCGGGCCGACCTCACCAGTTCCTGTCCAGGAAGCGCACCGCGCAGGCGTTGGCCGAGTTGTTTGGCAACCCGGTCTCTGAAGGCACCGTGGCGAGGATGAGCACGCACGCCGCCGCCGGACTGGAGGGGTTCCTCATCCAGGTCACCGACCGCATCGCGCAGGCCGAGGTGGCCGGGTTCGACGAGACCGGGCTGCGGGTGGCCGGCGCGCTGCACTGGGTGCGCTGCGCCCGCACCGACAAATACACCCTGATCACTTGCCACCCCAACGCGGCACGAAGGGCCATCGACGATGCCGGTGTGCTGGGCCCTTTCCGGGGTGTCGCGGTGCATGACGCCTGGGCGCCGTATGACACCTACCTCGACGTCGACCATCAACTGTGTTGCGCGCCCGCAAGTGCAGCCGTGACGGTCGCCGAAGGCGTCGAAACACCCGCCCAAGCGGACTGGTTGCGCAACGCCAGCTGCACCTTCGCGCAGGGCACCTGTTCGGAAGCTGTTGCGGTGACCACAAACGATCACCGGGTTGGCGGGCCTGCTGGTAGTGGGAGAGGGAGAAAATTAGGAGAGTCGAATGTGCCGGTGGATACTTGAACCGCTGTCAACTGACGCCAGCAGACCCGATTCGTGCAGGGGATTCTCTCCCAACACATCCATGGGATTCCTGAAGTCTCTCACCGACGGGTTCAACCACCGCGAATACGCCCACCACCCGGAATACACACCCTCGTGCACCGACCCGACATGTCGTAGGCCTGCACTTCTACCACAACCTCGCCTTCGTCACGAAAGGCGTCAACGACGAGTGCGGCCCGGCAAAAGGCTCCCGGAGCGCCCTGGACTGCTGAGCGGATGCCGCAGCCACCGCACACCCGAGTACGGCCGCCTCGCGCGATGTGACCGGCGCCACCGCTTCGACGGCGTGGAGTCCGTTAAGAAGCGCTGTCCACCGCTCTGGGCAAAGTCACCTAGAATCGAAGGCTCGCCCGTGACGGCCGAGTGATCACGGGGTTGTTTTCGATAGCATGCTGGTGAACACGCGGACCGGCGGACGCCCGCCAACGTGGTCACCTGAGCATCGACTGGGGAGTTCGCGGTGAGTGGTGGGGTGTTCATCAACTATCGAGGCGAGGACACCCGCAGCTACAGCGCGCTCCTGTATCAGGAACTGGCCCGGCGCCTCGGCAATGACCTGGTGTTTCTGGACAGCGAGTCCATCGAGGCCGGCGCGGATTTCGCGCGGGAGATTCTGGGGCGGGTGCGGTCCTGTCAGGCGCTGCTTGCGGTGATCGGCCCCCACTGGCTGACCGCCGCCCACCCGTCCGGCCTGCGCCGTATCGACGATCCGCAGGACTGGATTCGCCGCGAACTGGTCGAAGCGTTCGCCGTCGGCACGACGGTGATTCCGATCCTGACCGACGACGCCGTCCTGCCCACCGCGCAAGAGCTGCCGGCCGATATCGCCGCGCTCGCCGGGCGCCAGTTTCGACGGCTACGACACCGTGACGCCACCACGGACCTCCATCGCATCGTCACCGAGGTGACCAGAGGCGATCCACGCCTTGCCGACGCGGCACGACGACAGGCGGAAACATCCGTCACCGGCCCGACCAGGCAATTGGCGGCGGTGACCGGCGCGCCGCCATCGGATGACACCAACGCCGGCTCGATTCACGGGGACGCGAGCGGCTTTCCGGCGACCCAGGACACCCTGGCCAGAACCGCCGACGAACTTGCCGACGTGGTACGGGATCGCTGGCGGCACGAGGAGGAACGACGAAAGATTCAGGATCCGGTGCCGCTGCCGGTGCGGTGGGAAACGGCGGACGAGGCCGTGATGGACCATTGGGCGAACATCTGTCTTGCCCAGGCCGGGGAGACCGCCGATCCCCTTGACCTGCATGGGCGCCTTGACCAGATCGCGGACAGCTACCGACGGATTCCGTCCGGCCGCCTTGTCGTGCTGGGCAGGGCCGGCTCGGGAAAGACCATTCTGGGTTTGCGGTTCGTGTTGGATCTGCTGGATACCCGCATGCCGGGGGAGCCCGTGCCGGAGATCTTCAGTTTCGGGTCGTGGAATCCCACCATCGAACCGCTGAAGGATTGGCTGAGCGGCCAACTCAGCCGTGACCAACCCGGCCTGGCCACGGTCGGCACCAACGGGGAGACCCTGGCCGCCGCGCTGGTTGGGAAGGGGTTGATCCTGCCCGTCCTGGACGGATTCGACGAGATCGCCGACGGCCTGCACCCGGCCGCGCTGGAGGAACTCTCCGCGACCACGCTGCCGCTGATGCTGACCAGCCGTTCCACCGAATATGCCGCCGCGGTGGCCGGAACGCGGGGCCTGACCCGCGCCGCAGCGGTCGAACTGGCCGACCTCACCCTCGATGACCTGGCCGACTATCTGTTGCGCAGCAGTTCGAGAGCCGCGACGCCCGAATGGCATCAGGTGCTGGCCGAGCTGCGTCACAATCCCGATATTCCGGCCAGTGCCAACCTTTCCAGAGTGCTGACGACGCCCCTGATGGTGGCCCTTGCCCGCGCCGTCTACAGCGAGAGCGACCGGAGCAGGCGCGACGATCCGAAAAACCGGCCGGTAACGCTGCTGGACGGTTACCGGTTCAGCACCCAGCAGAACCTCGAGGACCACCTCCTCGGCAGTTTCCTCCCGTCGGTCTACCGGCCGCGGCCCGGCGAATCGCATACCGCACACACCCGCAGTTGGGACCCGGAACGCGCGCAGGCCTGGCTGGGCTACCTCGCCCGGCACCTGGATCAGCTCGGCACCCGTGACCTCGCCTGGTGGGAACTTGCCGGGTCGGTGCCCCGCTCGGTGCGCACCGTGGTGATCATGTTCCTGGCGGGCCTGTCCCTCGGGTGTGTGAACGCGGTCGGGAACGTGCCGGTGGACCTGGTGGCCACGTCACTCGGGCTGGACTTTGCGATCCATCGCGGGCTTGTCGTCGGATTCCTGCACGGGCTCATGTGCGCGCTGGCGGTCGGCCTGCTGTATTGGCACGCGGAGGGCACCGCGGCATTGAAGCCGTCGCTGGTACGAATGCGTCTTTTCCACGGTCCACGCCTGAAACGTCCACCGTACGTTGCCCGAATCACGTCAGGAGCCGTGGTCGGGCTCTTGTACGCGCTCGCGCTCCTGTTCGTGGACCGGCTCGTCGTGCCGCGGCTCGGGATCGATGACGGGCTCGGGGGCGGGCTTGTGTCCCCGATCGAGCTAGTGGCCGAGCTCGCGCTCGCGGCCGGGCTCGTATTCGGGCTGTTGGCCTGGATGGAAGTTCCCATCGACGTGAGCGCGGCCGTCAGCCCCGGCCACATGTTGAGGTCGAACCGCGCGAACACGGTCACCATTTTCGTTGTGTGGGCGCTCGGGCTCGGCCTGGTGACCGGACTGGTGGCCAGCTTCACCCAAGCTCCCCTCCGCAGTGTCGAAGTCGGACTGGTGTTCGGCTTGGAAGGCGCGTTCGGGGTCGGGGTCGGCTACGGACTCTGCCTGACCGCGTGGGGACAGTGGGTGGCCATCGCCCGCATCTGGCTGCCTCTGACCGGCCGGCTGCCCTGGCGGCTGGTCGCCTTCCTGAACGACGCCTGCCGGCGAGGTGCGCTACGCCGGGCCGGTGCCGTGTACCAGTTTCGCCACGCCCGCCTGCAGGACCACCTGATCGTGGTGCCCAAAGTGGGCGGCGACCACCCCGAGAGCGCCGCGGCATGATTGTCCGGGGCCAGTCGCAGGCCGGCCTGGTGGACCAGGTTTTCTGACGGTCGTCAGCTTGGCAGGTGCGCCAGGACACGAATCGGGACTCCGAACGCCTGGGCGGCTACGAGGATCTGCTCGATCAGCAGTTGGCCGAACAGCGGTATGCGGAGGTTGTCCGTACGGTCACGGATCTGGTCGAGGACAGCACGCCGACCGACCGGCTGCTGCTACTGGGTGCCCGTGGCCTGGCCGGGTCGGGCCGACACACCGCCATCCGCGCCTGGGTCGCGCGGGTGACCGAACGGATGCGGGAGACGCTGATCATGGACTACCAGGTGATCAGCCCGGCCGGCGACGTGCACACTGTGGCGTTGGGTGTCGGGCCGGGCCTGTTCGGCATCGAGTGGGACTGGCCACCGGTCATTCCGGGCGCCGAACTCCACAGTCGGCGCGACGCCGTATCACCGCTGTCCTGACACAGTCCACACAGGACATCGCGGCGGCATAGGCATCGGCCAGGCGTTCCACGACGCTCGGACCGTTCCGATGCGGCGCCGGCGCGCCGGAATTCGGTTGCGCCGTCGCCGGGCCGGCCTGATGATCGCCGCCATGAGTGACGTCGAGGTTCGCGAAGCCGTGGCGGCCGACCGGGAGTTCGTGCTCGACATGGTCGTTGCCGCCGCCAACTGGGCGCGTACGGACCGCACCCGCGCGGAAACCCTGGCCGACCCGGACAGCGCGCACTACGTCGATGGCTGGCCACGCCCGACGGACGTCAGTGTGATCGCCACCGACGGCGGCATCCCCATCGGAGCGGCCTTCCTGCGGTTCTTCACCGAGTCCGATCCCGGCTTCGGCTTCGTCCGGGCCGACGTTCCCGAACTGGCCATCGGTGTCGTCGACGGCCGCCGGGGCCAGGGCGTCGGCAAGCTGCTGATGCGCGGCGTCGCCGACGCGGCCCGCCGAGCGGGGCTGGCGCAGATCAGCCTCAGCGTCGAGCGCACCAACACCCGCGCCACCACCCTCTACCGCGCGCAGGGCTACCAGGTCGTCGAAGCCGGCCAGCACTCCGACACCATGCTCCTCGACCTGTGATCGATCGGCGGTGCGGCATCATGCCAGGTCGATCGTGGTGGCCGAGCAATTGTCAGCCACGCGGTGGATGCTGTCTCCGACCGCCTGCTTTCGGCCAAGGAGGATTCCGATGAACCCCACGTCGACCGTGCCCGCCACCGCCGCGACCCTCGCCGTGCTCGGTGCGCATCTGTACTACGAGGTGCGCGGCCACGGTCCCCTCGTGCTGCTGGTCGGCTCTCCGATGGACGCGCGGCCCTTCACGCCGTTGGCCGACCGGCTCGCCGCGGACCACACCGTGGTCACCATGGACCCGAGGGGCATCAACCGCAGCACGGTGCACGATCCGGAGCGGGACTCCAGCGCGCCGATGCGTGCCTACGACCTCAGCAGGCTGCTGCGGCACCTCGACGCCGGTCCGGCCACGGTCCTCGGCTCCAGCGGCGGCGCCGTCGTCGCCCTGGCGCTCACCCAGTCCCACCCCGACCTGGTCCAGACCGTCATCGCCCACGAGCCCCCGCTGGTCGAGGTGCTGGACGATCGCGCGGAGCTCTACGCGCGGTCCGAGGACGCCATCGCCACGTACCTCGCGGGCGACGTCATGGCGGCATGGCGGAAGTTCCTCGGCTACGCGGGCCTCGCCGTTCCCGATGGCGCGGTCGAGCAGATGTTCGGCGGCGAGCGTGATCCCCAGCAGGTCGCGGACGAGCACTTCTGGTTCGCGCACGAGCAGCGCGGGACCATCCGGTGGGCCCCCGACCTCGACATGCTGCGCTCGGTGCCGACCCGCATCGTGATCGGCATCGGCGAGCAGTCCGGCGGTCAGCTCTGCGACCGCACCTCGACCGCGCTCGCCGCGGCACTCGGCATCGAGCCGACCAGGTTCCCCGGCGGCCACACCGGTTTCGTCGAGGACCCCGACGGTTTCACCGCCCGGCTGCGGCCACTCCTGCCAGAAAGCTGAGCGCTACCAAGCCGTTCATGCCTGGGGCCGGTGACGTCGGGCCGCTCGGGTGCGGGCGTCGGTGAGCAGGTTCAGTGCCTGTGCGGTGGTCGCCTCGCCGGGATTCAGGATCGACACCCAGCCCTGGGTGGCGTAGACGGGGTGTGGCATGACCCGGTCGAACGCGGTGTAGTCGACGGGCGCGTCGGTGTGGCCGACCAGTTCCAGGAAGGCCATGCGGCCGACGCCGATGTTGAGCCGGAACACACCGGGGCGGTTCAGGTTCGACGCGGTGTCGAAACCGTCGTAGTCCTTGGTGACGATCGTGGCGAACGGCATTCGACGGTTGGCCGCGGCGCCGTCCGGGTCGTAGTAGACGAACGTGTCGCCCCACGCCACCGCGGGCGATCCGTCGGCTTCGCATGCGGTGATGGCGACCACGCCGGGCAGGCTCGTCGCGAACTCGATGATGTCCTTCTCGGTCAGCCGGGCCGTGCTTGCGGCGCTGTCTCGGGACTCCATGCCCTCAAGTGTCTCATTCAAGTACCCGGTGAGACTTTTGTTAGTCGCAAACGGCCCGGACTGCGCGGTTTCCGTCCGCCATTGACAATTCACATGGCGGCAGGTCGTCGGTGCGGCGGCTATATTTCTGGTGCCCGTATTCCAGTCGACACGAAAGGCGTGGTCTTATGCTGCATCGGATTCGGTCCGCGGTGATGGCTCTGCTGCTCGTATTCGCGTTCGCCATGACGTTCGTGCTGGTACCCGTGCAGCACGCCGCGGCGACCGGGCGCACTGCGGCGTCGCCCGATTTCACCGTCACGGTGAACCCGTTGACACAGACCCGCAAGCGCGGCACCGGGGCGCCCTACTTCGTCACCGTCAACTCGCTGAACGGGTTCAGCGGGCACGTCTCGCTGGGCCTGTCCGGTGACATCCCGGCCACCGGCACGGTCTCGATCATCGACCCGAACGGGTTCGGCCCGCTGCACGACGGTGAGGTGGCCATTCAGATCAAGAAGCAGTCCGTGCTGATCGGCACCTTCGCGATGACCATTCACGCGACCGGCGGCGGTATCGAACACGACGTCAACATCAGCCTCACGATCAGGTAGCCGGTTCGGCGGATTGCGCATTCGTACTGAATGCGCATCCGCCGAACTGTCATTGTGCTCGCGTCACGGGCCGCGCGACCGGTACCGGGCCCGTGGATTCGCGGATCACCAGTTCGGTGGACAGTTCGACGTGCAGCGCGTCGAGCCGGTGCCGCTCCAGGAGCCGGACGAGCAGCCCGACCGCCATGCGGCCCATCTCCGGCAGGGGCTGGCGGACCGTGGTGAGCCGAGGGCTGGTGGCCTGTGCCAGGTCGATGTCGTCGAAGCCGGCGACGGACAGGTCCGCCGGCACCCGCAGGCCGCGTTCCGCTGCGGCGGCCAGCGCGCCGACGGCGGTCTTGTCGTTGAATCCGACCAGCGCGGTGGGTCGTTCCGGCAGATCGAGCAGTTCGGCCGCGGCTCGGTAGCCGAATCGGGTGGTTGGTTCGCCGGGTCGGACCAGTTCGGGTCTTGGCAGGACGCCCACGTCGGCGAGCGCCGAGGTGTGGCCGGCCAGGCGGGCCTGGGCGGCCAGCCAGTTGTGCGGTCCGGCGAGCACACCGATCCGCCGGTGACCCAGTTCGACCAGGTGCCGGGCCATGCTGCGGGCGCCGGCGAAATGGCTCGCGGACACTGCGGCGATGTCGCGCGGCGTCGCGGTGCGGGGATCCACGACGACGAACGGGAACCCTTGGGCGCGCAGGGTTTCGAGGTCGTCGCCGGGCTCGGGCGGGAGGATCAGGAGCGCGCCGCCGATCCCGGGCCTGCCGGCCAGCGTGGGCAGGACGGCGGTCCGCTGGGATGCCTCGCCCGCGTCGAGCACCAACTGCCTGCCGTGCAGTTCCAGCGTCTCCGCGATGGAGGACACGATCAGGCCGAAGTAGTCCGTGAGCAGGTAGGGACAGCGCACGTACACCGCGCCCTGGGCGGGTCGTCCTGCCGATCGCGGGTGCGGCGTGCCCAACTGCTCGACGGCCCGCCGGACCAGGTCCCGGGTGTGCGGGGCGACGTTCGCGTGCTCGTTGAGGACCCGCGACACCGTGGCGATGGAGACGCCGGTCGCGGCGGCGATGTCCCGGACGGTGACCCGGCCGGCCTGCCTGGCCATCTGTTACACCTCCTTGTTTCACTTCGCAGCATACGGGTCTCCCGTGACGGGCAGTGATGGATTGACGGCGGGACGCGCGGCTGGTTTCCTGTCTTGGTCGGTGGTGTTTCATTTTGTTCCAACTTGTTACAGTCGCGGAGGCCGCCATGCGTCCACGTTCCTCGGCACTGATCGTCGCCGGCAGCGCCCTGGTGGCCACCGCATTCGCCGGCGTTGGCGCGAGCGCGGCCGTGCCGGCCGAGCGGCCGACGACCGACACGGCGCACGTGTGGATCACGACGCCGGACGGCACCGACAAGATGGCGGACCTCGGCACTGTCGCGTTCACGACCAGCCCGAGCACCGCGCCCACGGTCGTCGTCGACCCCAGCCGCACGTTCCAGTCGATGGTCGGGTTCGGGGCGTCCATCACCGACTCCGCCGCCACCGTCCTCTCGGCGCTGCCGCCCGCCGCACGTGTCGCCACGATGGCCTCGCTGTTCGATCCGAACACCGGCGACGGCCTCGGCTACCTGCGCCAGCCCATCGGTGCCTCCGACTTCACCCCGACCGCCGCCTACACCTACGACGACGTGCCCGCGGGCCAGAGCGACTACTCGTTGGCGCACTTCACCATCGCGCACGACCAGCAGCAGATCCTGCCGCTGCTGCGGCAGGCAGAACGGCTCAACCCGTCGCTGCGCATCCTGGCGTCACCCTGGAGCCCGCCCGCGTGGATGAAGACCGGCGACTCGCTCGTCGGCGGCCGCCTGATCGACGATCCGCGGATCTACCGCGCGTACGCCGCCTACCTGGTCGACTTCGTGCAGGCCTACCGCGCCAACGGCGTCCGGGTCGACCAGCTCACGGTCCAGAACGAGCCCCAGAACCGCACCCCGTCCGGCTATCCGGGCACCGACCTGCCGTCGTGGCAGGAGGCGAAGGTCATCGCCCAACTCGGCCCGATGCTGCGGCACGCCGGCCTGCGGACCCAGATCCTCGGCTACGACCACAACTGGTCCGAGCACCCCAACGACGTCGCCGCGACCCCGCCCGACGAGACCGCCGACATCAACGACTACCCGCAGCAGCTACTCGACTCCACCGCCGCCCGGTACGTCGCCGGCATCGCGTACCACTGCTACTCCGGCGACCCGAGCATGATGACCGCGCTGCACAACCAGTTCCCCACCACGGACATCTACTTCACCGAGTGCTCCGGCAGCCAGTCGGCCAGCCCGGCCAACACGTTCTCCGACACGCTGAAGTGGCACGCCCGCAACCTGATCATCGGTGCCACCCGCAACTGGGCCAAGACCGTCGTCAACTGGAACATCGCGCTGGACCCGAGCGGCGGCCCGCACACCGGTGGCTGCGGCACGTGCACCGGTGTGGTGACCGTCAATCCCGACGGCACCGTCGTTCGCAACGCCGAGTACTACACGCTCGGGCACCTGGCGCGCTTCGTCCGGCCGGGCGCGGTGCGCATCGCCAGCACGTCCTTCGGCACCACCGGCTGGAACGGCCAGGTGATGGACGTCGCGTTCCGCAACCCGGACGGCAGCACGGTTCTGGTGGCCCACAACGAGAACGACAACCCGCAGACCTTCGCCGTGCGGGAGGGTGCGGAGACCTTCACCTACACGCTGCCCGGCGGTGCCCTGGCGACCTTCGTCTGGCACGGCCGGGAATCCGGCGATGCGCGTGCCGTGGACCCGGCGCGCTGGACCGCGACGGCGAATCCGGCCGGCCCGACCAACCCTTGCTGCGCAACGGATGTGGCCGCGAAGGCCGTCGACGACGACGCCAGCACCCGGTACAGCACCGGCACCGGGCAGCAGCCGGGCCAGTACCTGCAGGTCGACTTCGGCACGGTCGCGCGGGTGCGGCAGGTGGTCTTCGACACCGGCGTGTCGACCGGGGACTTCCCGCGGGGGTACACCGTCACCGTCAGCACGGACGGCGCCCACTGGACCACCGCGGTGGCGCAGGGCGTCGGCAGCGGTCAGTTCACCACCGCGAACGTGGGTGGCCGCCCGGTCCGGTTCGTGCGGCTCACGCTGACCGCCGCGTCGGGAAGCTGGTGGAGCGTCGCGGACGTACGTGCCTACGCCGGCCGGTAGCGGACCTCACGGGCTGCCGGGGTCCGACGTGGCGGGCGGTGTGGTCGGCGGCATGGTGGGCCGGGTGGGTGGCCTGCCGTGCTTGCCGGTGATGACCGGCCTCGGGGTCGAACTCGTCGTCGGCGCAACGGAGGTCGGCGGTGCGGTCGTCGATGTGGCCGGCGGGTGTGTCGTGGTGGCGGGGACTCGCGTCGTGTGCCGGGCCGCTGGGCGGTCCGACTGGTGTGGTGTGGTGGCGGGGGACGGGGGGAGGACGTCGGCGGTGTTGACGGTGACGCCGTCCCCGGCGGCCACGATCGCGCCCAGGTAGGACACCCAGATCGACTCGGTGCGCTGCTGCGCGGCCGAGTGGGTGGACCGCGCGCCCAGACCGGACAGCACGAGCGCCAGCATAGCGAATCGCTGGTTGCTGGTGGGGGCCATCGTCTTGGCGAACGCCAGGTCCGGCGCTGACGCGGTCATGCCGGCGAGCGGCCGGTTGCCGCGGCCATCAGGGCCGGTGGCGTAGGTGTCCACGGCCACGGCGATGTTGCCGACGCCGCCGACCGTCCACGCCCACTGGTCGGAGCCGTCGACGCCGCCGGTCGCGGTGCCGGAGGTGCCCGACCGGCCGCCGCTGTCGGCGAACGTGTCGGTGGTCGGGGTCGCGCGCCAGACCACGGCGCCGTTGTACCGGACCTCGGCCACCTCGTAGGTCGGATGATAACCGCCGTGGTTGGCCACGACCTGGTAGGCGGCCGCGGCGCGCAGCGGGGTCGCGGTGAGGTCGTCGTCCGACGGCGGGACGTCCTTCGGGTTGGCGTCGGTGATGCCGGCTCGGCCCAGCGCGGCGATCGCGGTCGGCCAGTCCGCCGACGGTTTGGCCCGGACGCCGACGGCCAGCATGTCGCCGACCGACCGCCCGACCGGGCCCGCGGCCTGGGTCGCGTCGTTGTAGCCGCGTGTGACGTAGTCGGCGCCGCCGTAGATGCCGACGACGGCGCCGGTCGTCTCGTCGACGGCAGCGAGTCCGATGTGGACGTTCTGGTCGGCCGGGTTGGTCGTGGTGAGCGAGGCCAGGTTCTGTTGCACGACGGTGGTTGCCGTGGCGAGATAGTTCCGGCGGAACGTGGTGACGACGGTGTAGCCGCCGCGCATGATCATGGCCGAGTCCGGCACGTCCGGGTTCTGGCGGTGCGCCTGGTCCAGGTAGCTGATCGCGGCGTTCACCAGGTAGCCGTTGGTGCCGGCCAGGTCGTTGGTGTTGGGCGGGATCGTGGTCGGGAAGTGCAGTCCGGCGCGGGTTCTCGCGTCCAGCCAGTGCTCGCTGACCATGCCGTCGAGCACGTAGGTCCAGCGCCGGCGCAGCGCCTTGGCCGCGGCCGGGTCGGTGTTCGCGGTGCTGTAGTAGTAGGGCGACTGGACCAGGGCGGCCAGGTAGGCGGCCTTGGCCGGATCGTTGGCGAGGCCGGACACGTCGGTGCCGAAGTAGGCGCGGGACGCGGTCTGGATGCCGTAGGTCCCTCGGCCGAAGAAGATGGTGTTCAGGTAGTTCTGCAGGATGGTGTCCTTGGACTGCCGCTGGTCGATCTTGATGGCCACGAGTGCCTCGTCCAGCTTGCGGCTGAACGTCTGCTTCTCGGTGAGGTAGTAGTTCTTGACGTACTGCTGGGTGATCGTCGAGCCGCCCTGGAGGGCGCCGCCGCTGGTCACGTCGTTGCGCAGGGCGCGCAGCATGCCGGTCGGGGACAGGGCCGCCTCCCGGTAGAAGGACCGGTCCTCCGCGGCGAGCACCGCGTGCCGCACGGTCTGCGGCACCTGTGCCAGCGGCACCGAGACCCGGTTCACGCCCACGTGCGCGATCTGGGTGGTCCCGTCGGCGTAGTCGAACACGGTGGCCTGCCTGGTCGCGAAGTCGTTGGCCTGCGGGATCTGCACCCGCCACAGGGCGAGATAGAAGCCACCGACCAGTAGGCCGATGAACAGCAGGGTCGTCCCGAGGATCAGCTTCCAGGACGGCAGCCAGTGCCGCAGTCCGGTCCGGCCGCGTCGCGGGTAGTCGATCGGGCGCCACCGTCGCCGGGCCGCACCTCGTGCCGCAGCGCCCACCATGTCGACCCGCCCTCCGACGAAGAACCCTTTCCGTTGGTTAAGACGCCGTGGGCGACCAGGAAAGTTGCCACGAATGTCCGGTTGGTTGAGCGGATCGCGGCGAGGAGGCTGCGGTGCAGATCAGACCGCTGGTTGGCCGGTGACCATCCGGGCGCGTGTCGCGACGAGTACCGCGAGGCCCGCCACGATGGCACCCAGACCGCAGACGCCGGTCCAGCCCGCGATGCCGTACGCGAGGTTGCCGAGCCACGAACCGAGCGCGCCGCCGACGAAGTAGGCCACCATGTAGTTCGCGGTGATGCGGCCGTTGCGCCCGGCGGAAAGCCGATAGATGGTGCTCTGGTTGGTCACCTGCAGGCCCTGCACCCCGATGTCCAGCAGCACGACGCCGACGATGAGCAGCACGATCGACTGCCGGGCGAACGCGAGTGGCACGAACGAGACCAGCACGCACAACCCGAACACGACGCCGGGCAGCCGTCCGGGCGCCCGGTCGGCATAGCGGCCCGCGAGGTTCGCGGCGAGCGCGCCCGCTGCCCCGGCGAGGCCGAACAGGCCGATGACCCGCGTGCCGTACCGGTACGGGTCGCCGGCGAGCATGAACGCCATGGTGGCCCAGAACAGGCTGAACGTGGCGAAGCCGAGGCCGCCCAACAGCATCCGGTCGCGCAGCACGGGCTCCGCCCGGAACACCCGGTACAGCGACGCCAACAACGCCGGGTAGCGCACCTTCTCCCGCACGCCGTCGGCGGGCAGTCGCAGCGCGAGGACCACGGCCAGCACCGCCACCAGCACCGTGCCCAGCCAGTACACCGTGCGCCAGCCCGCGGCGTCGGCGAGCGCGCCCGACACGGTCCTGGCCAGCAGCGTGCCCAACAGCATCCCGGTCATCACCGTGCCGACCACCCGGCCGCGACCGGCCGGCTCGGCCAGCGACGCGGCGAACGGCACGATCACCTGCGCGGCCGCCACGCCGAGGCCGATCACCGCGGACGCCACGAGGAGCACCGCGATGGACGGGCTCGACGCGGCGGTCGCCATCGCCGCCGCGAGCAGGACGAGCAGGCCGACGGCCAGCTTGCGCCGCGCGACGACGTCCGCGAGTGGCACCACCAGCGCGAGTGCCGCGGCGAAGCCGACCTGCGCGACCGTGACGGTCAGCGCCGCCACCTCGGACGTGGTGTGGAAGTCCTGCTGCATCCGGTGCAGCAGGGGCTGTACGTAGTACAGGTTCGCGACCGTGACACCGGTGGCGACGGCCATCAACAGGAACGTCGACCGTGCCACCGGTGTCGCGTTGATCTCCTCGACCGACGCGGCGACCGACATGGGAACTCCCTCTCCTGGCGGTTCGCTACAGCGGCTTCGCCTTCAACGTGCCGAAGCGCGACGGCGCCACCGACGCGGCACGCCGGAAGACGTCGTCACCGGACCGCGCGTACTCGGTGAGGCAGGCGTCGGTGAACTTGAGCACGTGCTCGTCGCCGTGTTCGACGGCACCGGTCCACAGCGCGGTGGCCGTGGGTGCGGCCACGTCGTCGGTGAACTTCGCCGGCGTCAGCGCGCCGAAACCGGCGAAGATCGCGGCGAAGAACTGCCACAGGTGCCATGCCGTCGCGTCGAGCAGGTCCGCCGGCAGCACGCCGTCGAGTATCCGCAGCGCGGACGGGGCGGTCACCAGGTGCACGAACGGGATCGGCGTCTTCTGGTAGGCGATGAACGCGTGCGCCCCGATCGCGGTGAGCCGGTCGATCCCGGCCGACCACGGCCGCGCCGGCAGCACGTCCTGCACCAGCCCGGCGAAACCGGGCGCGACGTCCGGCGTCGCCGAGAGCAGCTCGAATCGGCCGGGAATGCCCTCGCGTGGCGACTTCGCCGTCGCCGGCAGCCAGGGCAGCCCGGCCAGGGCGGCGTCGAGATCCCGGTTCGCCCGCGCCCCCGCGTACGCCCCGGGCAACTCCTGGTACCGCGCGGCCCAGTAGCCGAGGCCGTGCGCGATCTCGTGCAGCAGCGTGGCATTCACCTCGCCCAGCGTGGTGATCGTGCGCACCGTGTGCGCCACCCGCAGGAAGCCGTGCGTGCCGGCGGCGGAAACGCCCGGCAGCAGCCGGGGCCACCAACTCAGCAACACGTCACGCCACGACGCGCGCTTGAGCTCCTCGTCGAAGAACGCCACCCAGTCGGTCGAGCGCTCGATGTCACCGAGCGCGGCGGCCAGCGACGCGGGCGAGTCGACGATCCGTTCCTGGCCGGGCTCCGGCTCGTCCACCCAGGTGAGATAGGTCTCCGTCCATTTCGCTATGTCCGCATAGGACAGACCGAGGGTGGCAAGCACCTCCGCTGCCATCGGCGCGTGGTTGGCGACGAAACCGTTGTACTCGAAGCCCTTCAGCTGGGCGCGCGTGAGCGATTCGAGCAGTGCGTCAAGGTTTGCATCCGACATACCGGCAGAATCCCACCACGGTACGACGGTGGGCATCTTCTCGATTGCCCGGTGACCGGTGCTCAGCCGCTGATGGACCCTGGTGGCGGGATGGTGCCGGGGCCGGTGGTCGAGCAGGCCAATGCGGCCGGTGTGTTGCCCGGTGCGGCCAGCCTGGGCAGCGTTCGGAAGGTCGGCCTGCGGTCCTCCAACGCGTCCAGGTCGAGGAAGTCGGTCAGGTCGTGGGCGTTGGCGTCGCGGAAGGTGAGCGCGGGCAGGTTCCACTTGCGTTGCACCATCGCGAGGATCGACGTGTGGTCGTAGACGCGGTGGCTGACGTGGTTGCGCCTGGCATACGGGGACACCACGACCGTGGGCACCCGGAATCCGTAGCGGGCGAAGCCGTCGTAGGTGGACTCACCAGGGAAGACCAGTGGCGGGAACGCGTCGGGCGGCAGGGCCGGGGGCGGCGGCACGTGGTCGTAGTAGCCGCCGTGCTCGTCGTACGTCAGGACGAACAGCGTCCGCGGCCACTGCGGCCCGGCCCCGAGCGCGTGCACGACCTGCGCCAACAGCGCCTCCCCGACGACGATGTTCTCCGGGTTCTCCTGCGACTGGGTGCTGTAGTCGGGGTCGAGCAGGCTGAACGCCGGCAGGGTGCCCGCGGCCGCGTCTGCGAAGAACTGCGCGAACGGCTTCTGGTGGGCGGCTTCCGTGGCCGCGTCGTTGATCGGGAACAGTTCCGGCGTGGCGCCGAACTGGAGGAGCGCCGCGTAGTTGGCCCAGCTGATGCCGTGGCTGTCCAGTTGGTTGAAGATCGTCCCGGCCGGTGGCACGGGTGAGGTGAGTTGCGCCATGCCGGCCGGTGTCGTCGGATTGACGGTGGCGGTCAGGCCGACGGACGTGCCGGCGATGAGGTAGCGCCGGTTGGGGTGGGTCTGGCCGAGCAGCGAGCTGAACCAGCGGTCGGCGATGGGGAAGGCGCGCGCCAGGCTGTAGGTGAACGGCAGGTCCTCGCCGGTCCAGTAGCCCATCGCGACGCCACCGACGAGCTCGGTGGTGGCCGGGCTGATCGGCGTGCTGACGAAGCCGTCGTTGGCGCCGTTGTGGTAGGCGTTGTGGCTGGCCGTCCACTCCTGGCTGGGCCGCGCGGGCAGCTGGCAGGTGGTCGGCATGTGGAACGCGTGCTGGGTCCGTCCGTCGGGGTACGGGTTCGTCGCGGTGGGCCTGCCGTGCCGCAGGGTGAAGCCGTCGCCACGGCCGAGCATGCCGAAGATGTTGTCGAACGAGTGATTTTCCAGCATCAGGACCACGATGTGGTCGATGCCGGGCAACAGGTCGGTGCCGGCGGGCAGTTCGGGCCGCGGTAGGGCACCGGGCAGGCGCAACGTGCGGCGGCCGAGGGCGCGCAGCGCGGCGGCCTGGTTCGGCAGGGCAGCAGCGGGTAGGGCGGCGGCGCCCGCGGTGGCCCCGGCCGTGCCGACGGCGCCCGCGGCGGCGGCGCCGACCGCCAGCATCTTGCCGGTGTCGCTGAGAAACCTGCGGCGGTTGATCGAGCGCATGGCACTCACCTTCGCACGACCCGGTGACGTTTCGGCGCCGAACGGCGAGCGCCCGCTGGCCCGCAGATGAACAGGAGGTATCGCGTCGGGTGCGCCCCGTTCAGGTGATCGTCGGCCTTTTGGGGGAACC
Source organism: Pseudonocardiaceae bacterium (assembly GCA_036503065.1). Taxonomy (GTDB): domain Bacteria; phylum Actinomycetota; class Actinomycetes; order Mycobacteriales; family Pseudonocardiaceae; genus DATEPR01. The sequence goes on along the minus strand of DASXXM010000151.1, from coordinate 56,356 downwards.
GCGCGGCCGCGCGCCACGTCACACGTGTTCAATCACAGACAGCAACGGATCGAGCAGGGGAGCAGGGTCGTGGTGGAGTTCGATCTCGCGGCGGAGCAGGCGCGGGTGGCCGAGCTGCGTGGCGCGGCCGATGAGGTACTCGGTGGGCTGCGCGACAAGCTGGCGGCGGTCCGGCAGGCGCAGCAGAGCGCGCTGGCCACCACCGCGGCGGCGAGCTCGCGGGACGGCTCGGTGCGTGCCGTCGTGGACGCGACCGGGGTGGTGACCTCGCTGGTGTTCGCGCCGTCGGCGTTCGACCGGAGCACGCCGGAGAAACTGGCCCAGGCGACCGTCGCCACCATCCAGGCGGCCGCCGCGCAGGCCAGGGCGCGGGTGTCGGAGACGATGGCGCCGGTGCGGGCGCCCGGAGCGGGCGTGTTGGCGGCGGCGGCGCGGGCGTACCCGGAGCTGAGCCCGGACCGGCTGGCCGTGCCGGCCGTGCCGCACACCGCGACCGATCCGTCCGACAGCCCGTTTCCGTCCGGCAACGTGCCGTCGGACGCGCGGCCGGACCATTCAGAGCCGGTCCGTCAGGCGCGGCCACCGGACGACACCGACGGGGCCGACTCGGTCCTGGACGACAGGAGCTGGTGAGCCGGCATGGGCGTGGTGCTGCCGTCGGAACTGGCCTGGGTGCTCAACCTCATCGGGGTCACCTGGCCGAACATCGACGAGGACCAGTTGCGGGACACGGCGAACCAGATGCGGCAACTCGCCGGTGAGTTGGACAGCAACAACGGGGCCGCGAAATCCGAGATCGAGCAGATGCTCGGGGTCAACAAGGCGCAGTCGCTGGACAATTTCAACGCGCTGTGGCAGAAGGTGGCCAACGGGCACCTGCCCCAACTCGGGGAGGGCCTGAAACTGCTCGGCACCGGCCTTGACATCTCGGCGGTGGTCATCGAGGGCATGAAGGTCGCCGCGATCGTGCAGCTCGGCATTCTGGCCGTCGAGATCATCGCCGACCAGGCGGCCGCGGTCGAGACCTTCGGCGCGTCGGAGGCACTGGCCGCGGCGCAGACGGCGTTCACGGAGCAGATCGTCAAACAGGCGCTCAAGCAGGCCGTGCAGGCGGTCGAACAGCAGTTGACGCAGATCGTGGAGGGACCGATCTTCGCGGCGCTGGAGAGTGCGGCCGGCAATCTGGCCGGTCAACTGCTCGGCGACGCGCTGGGCACGCACAGCGGCGTTGATCTCGGCGCGGTCGCCGGCGCCGGGCAATCCGGCTTCTCGCAGGGCGTGCAACAGTCCGAGCAGCAGCTTTCCGGGGCGGCGCAGAACATCGCCACCAATCCGCTCGGCACCGCGGATTCGGTCATCACCGGTCAGGGCGTGCCAACCGGGGGAACACAATGAGCGACGGATTCGACATCACCCCTTCGCACCTGTCGAGTTCCGGCGGGAAGCTGGCCGACTTCGGCACGAAGCTCGCCGAGGGTGGCAAGAAACTGGAAACCGCCGGGCAGAACATGGTCAACTCGGCCAAGGGGGACCAGTCCGGCTTTGGCGCGGCGCTCACCAAGGGATTGGGCCGCGGCACCGAGATCACCGGCAAGGTGTTCAGCGAGGGCGGCGGCTGGGCGTCGCGTGCCGGCAAGAACCTGCACTCCAACGGCCAGAACCACCGCAACAACGACGACCATCATGCCGACGTGTTCCGCGGACTGAGCCCGAAGGACAAGCCGAGCCACGAGCCGAAGCCGGCCGGCGCCGCCCACAACGGCTCCGCCCCCGGCAGTTCCGGGGTCACCAAGCCGTCGTCGCACGAGCCGAAGATCTCCGACCACAACACCGCGCCCAAGGCGAACGCCACGCCGACCAAGGACCGGCCCTCGTGCGGCGACCCGGTCGACCTGTCCACCGGCCGCATGAGCCTGACCCAGGTGGACGTCGACCTGGCAGGCGCGCTGCCCCTGATCCTGGCCCGCACGCACCTGTCCGGCTACCGGCTCGGCCGGTCGTTCGGTCGGTCCTGGGCGTCCACTGTGGACCAGCGGCTTGAGGTCGCGGACGACGGCGTGCACCTCGCGGTCGCCGACGGCACGCTGCTGGTCTACCCGATCCCGGCGGACGGGACGGCGGTCCTGCCGGTCGAGGGACCGCGCTGGCCGTTGGTGCGCACCGACACCGGCTACGCCATCGCCCAGCAGTCGACCGACCAGGTCTGGCATTTCGCCGGTAGCGGCCTGATCGAGGCCGTCGCGGACGGCAACGGTCATCGCATCGACATCGACCGCGACACCGCCGGGGTGCCGACCGAGATCCGGCACTCCGGCGGCTACCGAATCGGGGTGAGCACCGAGCACGGCCGGATCACCGCGCTGCGGCTGCTCGGCCGCGAAACGGGCGACAACGGCGAAACCGGCGACCTCGGTCTGGTCAGCTACCGCTACGACGACGCGGACAACCTGGTCGAGGTGCTGAACTCCGCCGGACAGCCACTGCGGTTCGGCTACGACGAGGCAGCCCGGATCATCCGGTGGGACGACCGCAACGGCATGTGGTACCGCTACGCCTACGACGAACGGGACCGCTGCGTACGGGCGTGGGGCGCCGGGGACTACCTCAGCTACGCCTTCGGCTACCAGGTCGACGACGCCGGCAACCGGACCACCACCGCGACCAACTCACTCGGCCACACAAGCACCTATCAGCTCGACGAGAACTTCCGCGTGACAGCGGAAACCGACCCGCTCGGCGCAACGACCCGGTCCGTCTGGGACCGCTACGGCAACCTGCGCTCGCGCATTGATCCGCTCGGCCGAACAGTCCGGTACGACTACGACGAGATCGGCAACGTCACCCGCGTCACCCAGCCGGATGGCACCCAGACGATCACCGAGTACGACACGCAGGGCCGTCCGGTCACCACCGTCGAGCCGGACGGCGCCGTGTGGGGGAGGGCGTACCGGCAGGCGGACGGCCTGCTCGGCACCCTGGTCGACCCGACCGGCGCACGCACCACCTACGACTACGACGAGCACGGTCACCTGACCGCGGTCGCCGACGCGCTGGGCAACACCACGCGGTTCGAGGTCGGTCCGGTCGGCCTGCCGGTCGCGGTCACCGATCCGCTCGGCGCGACCACCCGCTACGCCTACGACCGGTTCGGCCGGATGACCGCGGTCACCGATCCGCTCGGCGGGGTGACCACGATGTCCTGGACCGTCGAGGGCAAGCCGCTGCGTCGTCGTCAGCCGGACGGCACGGTCGAGCGGTGGGTCTACGACGGCGAGGGCAACCTGCGGGAAACCGTTGACCCGCAAGGAAATGTCACCCGCACCGAGATCGCGCACTTCGACCTGCCGGTGACCGAGATCCGGCCGGACGGCAGCAGGCTCGGCTACGAATACGACACCGAACTGCGGTTGGTCTCGGTCACCAACGAACAGGGCCTCGTCTGGCGGTACGAGTACGACGCGGCCGGCAACATGATGGCCGAGACGGACTTCAACGGCCGCGTGCGGCGCTACCAGCACGACGCGGCCGGGCAGCTCGTCGCGCACACCGACGGCGCCGGACAGACAACGCGGTACGACTACGACCCGATGGGTCGCCTGGTGCGCCGTGCGGCAGCCGACGAGATCAGTACATTCGGCTACGATCCGGCTGGGCGAATCCTGTTGGCCCGCAACGCCGACGCGGAGGTGGCCTTCAGCTACGACCCGCTGGGCAGGCCGCTGACCGAGACCGTCAACGGCAGGGTGGTCGCCTCCGCGTACGACGTGCTCGGCAGGCGGGTGCGGCGCCGGACGCCGTCCGGCGCGGAGAGCGGGTGGGAGTACGACGCCGACAGCAGGCCGGTCGCGCTGCACACGGCGGGCCGAACCATCCGCTTCGGCTACGACGCGGCAGGCCGCGAGGTCGAACGACAGCTCGGCGCGGGCGTCCGGCTGACCCAGACCTGGGACGCCAACAACCGCCTGACCGCACAGGCCGTGCTGGCCGGCGGTGGTTCGACGCCGCAGCGGACCATGCAGCGGCGCGCCTACCACTACCGCCAGGACGGCTTCCTGGCCGGCGTTGCGGATCAGCTCGCCGGCCCGCGCGGCTACGACCTCGATCCGGCCGGCCGGATCACCGCGGTCCGTGGCACGGGATGGTCGGAACGCTACGACTACGACCCGGCCGGCAACATCACCAGGGCGGACTGGCCCGGCGCCGGGCCCGGCCAGGCGACCGACGGGGCCGGCCAACGCGATTACACCGGCACGCTGGTCACCCGTGCCGGCAACCTGCGCTACGAGCACGACGCCGAGGGTCGGATCGTGTTGCGGCAGCGCAAAACCCTGTCCGCCGCGCCGCAGAACTGGCACTACAGTTGGAATTCCGACGACCGGCTGGTCGCGGTGCGCACGCCGGACGGGCAGCGCTGGCGCTACCGCTACGACGTGTTCGGCCGCCGGATCGCCAAGCAGCGCCTCGCGCCCGACGGGGTCGGCGTGCTCGAACAGACCGAGTTCACCTGGGACGGCAACGAGCTGATCGAACAGGTGCACAACGGCAGCCGGGCCACGGTGTGGGACTGGGACCCCGGCAGCTACCGGGCGCTGTGCCAGCGCGAGCGCGCCGCCCTGCGGGACGCGCCCGCGAACTGGGTCGACCAGCAGTTCTACGCCATCGTGACCGATCTGGTCGGCACCCCGACCGAACTGGTCGACACCGACGGCAATCTGGCCGAACTGCCGAGGCCGAACCTCTGGGGCGCGCAGGCCGCCGGTGGCGCGGTGTACACGCCGCTGCGCTTTCCGGGGCAGTACCACGACCCGGAAACCGGCCTGCACTACAACCTGCAGCGCTACTACGACCCGGTGACCGGCCGCTACGCGTCGACGGACCCGCTCGGCCTTCAGCCGAGCCCGAACCCGCGTGCGTACGTGCCCAACCCGACCAACTGGATCGACCCCAGCGGACTGGCGCCGGAGGAATGTCCGAACAAGACCACCACGGTGTACCGGGTGGAGGTGCCGCCGAAGGTCGGCCCGGACGGCAAAGTGGTCAAGGGCAAGGAGGGCAACATCCTGCTGAACGTCGACGCGCAGGGGAACGCGACGGTCCCGCAGGACAAGATGCTCTACCTGAACTTCGGTTCGGCCAAGCGCGCCAACGAGTATCTGCAGAAGCGCTACGACCAGGGGGCGGAGGGCGCGCAGATCAAGTCGTTCCAGGTGCCCGCCAGCTACGTCGACGGGATTCGGCAGCAGGCGGTCAGCGAGGGGGACATCAAGCGAATCGACCCCGGCAAGACCAGACCGGTGATCGCCGACCCGACCAAGGCCGACGACCAGTACGGTCTGCGTTCGAGCCACCTGGACGCGCTGCGCGGCGCGATCATCCCGGGCAGCGGCAAGGTGTGGGACGGCTTCGTCCCCGAGAACACGTGAGGGACTGGCGATGACGGCCGATGAGCGGCGGCGCGTGGTCGACGGGCCGCTTCCGGGCGAAGAACCGGATGGGAACCTGGTCGCGGTGGACGCGGTGTGCGACGACGCGGCGCAGGTGCTCGCCCGGTGCCGCGAGGTGCTGACCGTCGTGCTCGACCACTCCGACGGCGAATGGCCCACCGACGAGGAATGGGTGGCGCTGCTGCCGGACTGGTTCGTGGCCGCGAGCGCACCGGAGCCGACTCCGGACGAGGTCGAGCGGTATCGCGCACGGTGGGAGGCGATGTCGTACCAGGAACGGCTTGCCGACGCGGCGAGCGAGAAGCCGTGGTCGGTCGGCGACTGGATCTTCTGGTTCGATCCGGACGATCGTCACTGGTTCTGGTGGGACGCCGAAGTCCGCGACGCGACGCGGTTGCGCATCCGGATCCAGGTGGACACCTGGCCTGCGCCGGTCGGCTCGCTGGAGTGGCTGCTGCGCGCGGCCGGGGCGCGCCTGGTCACCGTCGATCCGTGACCGGGGTCGCGCCGATGATCTCGGCGAGGTCCGCGGGCAGCGGGTAGGCCGGCTCCGCCGGCAGCTGCGCGCGGGCCTCGTCCAGGCGGCCTATCTCGACCAGGTCGGCGATCGTCCTGGTGAGTGGGGTCAGGTCGGCGATCGACACGATCCACTCGTCGACGTAGCGGTGCACGGCATCGTCGCGCAGGCCGACCTGAATGGCCCGGTGGGCCAGCGGTTCGTGGTGCAGGCCCCGTTCCGGATCCCACTGGATGCGCACCGGCGACTCGCGCAGTCGTCGCGACCAGGCTGCCTGGTCGGCGTGGGTGTCGGGGTCGTAGTGGCTCAGGCAGGAATGCGCCAGCGCCCAGGCGAAGCCGTCCCGGCGCAGGCGCACCGCGAGCACCCGTTCCTGGCCGGGCTTACCGGCCCAGCCGGAGCGGTACGCCATCCACAGGAACGACGGCTTGATCCAGGTCATCCGCTCCCGTTTGAACGGCGCCACGAAGGTGCCGGCCGCGAGCGCGGCATCGGCGATGCCGGGCGGGTAGGCCTGGTAGACGGTGATCGTGTCGTCGTCGTGCTCCGCCCGAACCTGCCGGTACGGAAACGCTGCTGCCATGGCGACGATGATCCCAGACCCGACGACCCGCGCGCGCCAGCGCGCCATGTCACAGCGTCGGGCCGCCACCCAGGAAGGAGCTGACGAATTCCGGGCTGTCGGCCAGTTCCGCCGGACTCCCCGCCATCCGCAGCCGGCCGCCGGCCAGCACGTAGGTGTGGTCGGAGATCTCCAGTACCGCCTTGGCGCGCTGCTCCACGATGAGCACCGACGCGCCGTCCACGGACAGTTGGCGCACGTGCTCGTGCAGCAGCCGCCTGGCGATCGCGGGCGCCAGGTTCGCCGTCGGCTCGTCGAGCACGAACAGCGCGGGCTGCAGCATCAGCACCCGGCCCATCGCCAGCATCTTCCGTTCCCCGCCGGACAGCTTGCCGGCCCGCCGGCCGAGCAACGGGCCCAGCGCGGGAAAGTAGCCGATCACCCTGTCGATCCGGCCGGGGATCTCCTTGCCGCGCAACAGGTAGCCGCCCATCTCCAGGTTCTCCCGCACCGAGAGCGGCCCGAACACGTCGTCCACCTGCGGGACGTAACCCACCCCGGCGCGGGCGACGAACTCCGGCGGCCGGTTCGTGATGTCGGCACCGCCGAGCAGCACCTGGCCGGACAACACCCGCACCACGCCGACGATCCCTTTGAGCAGCGTCGACTTGCCGGAACCGTTGGGCCCGACGATGGACACCACCTGGCCGGGCGCCACGTCGATCGACACGCCGTGCACGACCGGCCGGCCGCCGTAACCGGCACTGAGCGCCACGGTCCGCAGTGCGGCGCCGCGCTTCGTGGACAACGGAATCACGTCAGCCGACAAGATATGCCTCCACGACGTCGGAACGGCCACGCAACACCTGCATGGTGCCCTCCGCCAGCACCTGCCCCTCGGCCATCACCACCACCGGGTCGCAGAACTCGTCCATGATCGCGAGTTCGTGCTCGACCATCATGATCGTCATTCCGCCGGCGCACAGCCGCAGCAGGTGCTCGCCGATCTCGTGCGCGAGATGCGGATGCACGCCGGCGACCGGTTCGTCCAGCAACAGCACGGACGGCTCGGCCATCAGCGCCCGCATGATCTCCACCAGCCGCCGCTGCCCGCCGCTGAGATCGCCCGCGTACTGGTTGGCGTAGCCGGCCAGCCCGAATTCGTCGAGCATCACCTCGGCGCGGTCGATCGCCCGTTCCTCGGCGGCCCGCCAGTAGCGGCGACCCAGCACCGCGCCGTGGAAGGTGTCACCCGGCTGGCGCGGCACCGCGGACAACAGGTTCTCCAGCACGGTGAGGCGCTTGAACTCGCTGGCCAGTTGGAACGTGCGCAGCAGCCCGCCACGTGCCCGCCGGAACGCCGGCAGCCGGGTCACGTCCCGGCCGTCGAACAGCACCCGACCCGATGTCGCCGCGAGAGTGCCGGCCAGCATGGCCAGTGTGGTGGACTTGCCGGCCCCGTTCGGTCCGATCAGTCCGGTCAGCCGGCCCCGCCGCAGTTCGAACGTCACGCCGGACACCACCGCGACCCCGTCGAACGTGCGGGTCAACGCATCCGCCCGCAGGACCACCTCGGACGGCTCGGTCGGTATCGGATCGGAGATCACCACGCTGAGCTTCGCCGGGTCCGGCGTGACCGCGCCCGGCAACACCCAGTCGTCCTCGTCCGCGACAACGGTTGGCGCGGTGGCGAAGCGTGTGGTGACCCGACGTCGTTCCGGCAGCACGCCCTGGGGCCGGAACCAGAGGAACACCACGATCAACAGCCCGATGGCCACCCACTGCAACGCGGGAATCAGCCCCGGTGGCCCGAACGCCGGGATGAACCTGGTCAGTTCCTCGAACAGCAGCGGCACCAGCAGCGCGCCGAGCACCGCGCCCCGGTGATTGCCGGCGCCGCCGATGATGACCGCCGCGAACAGCACGATGGTCTCCGCATAGGTCCAGCCCGACGGCGCCCACAGGTTGATGAACCCGACCAGGATGCCGCCGGACAGCCCGGCGACCGCGCCGCCGAGCACCAGCATCGCCAGCCGCAGCGCGACGAGGTTCTTGCCCAGCGAGTCGGCCACCACGTCGTTGTCGCGCATGGCACGCAGCGTTCGCCCGTACGGCGATTCGGTGACCCGCCGCAGGAACAGGTAGACCAGGAGTGCCAGCACGAGTGCCGCGGCCGCGTATCCCCACTGGTAGCCGACCAACTGCGGGTTGAACCGGTCCTGCAGCGGCGCGGGCACCAGCGACAGGCCGGCCGAGCCGTTGAACAGCGGCCGGTAGTTGGTGATCAGCAGGTTCGCCATCACCGCCGTGACGAGCAGTCCGATCGCGGCGAAGTCACCCCGCAGCCGCCTGCCGACCAGGAACGTGAACGGCACCGCCAGCAGCCCGCCGACCAACGCGGCACCCAGCCACGGCAGCGGAAACGGCAGCGACCAGCCACCGAGATAGCTCTGGAAACCGCCGTTGGCACCGTCACCGGGCAGCGACAGCACCGACGCGGCGTAGGCGCCTGCGGCCTGGAAGATGATGAAGCCGAAGTTGGTCACCCCCGCAACGCCGAACTGCTGGCTCAGGCCGAGGCACGCCAGGATGTCCACGCCCGCGTAGACCAGCAGCGTGGTGAGGTAGAAGACGATTCCGCTACTCACGCGTCCCCCTCAGGCTCGCGAGCCGAGCAGGCCCGTCGGGCGCACCGCCAGCATGATCAGCAGCAGCACGAACGCCACCACGTCCTTGTATTCCGGCGTGATGTACGCGGCGCTGACCTCCGTGCCGATCCCGATCACCAGCGCGCCCAGCATCGCGCCGTAGGACTGGCCGGGGCCGCCGAGAAACACCGCGGCCAGGATCAGCACCAGGAACAGGTCCGTGCTGGTGGCGCCGAAACTGCCCGCGTCAAGGGCGAAGACCGCGCCACCGATGCCGCACAGCGCACCGGAGAGCAGCCAGGTGACGGTGACCACCCGATCGGTCCGGATGCCACAGGTGCGGGCCAGCGACCTGTCCGCCGCCGTGGCCCGCATCGCCTTGCCCAGCTTGGTGAACGCCAGCAGCGTGTGCACGGACAGCATCGCGACCAGGCTCAACCCGATGATCACCAACTGCACCACGGTCAGTTGCAGCCCACCCACGTGCAGGGTCGGTCCCTGGCTGACCCGGTAGGACACGTTGTTGCCGCCGACGACCGCCTGCAGGCCGAACTCCAGGATCAGGGTCAGGCCGAGCGACACGATGACGATCGCGATCGGCGAGGTGCCCCTGCGCTGGAACGGCGTGTAGACGCCCCGGTTCAGCGCCACCGAGATCAGCGCACCGAGCACCGCGGCGACCGCGACGCCGAGCCAGACCGAGATCCCGGCCTGGTTGACGGCGTAGGCGACGTAGGCGCAGACGATCATCACCGCGCCGTAGGCCAGGTTCAGCACGTCGGTGACCGCGAACTGCATGGTGAACCCGACCGAGGCGATCGCGAGTACGGCCGCGGTCACCAGCCCGAAGCCGAGCGACGCCAGCAGCAGGTTCATCCCGCCAGCGCCCGCAGCTCTTGCGGTGTCAACGTCCCGACCACCTTGACCTGACCGGTGGCGTCGTAGGTGTCCACTTCGAACAGTCCGGTCGAGTCGTGGAAGCTGTCGAAGTTGGTCGGACCGCCAGGACCGACGTACCGGATGGTCTTGCCCGCCTTGAGCGCAGCGACACCGTCGGCGAACGAGGTCACCACGGTGGCGCCCGGCACACCGTTGCCGATCTTCTCGACGAACGGCCGGAACACCGTGGCGTCGGTGCTCTTCGCCTCGATCATCGCCAGCGCCGCCAGGTTGATCCCGTCGTACAGGTGCACGGCGCCGGGCGCGGTCAGATAGGTGTCGAAGTTACCGGTGTTGCCGACCTTTCCCTTCTCCGCCAACAGGTTCTGCGAGAAGGCCAGGTACCCGGCCCCGGTCGACTCGACCACCAGGTTGTCGGCCACGTAGCTGCTGGTCAGGGTGCTCGCGCCGATCGCGCCGGAAACCGACGAGTACCAGGCCGGGTCGATGGTGGCCGACGTGCCGATGATCGGGATCATCGTGCCGCCGTTGAGCTGCTTGACCTCACTCAGGAAGCTGGCCGCGGTGGCGCCGAGCGCCTCGGTCAGGATGACGTCCGGGTGCGCGGCGACGATCTTGGCCGCCTCGGTGCGGAACGTGGTCGCGTGCAGGTCCAGCGTTTCGTTGTCCACCAGCGTCATGCCGGCCTTCTTGACGGCGCTGACGGCAGGCGCGACGAAGGTCTGCGAGCCGATGTCGTTGCCGAACGCCAGCGCGATCTTCGAGTAGTGCTTCTGTCTGGCGATGGCGACCATCGCGTACGACTCGTCCAGGTCGGGCGCGACCAGCCGGTAGAAGTAGTCGAAGTGGGTGCTGTCGAACTCGGACTGGCCGGTCATGCCGAACACGACGGTCTTGTTCGAGTTGATGATCGGCACCACCGACGCCGCCTCGTCCGACGTCACGCCGATCACCAGCGCGAGGTTGCTGGTGCTGGCGAACATCTGCCGGGTGGCCGGGACCGCGTCGGCGGGGTCGCCCCTGGTGTCCACGGACTTGCAGTTGACCGTGTGGCCGAGCACGCCGCCCGCGTTGTTGATGGCCCTGGTCGCGCCGAAGCAGGAGGCCAGGTAGATCGGCCCGAGGTTGGCGTCCGGTCCGGTGAACGGCGCGAGGTCGGCGATGGTGAGCGGGCCACTGCCACCGCTGCCGCCGCCCGACGACGTGCTCCCGCAGGCCGCGAGCGCCACCGCCGCCATCGCTGTCACGGCCGCCAGTCGTCGTCTCATGGCGTCGACTCCCTCCGCTTTCGTTCGGTCAGGTCGTCACAACACACCCGTGGTTGCGGCGACCGGAGCCCAGCGCCAGTCGCTGGGTGCGTGCTGTTCGGCGACGACGGTGTTGCGGATGGTGCCGATGCCCTCGATCTCGACCTCGACGACGTCGCCCGGCATCAGCCAGACCGGTGGTGTGCGGGCGAACCCGACGCCGCCCGGGGTGCCGGTGGCGATCACGTCGCCGGGCATCAGGGTGGTGAAGGAGGAGAAGAACTCGATGGCGCTCGCGATGTCGACGATCATCTGTGCGGTGCGGGCGGCCTGCATGACGTTGCCGTTGAGCCGGGTGGTCAGCGCGAGGTCCGTGGCGTCCAGTTCGTCGCTGGTCACCAGTTCGGGTCCGATCGGCATGGAGCCGTCGAAGTTCTTGCCCGGCGTCCACTGGCTGCCGGCGCGCTGCCATTCGCGTGCGGACGCGTCGTTGAGCACGGTGAAGCCGGCGACGGCGTCCAGTGCCTTGTCGGCGGACAGGTAACGCCCGCCCCGGCCGATCACCACGCCGAGTTCGCCCTCGTAGTCGAAACCCTGGCAGAAAGCGGGTTTGACCAGGTCCGCGAACGGTGCCAGCACGCTGCCGCGCCCGCGCACGAACGACTCGGGCCACGACGGCACCGCACGGCCGCCCTCGAGGGCGTGCTCGCGGTAGTTCAGCCCGAGGCACAGAATCCGGTTCGGCTCCGGGACCGCCGCGGCGAGTTCGGACTCGGCGTACTCCCGTCCGTCCAGCTGGGACAGTCGCGCCACCAGGTCGGCAGCGGCGGCGCCGCCGGCCAGGAATCCGGTCAGGTCGCGCAGTTCCGCTTCGCCCGATTCGGTCGCGACATCGACGTAGCCGGAGCGTCCGCGCACGTGCAGGCGGGGACCGTCACTGGTGCTGATCGTGGCGAGTCTCAACGGTGAGTCCTCCCGACCGAGGCAGATTGGTTGCGATTGGTAGGCTACAATCGCAATTGGTTGACCATAGGTCGCTGGACACGGACCCGTCAAGGGCGCACCCGGCCACATTGGTAGAATTGGTTCAGCACAACGGAATGGAGGCGCGTTGCGCACCCCGGCAGACCTCAACGGTGACGAACTCGCGCGCCGCATCCTGCGCGAGGCCGAGGACGCCGGTAGGCGAGTCGGCGGCCGGCTGCCCACCGAGCGCACCCTCGCCGACGACCTCGGCGTGAGTCGCACGGTCGTCCGGCACGCGTTGGCCCGGCTCGAGGCGGCAGGCGCGATCTCCCGCGAGGTGGGCCGGGGCACGTTCATCCGCCGGTTCGAGCCGATCGCCGACTCGGACGACACGGACGGCCTCGTCGACGTCACCGACGTCGGCCCCGCCGACGTGATGACCGTCCGGCTGCTACTGGAGCCCCAGGCCATGCCGATCGTCGTGGCACGAGCGACCGGCCGCGACTTCGAGGAGATGCGACGCTGCCTGGTCGGTGGCGAGTCGGCGGACACCTACGCCGATTTCGAGTTGTGGGACCTGGCGCTGCACCGATGCCTGATGGCGGCCAGCCACAATCCGTTGCTGCTGCGCCTGTACGCCTGTGTCGAGACCGCCCGCCACGGCCAGCTCTGGGGAGATCTGAAGCGACGCAACGATTCGACGGAGCGGCGGGTGCACTACCGCGCACAACATCACCTGGTCGTGGATGCACTGCGCACCCGGGACAGTGCTGCCGCCGTCGCGGCCATGCAGGCCCACCTGACCACGGTCCGCGCCAACCTGTTGGGCAGCAACGCCTAGGGCCCGGTGGCCCCGGCTGTTCCGGTGGCGGGCATGATGGGTCGGGTGAAGTGGAGCCGCGCTGTCCATCATGTGGAGACGCTGGCGGAGACCTGCGCGGAGATGATCACCAAGCCACGGTCGATCTTCCCGGTGCGTGTCGTCCAACTGTGGGCGGTCGGCGACATCCTGGGTGCCGTCGGTGACATCGAGGCGGTCACCGTGGCTTTGGGCGTTGACCTGCCGGTCGACGAGGTTCCGTGGTTGGGCGAGCCATCCGGTGGTCAGCAGTGGGCCTACGCCACCCGACTGGCCAAGAATCCGATCGTGCCCCTGTGGCGATCGGTCCACGCGCCGATCTGGAACCACTACGTCGACCGGCCCGCGCTCGTGTGGGACTCAGCGAGTGGGGTCGCCGAGGAGACCATCGCGGCGTTGCGGGAAGGACGAGCCGAGTCGGTTCGCCTGCCGGCCCCGACGGCGGCGGAGTTGCGTACGCGGCTGGACGACGAGCTCGGGGTGAGCCTGGCGGCGCTGCGTGGGCGCAGTCGGGACTATGACGAACGGCGTTGGAGCCCCGGCAAGTTGGAGCCCGTCGCCGATGCATTGTGGCGTGCCGGCGATGGCTACCTCGACGTGCTCGACGCTCTGCGGAATGGCGGTGTCGGGTAACGTCCTCTTGGGCGATTGTTGGTGGTTGTCAAGATACTCTTTCGGTCTCGACAACCACCAACCTCGACATTACAGGACTCGTCCCAATCGACCGCGGCCAAGAGTCAGCAGCGCCATGGCCAGTTGTCGACCTTCCGGCCCCAGCTCGCGATACCGATTCAGCACCGCCATTTCCCGGCTGACCACGATCCGGGTACCACCGGACGCCATCCGCTGCCGACCGATGTCCTGCGACACCGCCGCCCTGCGCTTCACCAACCGCAGGATCTCCGAATCAAGCCGGTCGATCTCCTCGCGTAGGTCCGTAATGTCGGCCGGCGCGGCTGACATGTTATCGGACTGGCTGATACTCATCGCTTCCTCCAGATAGACCGAACGAAGGCATCTCGCCGATCCGACGAGCGGCGAGCGCGGTCCGCATGTCCGGACCGAGCAGGCCGTCGCCGAACGTACGGTGTTCCTCTCGCATGTGCTCGGCCAGCGTGGCAAACGCCGACGCATGCACGAGCCGCTTTGCCGCGGTGACCGAATGACGCGCGTTCTGGCTGAGGTCCGTCGCCATTCGCAATGCTCGGTCGCGCAATTCCGCGGCCGGCACCACCTCGGTGACCAGACCCTCCTGCCTGGCCCGTGGCGTCCGGATGATCGGCTGTTCCAGCAGCAGCGCCAGTGCTCGAGCCGGACCGACCACCCTGGGCAGCAGCCAGCTCATCCCGCCGTCGGTGGACGCCCCGAGCGAGCCGTACGCGAAATGCAGCTTTGCGTGCTGGGCAGCGATCCGAAGGTCACAGGCCAGCGTCAGGGAGAAACCGGCGCCGGCCGCCTGCCCGTTCACCGCGGCGATCACCGGAAACGGCATGTCGAACAGATTCAACACGACAGTCGCCAGCGCTTCGGTGCGTTCCTTGCAGTACCTGAGCGCACCGTGTGCACCGCCGGACAGCGCTTCCTCGAAATCGGTCAGCGCGCCGCCAAGCGAGAAATGCTCGCCCGCGCCGGTCAGCACGAGCGCGCGCACGTTGTCGTCGTCGACCAGTTCGGTGGTGTGCGTGACGAGTCCGTCGAGTACCTCGGCGTCCAACGTGTTGCCGCGTGCCGGGCGGTTCATCGTCAGCAACACCACGGAACCGAACGTTTCGCGGCGCACCGCGGGTTCGTCAGTCATGCAACACCATCACCTGATCAGCGACGCACGCCGGTTTCTGTTCCCCGTACACCTGCACGGTGGCCCGCGCGACCACCTGCGTCGCGTCGGCCAGTTCGACCGTGCTCAGCAGCTTGACCATTCCGCGCACCTTGGCCCCTGCCGGCACCGGCGCGCGAAAGCGGACCCGCTCCAGTCCGCCGTTGACCACCATGCTGGCGCCGGGCACCCGGACCAGTTCGCCCACGAACACCGGCACCAGCGCCAGCGTGAGCGCCCCGTGCGCGACCGTCGTGCCGAACGGGCTCTCGACCTGAGCACGCTCCTCGTCCACATGAATCCACTGATGGTCACCCGTGACGTCCGCGAACGCCCGGATTCGCTCCTGCGACACCACCTGCCACTCGGTGGTGCCCAGCGTCTGGCCAACGGCCGCGGTCAGCGCGTCGATGCTGTCGAAGGTCGCCATCAGCTTTCGGCATTCCGGCTCGCGGCGGACACGTCGTCCTTCGTGATCGCGCCGCCCATACCGGTGCCGACGACGCCGCTCAGGTCCACGTCCAGTTCGCGGGCCAGTCGGCGCACCGCGGGCGATGCCGCGACACGCTCGCGCTGTGTCTTCTGCGGCAGCCTGCGAATGCCGGCCAGCCGGTCGTCGGCGTCCGCGGCAGCCAGGTTCGGACCCTGCCCGACGAGATGGGTGATCGCGCTCGCCGGCCGGTCCGGGACTTCCGCCGCCTCGATGGTGACCAGCGGCGCGCCGACCGGCAGCCGGTCCGCGGGCTCGCCGTGCAGCCGAACCACCGTTCCCCCGAAGGGGATCGGCAGTTCGACGGTGGTCTTCTCCGTCTCGACCACCACGACCAGTTGGTCCACCTCGACCTGCTCGCCGACCTTGACGAGCCATTCGATGATCTCGCCGGACACCAGGCCCTCGCCGAGATCGGGCAGCCGGAACACGCATTCGGTCAGGCGATCCATTACGAATCTCCGAACGTGGTCGCGATGGCGTCCAGGATTCGGCCGACGGTCGGCAGGTAGAAGCGTTCCAACTGCGGCGGCGGGTACGGCACGTCCAGTCCGGTCACCCGGCGCACCGGCGCCTCCAGATAGTTGAAGCACCGCTCGGTCACCCGAGCGGCCACCTCCGCGCCGAACCCGCCGAATCCCGATGCCTCGTGCACCACCACGGCGCGACCGGTCTTCGTCACCGCATCGCACACGGTGTCCTCGTCGAACGGCACCAGCGACCGCAGATCGACCACGGCCACGTCGTAACCGGCCTCCGCGGCGGCGTCCGCGGCCGCCAGCGCCAGCGGCAGCGCGGGCCCGTACGTGATCAGGGTGACGTCGGTGCCGGGCCTGCGTACCACGGCCCGGCCGATCGGCTCCACTTCGACCGGCAACGCGAGTTCCTCGGTGTCCCAGTACAGGCGCTTCGGCTCGAAGAACAGCACCGGGTCCGCGCCCCTGATCGCCTGCCGCAACAGGCCGTACGCGTCGGACACCGTGGCCGGTGTCACGATGTGCAGCCCGGGAGTGTGCGTCATGTAGGCCTCGGACGAGTCGCTGTGGTGCTCCACCGCGCCGATGCCGCCGCCGTAGGGCACCCGCACGACGACCGGCGTGCTGAGCGCGCCCCGCGTCCGGTTCCGCATCTTGGCCAGGTGACTGATGATCTGTTCGAACGCGGGGTAGGCGAACGCGTCGAACTGCATCTCCACCACGGGCCGGGCGCCGTAGACGGCCATACCGATCGCCGCGCCGAGAATCCCGGCCTCGGCGATCGGCGTGTCGAAACAGCGCTCATCGCCGAACCGTGCGGAAAGTCCCTCGGTCACCCGGAACACGCCCCCGAGTCGGCCGACGTCCTCGCCGAACATCACCACGCGGTCGTCCGCGAGCATCGCGTCGCGCAACGCGGTGTTGATCGCCTTGACCATGGAAACCGTGGCAACCCTCTGCTTGACGTCCACAGTGGACGCGACATCCGTTGTCATGCGGCACCGCCTTCGCGGCCGTAGCGGTCGGCCTGCTCGGCCAGGTGTGGTGGCAACGCGGCGTACACGTGCGCGAACATCTCCGCGGCCGTCGGCGCGGGGTACTCGATCACCGTGCGCCGGGTCCGTGCCGCGAACTCCTCGGCATCGGCGTCGATCGCCTGCTGCAGGTCGTCGTCGAGCAGGCCACGTGCGCGCAGGGTGGCGCCGAGCCGATCGATCGGGTCCTTGCGCCGCCACGCGAGTGCCTCGGCCTCGTCGCGATAGCGGGACGGGTCGTCGGCGTTGGTGTGCGGTCCGACGCGGTAGGTGATCGCCTCGATCAGGGTGGGCCCGCCACCGCCGCGCGCCAACTCGACGGCCGCCGTCATCGCCGCGTACACCTCGGGCAGGTCGTTGCCGTCGATCTGGACCCCCGGGATGCCGTAGCCGGGCGCCTTCGCCGCGAGCGAGCGCGCCCTGGTCTGCTTGGCCAGCGGGACCGAGATCGCATATCCGTTGTTCTGCACCAGGAACACCACGGGTGCGGCGAACACGGCCGCCAGGTTGACCGCCTCGTGGAAGTCGCCCTCGCTCGTGGAGCCGTCGCCGCAGAGCACGACGGCAACCGTGTCGTCACCCGCCAGTCGCGCCGCCATGGCCAGCCCGACGGCGTGCGATGCCTGGGTGGCCAGTGGCGTGCAGTGCGGCGCGGTGCGCGTGGCTGCCGGGTCGTAGCCGCAGTGCCAGTCACCGCGCAGCAGAGTCAGGGTCTGCGCCGGGTCGACGCCTCGCGTCACGATGGCCATCGAGTCGCGATACGTGGGAAACAGCCAGTCCGTCGCACGCAGTGCCGACACCGCGCCGATCTGGCAGGCTTCCTGTCCGTACGACGAGGGATACACCGCAAGATAACCCTGCTTGGCGAGGTTGGTCGCCTGCTGGTCGAACCGGCGGCCGATGACCATGGCCCGGTAGCCGCGCAGCAGTATCGTCTCCTCGTCATCGCGGACCGACAACGCGGTTGCGGCCGTCGAACCGGGCATGTGGTCCGAGCCGTTCAGGTGATCCAGATTAAGCACTTCACTCCGCTCCCTCGGTCTGTGCTGGGCTATTTCTGATCAGCCGGCCTGCTGACCCGCGTGACCGCACCCTTTCCAGTTGATGACGCCCGCGCCCCAGGTGAATCCGGCCCCGAAGGCGCTGAGCCCGACCCGGTGCCCCGGCTTGAGCCTGCCGTCGGCCTGCGCCTGCCACATGGCCACCGGAATGGACGCCGACGAGGTGTTCCCGAACTGATCCACGTAACAGGCGGCGCGGTCGACGCCCCATTTCAGTCGCCGCGCGACGGCGTTGACGATCCGGCTGTTGGCCTGGTGACACACCAGCAGGTCGACATCGTCCTGTTCGACCTCACAGGCGAGCAGCACCGCCTCGATCTCGTTCGCCATCGCGTCAACGGCGTACGCGTAGACCTCGCCCCCGTCCATTCGCACGACCCCGGTTTCCCGGTCCACGCACAGCGAATCGGCGTGCTCGCCCGCCGATCCGAAGGACAGGTACTGGGCGCAGCCGTCGCAAGCGGCGCCCCGTGCCGCCTCGACCACGACCGCCCCCGCGGCATCGCCGAACAGCACCGCCGTATTGCGATCGGACTCGTCGGTGATCCGTGACATGGCATCGGCGCCGATGACGAGAATGCGATCCGCGGAGCCGGCCTCGACCCGATTCAGCGCATAGTCCAGGGCATAGAGAAAGCCCGTGCACGCCCCGTTCATATCGACCGCGCCGGCCCGCGGAATGCCGAGCAGATGGGCGATCTCGGGCGCCAGTCCCGGTGAGACGCGGTCGGGTGTCGTCGTCGCGGCGATCACGAAGTCCACGTCCGCGGCGTCGGCCCCGGCGTCGGCCAGTGCGGTCGCACTCGCCGCCGCCGCGAGGTCGACAAGTCGCTCGTCCGGCTTGAGCCAGTAGCGCCGCCGAACCCCGGTTCGGCCGACGATCCACTCATCGGTGACGCCGAGCGCCCCGAACGCGTCGTTGTCCACTGCCGTCTCGGGCAGCGCGGCGCCGACCCCGGACACGATCGCCGTCATGACCGATCCTCGCTGTAGTCGTCGTGGAACATCCGGAAGGTGTACGTCGACATGGTGCGGGCGCCTTGCCGGGCGGTGACCGTCAGCTCGGCGCCGTCGTCAAGGTCGATCCAGTCGACCACCGTCAAAGTCGGCGACGTGTCGAGTTCGGCGAAGGACACGAAGTCCATGGCGGCATAGTCCGTGCACACGGACGAGATCGGGACGTGCGCGTCCGCGGCCAGCGAACTCGCGGCCAGTTGGCGTGCCGCCTCGGCGAGCATCATGCCGGGGTAGTGGTCCAGCGGCCGGTCGAAGAAGGCCGGATGCGGCCGCGGCACGACAAGGCACTTCGCCCCGCGCGGATATCCCCACGGCCTGCCGATGAAGACGTTCTCCCGGAACTGCCTGCCGACGGCCCGCGGCTCGCACGCGGCAACCGAGCCACCCGGCACGCCGAGCGGTGCGGCCGCACGGATTTCGCCGTAGGTGTCACAGGCCAGGAATCCGACCTTGCCGCCGAACCGCGCGGCCGGGCGGCCGTCGATAAAGCAGTACACCGGCCCGGTCGCCGCGTATGCCATGCCGCCGCGATTGC
The DNA here is from genome assembly GCA_036503065.1 of Pseudonocardiaceae bacterium. Taxonomy (GTDB): domain Bacteria; phylum Actinomycetota; class Actinomycetes; order Mycobacteriales; family Pseudonocardiaceae; genus DATEPR01. Next base: position 36,784 of record DASXXM010000151.1, on the reverse strand, counting down.
GCCGCACCTGACTGGCGGGCAGCGCGACGACAACCGGCATCGCCCGGTCACCGATCACCGTCGCCTGTCGGTCGACCAGCTCCAGTTCTACCGAACGTAGGACGAACTGGCTGGTCAGCGGCACATCGAGCAACGCGTGTGCGATGACCTCGACACCCTGTCGAATGAACTCGGCGAGCAGCAACGCGTCGTAGCGCGGTATCGCGGAATCATTGAAGAACCGGTGCGACCGCGGTAGTTCACCGAGCGCGACGAGCGTTTCACCGTCGCGCGCCACGTCGTTGATGAACACCTGTTCGGTGGATTCTTTGTGCGCGAGGCGCCGATCGACGGTTGTCGTGTTGCGCATCCCGAGCAGTTCCGGCTCGGGCATCGGCCAATTGAGCTGTCTCGGCAAGTCGCTGACGTCTACGCTCATCTTTCCCACGCCCTGATCGCGATGGTCACGTTGTGACCGCCGAAGCCCATCGAGTTGGTCAACCCGACACGGTCGGCACCGGACCGTGCCAGTGGCAGTGCCGCCGGTACGTGCGTGAGCTCGCCGAGGGCCTCGTCGGGTTCGGTGAGTCCGCACGTCGGTGGCGCGATCCGGTGCCGGAGCGCCTGTAGCGTCGCGATCGCCTCGACCGCGCCCGCCGCGCCGATCAGGTGGCCGAGATACGACTTGGTCGAGGAGATCGGGATGCCGGCGAGCGCGTCGCCGAGCGCGGCACGCAACGCGTTCACCTCCGCGCTGTCGTTGAGTGCCGTGCCGGTCCCGTGCGCGTTGATGTACGCAACCTGGCCTGCGTCGATCCCGCCGTCGGCCAGTGCGGCGCGCACCGCGGCCGCGGCCGCGACGCCGGAGGGCTCGGGGGCCGTCACGTGGTAGGCGTCGGTCGTCACGCCGTAGCCCAGGATCTCGCCGAGCACCCGGGCGCCCCGTGCCCGCGCCACCTCGGCCTCTTCGAGTACCAGGACGCCGGCACCTTCGCCGAGTAGGAAGCCGTCCCGCTTCCGGTCGAACGGCACCGATCGCCCGCTCGGCGACAGCGCGCCGGCAGCGGTGAAGATCGCCATGGTGAACTCGGTGATCGCGGCCTCCGCGCCGCCGACGAGTGCCGCGTCGGCCTCGCCGGAGCGGATCGCGCGGACACCCGCCACGATGGCCTGCGCCCCGCCGGAGCACGCCGCGACCAGCGCGGAGGCTTCGCCGCGCAGGCCGTACCGCATCGACAGCTGTGCCGCGGCGGCATTGCCCATCAGCATCGGCACGGTCAGCGGCGACACGTACTCGGCACCCTCGATGCGCAGTGTCTCGAGCTGCGACTCGATGGTGCTGAGGCCGCCGATCGCGGTGCCGATCACGCACGGCACCCGCTGGGCCGGCACCGGCGGCGCGCCGGCCCAGCCCGCCTGTTCGACGGCTTCGTCCGCGGCGACGACGGCGAATTGGCTGAAGCGGTCCATCCGATGCGCCTCGCGGCGGCTGAGCAGCTTCGCCGCGTCGAAGTCCCGGCACCGACCGACGCCGTCGACGATCCCGCTGTCGCCACGCACGGCGGCCAGGTGCAACGTGTCGGCTCCGATGCCGAGCGGGGTGACCGCGCCAATGCCGGTGACGACCACCCGTCGAATCACTGAATACCCGCCTGACGGCAGATGACCGCGATCGCGTCGGAGATGGTCAGCGCGTCGACGAAGTCCTTCGGGCTCACCGGGATCCCCATCTGCTTCTTGACGCCCTGGCTGAGTTCAACCACGTCCAGCGAGTCGAGGCCGAGCGATTCGAGGGTGGCCGTGGTGGCGATCAGGTCGGGGTCGGCGCCGGTCGCCTCGACCTGCTCGATGACGAATTCCTCGACCGACTTTCGGTCGTACCCGGACAGTGCAGCAGACATAGCTATCCCCTTGTCGCTCGTCGCTTTCAGAAATTGGTCAACCACAAACCAGCCGTGCGTCAGCACGACTCAGTACACCCTGGTGGTCGATTTCCCCAATGAAATCACCCGATGAACACACCCCGTCGGAGCCGAGCCTCAGTTCCCCCTGTTGCCCGTAGACAGCGATTCAGTGACACTAATTCGGTAAATCACGAATTATCTGCTTGTCCCACACGACTCAAGACACGGTCGCGGTTGATTCCCCAGTGAATCCCCATGAATATGAGCTTGGGAACGAGCGTAGCCGGCACTTCGTGCGGAGTCAACGTGTATCTCGTGACGTCGAGGTTGCCTTCGTATGCCATCGTGTGCACGCGCATTTCGCAGCCACGCGGTGAGTTGGTTGAACATTGATTGATCGGACTGCTTCTGGGCGTGGCCAGCTGCGACTCGATCGTGTTGAGCCCGCCGATCGCGGTGCCGATCACACACGGCACCCGCTGCGCCGGCACCGGCGGCGAGCCGGCCCAGCCGGCCCAGCCGGCCCGATCGACGGCCGCGACGGCGAGCTGGCAGAACCGGTCCATCCGGTGCGCTTCGCGGCGGCCGAGCATCTTCTGGCCGTCGAATTCCGCACATCGGCCCATGCCGTCGACAATTCCGTTGTCGCCGCGTACGGCAGCCGCGTGCAGCGTGTCGGCGCCGATGCCGAGGGGGTGACCGCGCCGATGCCGGTGACGACCACCCGTCTGGTCACTGAATTCCCGCCCGGCCGAAGTGCAGCCGTTTGCAGAGATCCTGGCCGAATGTGGCCGTTCTATACGCGTCCGACGAGTCGCGTCACGTGAAATTAACTCGGTGTCCTGCCGATGGCTGCGATCTGATTGACCACGACGTCGTGAATAGTCTTATGTTCGTATGCGCGCGAATCAATCGACATTGATCTGCATCTCCCGATATGCTGATCTCCCCCTAGCTGCCGCTCCCCAAGCTTCCAGCACGATCCACGCTAACGAGTGACGTGGACGGTGTCAACTTGCTGCCAAACGTGCCGTTCGTCACGCCGCGAAGCCGTGCCGGGCCTTCCGCTACGCCTGCTGTGCGGCCGCGGACCGATCCGGAATACCGTCGAGAGTGGCGCGCTCACTGTCCGTGAGCGATACGTCCATCGCCCGCACATTCTGCTCCAGCCAGGCCACCCGTTTCGTACCCGGAATCGGCACGATGGGGACGCCCCAGCGGACCTCCTGGGCATAAACCCAGGCGAGCGCGACTTGCGCCGATGTCACCGCCTGTGCCTCGGCGATCGAGTCCACGACCTGTGCGATAGACGGGATCGCCTGCCAGGACTGCATGGCGGGTCGCGATGTGCGGATGTCACTGTCCACCAGCGAATCACGGGTCACGCTGCCCGCAAGGAAGCCGCGTCCGAGCGGCGCGTACGGCACCAGCCCGACACCCAGCTCGCGCATAGTGTTCAACAGCGTCGACTCGGGCTTGCGGCTCCACAACGAGTACTCGGTCTGCACTGCTGCAATCGAGTGCACCGCGTGTGCCCGGCGCAGCAGACTACTATCCACATCAGACAGTCCTAGGTGGCGCACCTTGCCTTCGGCCACCAACTCACCCATCGCGCCGACCGTCTCCTCGATTTCTGCGGTGTCCGGCGGTCGGTGCAGGTAGAACAGGTCGATCGTGTCGATACCGAGTCGCAGCAGCGACGCATCGCACGACCGCTTGACGTAGGCGGCCTCGCCGCGATGCACTCGATTGCCGTCGCCCGCGCTGCGATCGATGCCGAACTTCGTCGCGATCTGCACGGCGTCGGGGTGCCCGGTGATCGCACGGCCGACGAGCACCTCGTTGTGACCGGCACCATAGATGTCGGCGGTGTCGAAAAGCGTTACGCCAAGGTCGATAGCGCGCCGGATCGTCGAGATCGACCGGTCCCAGTCGGTCGGGCCATACCATTCGCTCATACCCATGCAGCCGAGTCCCTGTGCCGACACGTCGAGGCCGGCCAGACTTGTTCTCCGCATCATTTTTTGGCTTCCCTTCGTCCATGGCTCCATCGGAGCAGTGGCGACGATACGGGAAGTCCCAGGTTTCGTTGCGACCGACGGAACGCGTCCATGGGTTGCACGCGAACAGTGGCCAAATACGGGAGGCGTCCGTCGAAGCGCGTTACGATCGGACGTGGGGAGCGGCTTTGCCGGTGACCCAGTTCTGTATGGCAACCGCGACAAGGGTCGGCATGGCATCGACGCCGTCGACAGTGCGCGGTTCATGGAGATGGCGAGTCAGTGTGAGGTCCACCAAGCCATGCAGTGCCGCCCACAGCAACGTGCCGACTTCGCGTACGTCGACCGCGGGGAGAACGCCCTCGCTCTGGGCTTCGGCGACGAGGTCGTAGAGCACCTTGGCGCACTCGTCCGCCGCGCGTTCGAGCTCCGCACTCGGCCTGTTGATCGGAAAGTCGCCGAACATGAGGCGATAGTGGGCCGGTCGCTCCATCGCGGCTCTCGCGTAGCCGAGGCAGGCCCGGGAAAGTGGCGTCCCTCCCGCGGCCTCGTCGGCCGCCCCGTGCCGCATCGCCTCGGTGAGACGATTCATGCTCTCCGCGGCTACCGCACTGAGCAGGTCATCCTTGTCGGTGAAGTGGCGGTACGGCGCCGTGCGCGACACGCCGGTTGCCCTGCCGACCGCGCGCAGGGTCACGAACTCGGGACCGCCGCGCGTCAGCAGGTCGCTGGCCGCAGCCACCAGCGCGGCGCCTACATCGCCCGTGGGTTGACTCACATCATGCAGGGTACGTAGTTGACGCCGTCAACACGACCCCGCTAGATTGACAACGTCAACTTTGATCGTTGTAGGAGCTGATCGTTGCGGGAAAGGCCACTATGAACTCGACCACGGGTCACCCACGCCGTTGGGCGATCCTCGGCGTCATGTGTCTTGCGCTGATCATCACGGCTCTGGACAGTCTGATCATCACCATGGCGGTGCCGTCGATCAAAACCGAGCTCGGCGCGTCCACCGGGCAGCTGCAGTGGACGGTGGATGCCTACGCGCTGGCCTTCGCCGCGCCGATCCTCTTCTTCGGCGCGTTCGCGGACCGTTTCGGTCGTCGGCGCGGGTTTCTCGTCGGTCTGCTGGTCTTTCTCGCCGCCTCATCGGCAGCGGCCTTCGCCCGGTCACCGGAAATGCTGATCGCGGCCCGAGCCGGTATGGGGCTGGGTGCGGCCATGATCATGCCCTGCACCCTCGCGATCCTGCGGGACGTGTTCCCACCTGCGGAGCGGGCCAAGGCCATGGGGCTCTGGGTGGGCGTCGCCACCCTGGGCGTCCCGTTGGGCCCGATCGTCGGGGGACTGTTGCTGCAGAACTTCTGGTGGGGCTCGGTCTTCCTGATCAATATTCCGATCATCGCCGCCGCGATCGTCGGATGCCTGCTGCTGATCCCCGAATCCCGCAACGAGAACCATCTCGGCTTGGACATTCCTGGCCTGGTGCTCTCGGTCGTCGGCTCGCTTGCGCTCGTCGGCGGCATCATCGAGGCGCCGTCACAGGGCTGGACGTCGGCCCGCACGCTGGCACTCATCGTTGGTGGCGCTGCTGTCCTGGCCACCTTCATCTGGTGGGAGCGGCGCACGCGCACCCCGATGCTCAGTCACGCCGTCTTCTCCAACCGCTTGTTCGGCGGACCGCTCGTGACGATCTCGACCATCTTCTTCGGGGTGACCGGGGGTTTGTTCGTAGTAACCCAGTATTTGCAGCTCACCTTGCACGACCGTCCCCTGATCGCCGGGCTGCACCTGCTCGGGATGTGCACGGTGATTCTTGTCGCGCCGCAAGCACCCAAGTTGGTACAGCGGTTCGGACTCGGACCGGTGTCGGCGCTCGGCCCGTTGCTGGTCGCCGCGTCCATGGTTCTTATGGCGATCGGCGGGCCTCCGTCGGGCCTGCGGGTGCTCATCGCACTCGGGGTACTCGGACTCGGCATCGGATTCGGCGCTCCCACCTCGGTGGAATCGATCGTAGGCGCCGCATCGGCCGAGCAGTCGGCAGCCGGCTCCGCTGTCGCCGACGTGGCGATGAACCTCGGTGGGGCTCTGGGAATCGCGATCATGGGAAGTGTGGCGTCGACAGGCTTTCACAATCTGACGGCCCCGATGGTCGCGGCGGCTTGCGTGGCGGGCGTCGGGTCGCTCGTTGTGGCTACAATCCTTCCAGGAGCCCGGACGAATCCGGTTGCTCCGGCGGCGAACGCCGAGATGCTTGTCCCATCAACAACGGTGAAGGAAGTTACGAACCAGTGAACGCCACAGAATTTGCTGACAGGTATCTCGGGGTGTGGACGGTCGACGACGACGGGGAGCGCAGCGCCTTGGTGGCGAAGCTCTTCACCGCGGACGCGGTACACCACATCTCGCCCGGGGATGCCAGCTTCGTCGGCCGCGATCAGATCGACGCCAACATCGCCCAGGTACACAAGGACATCTCGGCCGCCGGTCTCCAGTTCCGGGTCGGCAAGGCCGTTCCCAACGGCAACTCGTTTCTGCTGCCGCGGGAGATGCTCAACCCGGCGGGCAAGGCCGTCAAGTCGGGTCGGGACTTCTTCCTTCTCGACGACGAGGGTCGCATCAGCGCCCTCTACATGTTCCATGACGCATAGGGTGTATCCGGTCCGCGGTTGACGGGGAGAGTGGCCGGACAGGTTGGTCTCCCCCCGACCGTTCGGCACTGACGCCTTCATCATCGACGAGAACGCGTTGGTATGCCGCCATCATATGTTCCTCGACCGGTTACAGGACAAGGCACTTCGGCCGGATCGTGGACGAGGTGCAGGGCTACTTCGAGGTGCACTGGCGGCTCGGGACGCATCCGGGCGGCATCCACATCGAGCTGACCGGCGAGGACGTCACCGAGTGCCTCGGTGGTGCGCAGGACATTTCCGACCTGGACCTGGCCGGTCGCCACGAGACCGCCTGCGATCCTCGGCTGAACACCCAGCAGTCCCCTTGAGCTGGCGTTCCTTGTCGCCGAAATGCTGCGCAACTGATAATCGAATCGAAGGGGTACCGGTATGTCACAAGATGCCATCGTGGCAACAGAGACGGAAATCGTGACTGGGGCAGACCGCGCCGTCGTCACGGAGATGCTGGTCGCGTCAAGGCGGCAGGACTGGGACCGGGTGGCCGAACTGCTTGATCCGGATGTTGTCTGGTATCTGCCCGGCAATTCGCGGATCTCCGGACTCGCGGTCGGGCGGGAGGCCGTGGTGGCCAGGGCTCAGGTAATCGATGCCGCCAAGCTTACGGTCGATCCACAGCACATGCTCATCGGCTACCGCAGCATCGTCGCGACCATTCACAACACGGCGGTACGGCCCGTCGAACTCGACGAATGGCTGGCCCTGGTCTTCACGCTCCGGTCCGGTCGCATCGCCACCATCGACACCCACCTGTCCGACATACCGATGCTGGAGCGGTTCTACTCGGCCCTGACATGAAAGGAAAGAAAATGGAAGCCAAAGAACTCATGGGTGATCTTCTCGAGGCCTGGCGGACGCACGACGATGAACGTCGTCATGCCTTGGTGCACAACGTCTTCGCCGAATCCGCCGTGCACCACGTGGCGGGGGAGAACCTCCGCTTCTCGGGCATCGACGAGATCGAGGCGAACATCGCCCAAGTGAACAAGGAGCAGATCCAAGGGGCGGGTTTCGTCTTCGGCTTCGGTAACACGGTGACCAACCACGATTCGATCCAGCAGGAGTGGGACATCGCGGACGCCAGCGGCAACATCCTCCGAACGGGTCGGGACTTCCTCATCCGCGATGACGCCGGCAAGATCACCGCGCTGTACATGTTCGGCGGCGCGTAGCGTGACGGACGTCAGCGTCGCAGCGGAATGGCAGCTCGACGAGGACATCGCGCTGTCCTTCGATCGCACGATCGATCGCCGTATGGTGCACCGGGCAGCGGTTTCCGAGGTGTTCATCACCGACGTGCGGCCACTGGGCGACAGGCGAGTCGCACTTGCCGCGCAACTGCCGACCTGTCACCGGTACTTCAACGACCACCTCGGTAGCGAATCGGCGGTGGATCCGCTTCTCATGATGGAGGTCTGCCGGCAGGCGGGGCTTGCGACCGCCTACGAGTTGGGTGTGTCCACGGGCGTCGTGCTGATCACCGAAGACTGGGATCTGCGGGTTGCCGTGCCGGGAACGTGGCGCGGTGACGACCCGGTCATCGGGTTGCGCGTCGACAGCGAGTTCACCTGGACGCGCGTGCGCCGCGGCCGGCCGCGCTCCGGTACCTGCCAGCAGCGGGTCTTCGTCAAGGGCCAGCAGATCGCCACCCTGCAGGCCAGCAGTTTGTTCCTGGCCTATGAAGAACTCGACCTGCTCCGTACCGCGCAGCGGGGTGATCCACCGCCGTGGACGGCCGACCTGGTCGATCAGCGGGACCCGGAACTGGTCGCGCCGTACACGGTGGGCAGGCGCGATCGGCTGAATGTCGTGTTGGCGGGTCTGGCGCATACTGCCGGCGAGGTGTCGGCGCGGGTGGCACTGCCGCTGGCGAATCGCGCGCTCTTCGACCATTCGTACGACCACGTGACGATGCAGATTCTCACCGAGGCCGCCCGACAGTTGACCCTGGCGGCGGTGACCGCATCGGGCCGCGCGATCGCGGACTGGCACCTCACCAGGCTGGCCGGCAGGTTCATGCGATTCGCGGAACTGGACTCGACCGTCACCGTTCGCGCCACGCCGCCCGCTCCCGATGATTCCTCGCTCGACATGTCCGTTGTCATCGAGCAGGACGGCAACGTCGTCGCCGAGGTCGAGCTGACCATGACCCGAATTCTGGCGCAGTCATGAACGTCAGTGCGGTGTGGACCGACTTCGGCGGCGTCCTGACCCCTCCGGTCGCGGACAGTCTTGCCGCGTTCTGCGCAACGCACGGGCTCGACCGGAGCGAGTTCCTGCGTGCCGCGGCGACGGTCAGCGCCCGATATGGCACGTCGGACATTCTTGAGCCGTTGGACACCCCACTGGTCGGCGAGCAGGAATGGTTGGGGTACATGTCCGAGGCATTGGGCAGGCCCATCCACGTCAGCAGTTTCGGCGAGGCGTGGTTCGACGGCCGCCCGGCGAATCAGGAATGGATCGACACACTACGCGCGGTACGGCATCAGGGTGTTGGTGTCAGCATGATGTCCAACATGGTCCCGACCTGGGACAAGTACTGGCGCCGAATGGTCGATGCGGACGAGTTGTTCGATCACGTGGTGCTGTCCTTCGAGGTGGGCGCTCGCAAGCCGAGCAAGGAGATCTTCAGTCTTGCGGCCATACGGGCAGGGGTCCGGCCCGCTGAGTGCGTGCTGATCGACGACGTGCTTGACAACTGCGTCGGCGCCGAAGCCGCTGGGTGGCATGCCATTCACTTCGTCGACAGCGGCTCCGCCGCCGAGCAACTCTGGCCACTGATCACCTGACGAAAGCGAGCAGACAGTGGTGGACCCGCAGGACGTCCGATCAGCGGGCTGTGCCTTCGTGACCGGCGGTTCCCGGGGTATCGGAGCGGCGATCGCGCGAGAACTGGCCGCGGCCGGCCGGCCGGTGGCGGTTGGTTTCGTACGGAATCGTGAAGCCGCCGAGTCGGTCGCGTCCGATATCGAACTGTCCGGCGGTACCGCGATCGCGATGGCGTGTGACCTGGGTGATCCACAGGCGATAGATCAGTCGTTCGACGCACTGGAAGAATACTTCGGGCACGTGGCGGTCCTGGTGAACAACGCCGGTGTCCGGGCCGATGGCTTGTTGCTCGGGATGGCGGACAAGGAATGGCATCAGGTTCTGGACGTGAACCTGACGGCCGCTTACCGGGCGTCGGCGCGAGCGCTCGGTCCGATGGTGCGGGCACGGCACGGCCGCATCATCAATATTACGTCGATCCTCGCGCAACAGGCGCTACCCGGGGTTGCCAATTACGTCGCGGCCAAATCCGGCCTCGCCGGCCTGACCCGGGCATTGGCTGTCGAGATGGCACCCAAGGGAATCACGGTGAACGCGGTCGCTCCCGGATTGGTTCGAACGGATCTCACGCACGAGGTGGGGCACTTCGAGGATTCGGCCCGCAGGAAGGTACCGATGCGGCGGCCGGGTCGGGTCGAGGAGATCGCGGCCTGTGTTCGATTCCTGGCAAGTGACGGCGCGTCGTACGTCACCGGTCAGACGTTGACGGTCGACGGCGGTCTCGCGGCCTCGGCATTCAGTATCACTTGACCGGCGGTGCCCAGGACGTGTGTGAGTAGGGGAACGAAGCGTAGGTGACCGAGGATGCGTTGCCCGCCAACGCGTACACGGTGGCGATGAGCGGCGACGCGACACTGGTGCCACCGAACACCAACCAGCCCGACAAGCCACCGGACGAGGTGCTGTCGAAGACGGCGACACCGGTGTTCGGGTCGGCCACGGCACTCACATCGGCGATCGTCCGGCGCGCGCACCCGGACCGGACTCGTGATCTCGGGCATTTCGAGGCGTCGGTCCGCAGGGCGGGGTGCCGATGCGACGGCCCGCTCGACTTGACTAGGTCGCCGCCCCGCGTAAGCTTCCTGGCCAGCGAAGACGCGTCGTGCGTGACCGGCCAGACCCTGACGGTCGACGGCGGCCTCGGGGCACTGGCATTCAGCATCAACTGACCGCCATCTGGTAACGGTTGACGGCGATCCACCCAGCGGGCTAATCCACGGATATCACCAGGTCACCTGCTGTGCAACCGGCTGGCGGGACGGCCTTCCCCCGGCCGGCGGCGCCGCTCGCCGCAGCGGAGCCGCCCGACAACGCGATCGCATGGATTGCGGGTGCGGTTGCGGGCATACTGCGGAGTGATCAGCTGGCACTCGCAAAGGAGCGTGGGTCGTGACCGCAGCCGCCACCGACAATCTGACCCGTCGCCGTTGGGGAGTCGCGGCCGCCGCGATCCTGCTGCAGCTCGCCCTTGGTGCGGTGTACGCCTGGAGCGTGTTCGCCAAGGCATTGCACGCCACCGGAAACGACTTCCAGCTGAGCAAGTCGGCGGCGGCGGTGCCGTTCTCCGTCGCCATCGGCATGGTCTTCATCGGCACCTTCATCGGCGGACGGATCCAGGACGCCAGGGGCCCGAGGGTGGTCGCGCTGGGCGGCGGGATCATCTATTCGATCGGCGTGCTGCTGGCCGGACTGGCCGGCGGTAGTAACCAGTTCTGGCTGCTGATACTCGGATACGGCGTGATCGCGGGATTCGGGCTCGGATGTGCCTACATCGTGCCCATCGCGATGCTGCAGAAGTGGTTCCCCGACCACCGGGGCCTGATCACCGGCATCGCGGTTGGCGGCTTCGGCTTCGGCGCGGTGATCACGTCGCCGGTCGCCCAGGCCCTGGTGACGCACTACGCCAAGGTGCCCACCCGGGCGTTTCTCTGGCTCGGCGCGGCCTACCTGATCATGGTGATCGTCGGTGCGGCGTTCTTCCGGAACCCGCCCGCCGGATACACCGTGCCCGGCTGGACCCCGCCGGCCCACAGCGCCGTGGTGTCCAGCGGACGCGACTTCTCGCTGACCGAGGCGCTGCGCACCCCGCAGTGGTACCTGCTCACGGCGATCCTGACGCTCAACGTGACCGCGGGCATCGCGCTGATCTCGGTGGCGGCCACCGCGGCCTCCGACATCGCCGGTTACAGCGCGGTATCGGCGGCCACGCTGGTGGGCGTGATGGGCTTGTTCAACGGTGGCGGCCGGGTCTTCTGGGGCTGGCTGTCGACGCACATCGGCAGGATGGTGGCGTTCCTGTGCATGCTCGGTATCCAGGCGGTGTGCTTCCTGGTGCTGCCGCACTCCTCGTCGGCGGTGCTGTTCGCGGTGCTGACCGCGTTGGTGTACCTGTGCTACGGCGGCGGTTTCGGCACGATGCCGGCCACCGCGGGCGACTTCTTCGGGCTGCGCAACGCCGGTGCCGTCTACGGTCTGATGATCGTTGGCTGGAGCATCGGCGGAGTCGCGGGCCCGCTACTGGTCGCCGCCCTGATCAACGGCAAGTCCTACACGGTGGCCTTCACCACGATCGGGATCATCGCCGCGGTCGCCCTGATACTCCCCATCGTGACCAAACCACGGAACGAGGCACCGGCAACAACGCCCACCAGCGCGGCAGCCACCCCCATCGCCCCGTGAGACAGACAACCGCCCCGCCAGCAGCGGACGCGACATTGTGACGCACGAATTTGCTGTATGTTATTTGCTATAGCATCTCCGCAGCGACATCCGGAGATTGCTGCATGCTATGGCATATGGCATATGGCATATGGCATCGGCGTCGCCAGGCGCGGGAGGCAGGCGGCTGCCCTGCCCTGTCCTGTCCAGTAGCGAACACCACGTTGTGACGCGGAATTCACTGCATGCTATTTGCTATAGCATGATCACCTAGACCTTGTCCGCCCGGTTCGGCGACATCGCGGGACCGGCGCGTACCGACGATCCCGAACTGCGTGGTTCCTGGACCGCGCTGGACGCCGAACTGACCGCCCACGGCGAGTCCTTCTGTGAGCACCTGCGGCGACGCTCGGATGATTACTATTTGCTGTGGCATGTGGCATGTGGCATGTGGCATGTGGCATGTGTGGCATCGGCGTCGCCCGGGCGCGGGAGGCAGGCGGCCGCCCTGTCCATCAGTGGACATCACGTTGTGACGCGGATTTGCTGCATGCTATTTGCTATAGCATGATCGCCCACACCTCTGCATGCTATTTGCTATAGCTGCTGCTCCTGCGATGCTCGTCTGATTGCTGATTGCTGATTGCTGATTGCTGATTGCTGATTGCTGATTGCTATGGCATGTGGCATCCGCGGAAACTAGGGCAGGCGGCAGGCGGCCGACCTGTTCAGTGGCGGATGTCATGTTGTGCCGCACGAATTTTGCTGCATGCTATTTGCTATAGCGGGTGCTGTGGCGATGCTTGGTGATTGTGTGTGCTGTTTGCTATAGCATGCGTGGTGTGGTGGCGGTGCACGGGTGATTGTCTGATCACCCGTGCACGATGGGGTGTTGGATGCGGATTTGCTGTTTGCTATGGCAAGTGCGAGATTCGCGTCATCCTGGGTGGTCAGCTCACCGCCTCGTCGGTTACCTCGTCCCACATCTTGCGGCCTGTCTTCGGGTCCGGCTTGGGGCGTCGTGGTTCGCGTACGCCGGAGCCGCCGCCTCGGTCCACCCACAGGGTCACGTGGGCGCCGGGGGGTACCGTCGCGCCGGACTCCGGGCTCTGGTCGGTCACCACGCTCTGCGGCCAACCCGTTGCGGTCATCGGCGGGCCGTCCGGGTCCGGTCCTACCGCGACGAGTCCACTGCGCTGCAACGCGGCATGGGCGTCGTCCCAGGACATGCCGACCACGTTGGGCACCAACACGAACGAGCGTCTGCGCATTTCCCGCGCCCGCATGCTCACGTCGTCCGGCCCGGTGGGAGAGCCGCCCAACACCAGCCGGGCCCGTGCCACCGCGTCGGCTTCGGTCGCGAGCACAGATGCCGGTCCGGTCGACGATGCCGCCTCGTCCACGTCGCGCCACCGCTCCCACGCCGACTGTCGCGTCACGCCCAGCCGGATCGCTATCTCCGACCATGACTTGCGCTGTCTGCGCGCGGTCCGCACCGCCTCGAACTCGACCTGATCGAGGAATCGCCGGATCACGCCGATATCGGTCAGCGCCGTCAAAGCACGGTCACCATCGTCCTGGGGACCGGTTGCGGCGGGCGTGTCCCGGGACCACCCCGCGAGTCGTCCCCACGCCTGCTGACCCTCCTGCCACGGGTCCACATCCTTGCTCATGCTGTCAGGGTAGCCTGACATGGACCGCTGGTCTACGCCCGCGGTGCGCGTCATAGTCCGGAGGTGGGCCATGTGGCGGGTTGATTCGCGGCGGTCGGCGCTGCTCGTCATCGACATGCAGAACGACTTCGTCCTGCCGGGACATCCCATGCACGTGCCGATGGCGCTGGACCGGTTGCCGACGATGCGGCGTGTCGTCGCGGCATGCCGGGCGGTCGGCATGCCGGTGATCTACACCGAGCACATCCTGTTGGACACGTTCGACATCTCGCCGCTGGAGACCGCCTACAACCCGGTGTTGCGGACGGCGGGCCTGCGCGCTGGCAGCGACGGCGCGCGCATCGTCGACGAGTTGGCGCCCGAGTCCGGTGACGTCGTGGTCCGCAAGCACCGGTACGACGCGTTCCACAACACGTGCCTGGAAACCGTGCTGGCGACCGTGTCCGGGCCGCGCGTGATCGACACCGTCGTGATCGTCGGCACGCTCACCGAGATCTGCTGCGACTCGACGGCGCGCGGTGCGTACATGCGCGACTTCCGGGTCGTGTTCGTCGGCGACGCGACCGGCGGCCTGAGCGATGCGTCGCAGCGCGCGACCGAATCGGTGATCGGCAGGTTCTTCGGCCGCGTTCTCGCGTCGGACGAGTTGATCGCCGAGTTCCGTTAGGAGTTCGGGTGGTCGACCGGGTTCGAGGCCAACCCCTCCCGCACCGTTGGCCCGTCCACAGCCCTGACCGGTCGGGTGTGCGATACCCCACCCGACCGGCGCCGGTTAATGCATACCGGAAATGCTAGCGCTGGATTGCGATCGTGCGGTTGTCGGTCTCATTCCCGCAGAAGTTGGCGCAGCCGAAGATGCTGGCGGTCGCGAAGGCGCTTCCCTTGGTGAATGCCCTGGCTCCGGATGCCACTATGTCGATCTTGGTGGTCTGGATTTCACCGGTACAGACCGGGTTGGACAGTATCCCGTTGCCGGTGGCGATGGCGCCGCCGCTCACCCGTTCGGTCACGCTCACCTCTACCTGGGCATTGTTCGTGCCGAAGCAGGTGTATTGGACGGGCTGGGCGATCGCGGCCCCGTTGGCGAGGAGATGTGCGGGCGACTGAATCGCGACGTCGAGTACCAGGCCGCCGGAACTGAAGGCGACCGCGGGGGAGGCGGGGACGAGCAGTGCGGCTCCCGTTGCCCCGAGGATCGTGACGGCGGCGATGGCCGCCTTGATTCTGCTGTTGCGGATCAATTCATTTCCCTTTCGGTTCCGTTGTGGTTGAGCTGGCTTGGGGCATGGCGACGCCCAAGAAGGCCGCCGCGAGCAGTGGGACGGCCGGGATGTGCCACACGAAGTCGAACCCGGCGTGCAGCAGGAGCGCCGCCAGTGCGGCGATGCCGCCGACACCGAGCGCGCCCGCGTCGCGCCGCCACAGTCGCAGCACGACCAGCGCGAGGAAGGTGACGAGCAGGATGCCGCCGAGGATGCCCAACTCGGCGAGAACCTGGAGATATTCGTTGTGTACGAACAGGAACACGTTGGTGTCGCCCGTCGCCTGAGCGAGCACGAACTGGTCGATGCCGGGACCGGCGCCGGTCACCGGGTGACGCAGGAACACCTCCCAGGCGGCGCGGAAGGAACCCCACCGGTCCGGCGAGTCGAAGGTGAACCGCGATGCCAGTCGCCCGGCCAGCAGCACCAGCGCGGCGGCCAGTCCGGCAACGAAGACGACCAGCACGATGCGGGTGGCACCGACGCGGCTGCCGATGACCAACCCGGCCGCCGCCGCAAGGCCTGCGACCACGATGGTGACCGCGGTGGGCGTGTGCGCGGTGATCGAGGGCAGCAGGCCGGTCGTCGCGACCAGGGCGCCGAGCAGCGGTCCGACCGCACCCCGCAGCAGCGGCCGCCAGCCGATGCCGATACCGAGCACGATCAGTCCGATCGCCAACCCGCCAAGGCCGGCCCGGCTCAGCGTGGCCGCCAATCCGGTGAGCAGGATGGTGGCCGTGCCACCCGGCCATCGTGCGGCCGGATCGCCGGTACGCAGTGCCAGGCAGACCAGCGCGGCCATGGCCAGCACGGCCGCGGTCGCGTTCGGGTAGGTCAGGGTCGACGACGCGCGCCACATGCCGGCACTCAGGAAACCCCACGCCGGGTGATGCACCACCACGCCGAACCAGCCCAGCGCGGCCACCGCGGCGCAGACCACGAGCAGGCCGTTGACCAGCGTGCCGCGCGCCGTACCCGACAGTTGCCGGCAGACGCCGGCCAGCACGAGCACACCCGCGATCAGCAGCAGATACCGGAATCCGGCAAGCAGATGGCCGGTCAGCGCGCCGTCGGCCACCGCCCAGCCAGCCAGCCCCGCGGCGGCGAGCACGACCGGCAGGTCCTGCCGCGTGACCGCCGGTAGACGAGGCGCGAGCAGCACACCGACGACCAGCGGCACCGCGACGAGAAGCTGTGTCCTCGGGACGAA
Organism: Pseudonocardiaceae bacterium; assembly: GCA_036503065.1. Taxonomy (GTDB): domain Bacteria; phylum Actinomycetota; class Actinomycetes; order Mycobacteriales; family Pseudonocardiaceae; genus DATEPR01. The sequence goes on along the minus strand of DASXXM010000151.1, from coordinate 20,576 downwards.
TGCGCCCTGCAGGTACAGTGCGAGGGCCAGCCCGGCGACGAGCAGAACAACGCTCGGCTCAATCCCCCGCGCCTGCCGCAGCGCGCGCCCACGAATCCCCCCGGCCAAACCAATGCACCCCCCCAGACGCCTCGACCACCCTACCGCGGCACACAAGCCCCGGCGAGCGCACTCCAGCGGCAGGGCCAGGTTGATCAGGCCGACCGGTAGTCCGGTGATCGGATCGAGAAATGCGAACTGATATGCCGGAACAATTCGTGGGCTTTGATCCATGGAAAGGTAACCGCTCGGCCATCGGTACCGCGGTCGAGCGCCGCGGCAGTGGTGACGCGGACGAACCCGGCCGGATCCCCAGCGTCATGCCACCGGCGAGCCGCGTGCGGCTCGGCTGTGAATGGTCCGATTCGGTTGCCGCTGTCCTCGACGTGTGCAACGCTGTCGTTCCGGAAGGGACGATCGGGTGAGTGGGGGTCAAAAATGGGTGGATTCAACGCGCCGCCGAGCGGCGACTTCACGTCGTACTCCGGGCTCGTGCTCAAGCAGGGCGGCGACCTGGGCCAGTTGGCGGACTGGGCCGGCAAGGAGTGCGCCACAACGGACGGCCTCGACGGGCTCCTCGAACCGTTGCGCGGCCTGGTCACCGAGGCAGCCGGGTTCTTCCACCCGAGATACACCCAGTGCCAGTCCGGCATGACCGGCGTGTCGAGCAAGATCCTCCAGTCGCGCGACACCTACTTACGCGGTGACGCGCAGGCCGAGCAGAACCTGAAGAACGCCTATCCCGCCGCGATTCCGGGCTTCTCCGTCCTGCCGAACCTGCCCAAGCTCGGCACCTTCGACGACGCCCCGATCACGCTCAAGGAACCGGACAGTGCGGGGGACGACACCGCCAAGAACATCCAGATACAGCTCAAGCTGGCCAGCGGCAAGCTGATCGGCGGCGAGCTCAAGGGCGCCGAGATCCTCTTCAAGTTCGTGACCGGACAAAGCCTTGTCGAGTTGATTCTCAAGCCCATCGTCGGCGAGTACGGGCGGCTGAAGTACCTCGAGGAGTCCTACCAACAGCTCAGCGACGCCAGTTACACCGTCGCCGGCACCCTGCGCAAAGGCACCTGGCGGCTGGCCTCCGAATGGACCGGGGACGCGGGCTCGGCATTCGACTCCTACCTGTTTCGCTGGCACATGGGAATCGGTGGTCTCGGGGACGCGGCCAAGGTCGCCGCGAAGCTGTACAAGGACGGCTACGACGCCGTCTGCGTGCTGGTTTTCGCGGTGCTCAAGGCGATCAACGATCTGCTGGAGCAGGGCGTCAAGCAGCTCGCCGAAGAGGCCGCGACGATCCTTGGCGGCACCGCGGCGATCGAGGCCGCGGGCGGCGGCCCCGAGGACCCGGTGGCGGACATCGGCGCGATCGTCCTGGATATCTGGGAGTTGTACAAGATATACAAGACGGTGCGCACGATCATCTCGGTGATCAGCACGATCATCTCGATCTTCAACAAGATCTCCGCCGCGATCAGCAAGATCTCCAGCGACATCAAGGCGGTGGAGAAGTTCTTCAGCTCGCCGATCCCCAGCATCGACGACATCAAGAACGACGTGCAGCAGCGCGCCGCCGAGTTCGAGACGAACAGCGGCTGGAACCCGGAACTCGGCGCCCTGCGTATCGGCCTGCTGCCGTCCTCATGACCGGTCCAGAGGGTAGGGAGGAGCGCATGCACCCCAAGGACGACCCGATGATCGAGGAGAAGTTCGGCGCGCGCCTGCTCGCCGAACAGACGCCGGAGCAGCGGGCGATCGCGGGCCAGATCTTCACACGCATGATGGCGGGCGCGGAGGTCGAGGACGTCCGCGGTCTCATCGAGCAGCTGAGCCACACGTCGCGCAGGTACCGCGCGGAACACGAGCAGCAGCGCGCGGAGCGGGCCGACACCGAGTTCACACTCTTCGACGAGGACGTATGAGCCCCGAACTGCATTCCCTGACCTCGTTCCAGGTCACCGTGTCCTACGGCCGGCAGCAGACGACCTTCGACGTCTGGGGCGCCGACCGGGCCACCCCGGTCGCCCGGCTGTACCGGGCGGGCGCCTACGACAGCCTGCGTGCGCTGCAACTGCTGGTCGGGCCGCAACTGGCCGACATCGCGGGATACGTCACCGAACGCGCCGCGTACGCCCCGGATCGCACCGAACTCGGCACCGTCAACTCCCGCTTCGGCGCGCCCCGGCGAAAGCGGTGGTCGGTGGCCCAACCCGGGTTGCCGGTCCTGACCGCGCATCCCACCGGCGCCAGCGCCACCCGCTACCGATTCCCGTTCTCGCTCGTGCTCACCGGCGTGGCGAACAACGTCCTGCCCTTCAATTTCCTGTTCGACGCGAGGGACTCCACCGGGTTCGTGGTCTCCAGGTCCGGCGGCGTGCGGGCCAGGTTCGCGGTGACCGTGCATGACTCCCGGGTGGACCGGCGGCTCGTGCTGGCCGCCGTCGTCGCACTGAACCGCTTCGAATCCTCCGACGTCCGGCAGGAGGCCATCGACCTGACGGCCAATCCGTTCAACACCTGAGCCCGAAGCTGTCGATCCGCGCCCCGCCACGTTCGTCATAGGTACATACGAGGGGCCCGACCGGGGCCACCACGACGGGAGGTACCCGATGACGAAGTACATGATCCTCATCTACGGCGACGCCCAGGAGTGGGACGCGATGTCCACAACGCAGGAGCAGGCCCATCACGCCGCCCATGCCGCGTTCCGAGCCAAGGCAGGCGCACAGGTCATCGGTGGCGAGGAACTGGAGCTGTCGACGATGGCGACCACCCTGCGGATGGCCACCGACGACCGGGTCAGCACCACGGACGGGCCGTTCCTGGAGGCCAAGGAGGCGCTCGGCGGCTACTACCTCGTCGAGGCGGCCGACCTCGACGAGGTGATCGCGCTCGCGTCCCTGTTGCCGGAAGTGCACGCGGGCCACAGCGGGGTCGAGATCAGGCCGGTAGTGGATCACGGATGAGTGCCGCGGTCGTCGCGGCGGTCGCGCAGGCGCACCGCCGCGACTGGGCCAGGGTGTTCGCCAGCACCGTGCACCTCACCCGGGACCTCGACCTGGCCGAGGAGTGCGCGCAGGACGCCTACGTGCAGGCGCTGCGGACCTGGCCGCGGACCGGCATTCCCGACCAACCCGCCGGCTGGCTGACGACCGTCGCGCGGAACCGTGCGCTGGACGTGCTGCGCCGCGAATCCGTGCTGCGTAAGGCATTGCCGCTGCTGGTGGCGGACGAGTCGGTGCCCGGCCCCGACGACGGCCTCGTCGACGACGGTCGGCTGCGGCTCGTCTTCACCTGCTGTCACCCGGCCCTGTCCCGGGACGCCCAGGTGGCCCTGACGCTGCGGCTGGTGTGCGGCCTGTCCACCGCCGAGGTGGCCCGCGCGTTCCTGGTGCAGGAGACCACCATGGCCGCCCGGATCACGCGGGCCAAGAAGAAGATCGTCACCGCCCGCATCCCGTACCGCGTGCCGTCGCCGGACCAACTCGCCGAGCGGGTCAGCGCCGTTCTCGAGGTCGTATACCTGATCTTCACGACCGGCCACACGGCGCCGGTCGGCGCTGAGCTCGTCCGCGCGGATCTGGCCGACAGCGCGGTCGGTCTCGCCCGCATGCTGCACCTGCTGATGCCGGGCGACGTCGAGATCAGGGCACTGCTCGCACTGCTGCTGCTCGTCGACGCACGGCGCCACACCCGCCTGTCCGCCAATGGGAAGCTGCTGCTGCTGTCCGAACAGGACCGCACCCGCTGGGACGCGCGGCTCATCAGCGAGGGCGTCGGCCTGCTGACCGGCGCGCTGCGCCGACAGCCGCCGACCCGGTACGCCGTCGAGGCCGCGATCGCCGCCGTGCACGCGGAAGCGCCGACGTGGCAGGACACCGCATGGCCGGAGATCGTCGCGCTGTACGACGTCCTGCTCAAGCACTGGCCATCGCCGGTCGCCGAGCTCAACCGCGCCGTCGCGATCGGCTTCCGCGACGGCCCGCTGGCCGGCCTCGACGCGCTGACGCCGTTGCTCGCCGATCCGACACTGGCGACCTACAGCTATCTCAGCGCCGCCCGCGCCGATTTCCTGCGCAGGCTGCAACGGTGGCCTGCCGCGACGGCGGCCTACGAGGAAGCCCTGACCCTCACCGACAACGACGTGGAGCGCGCCTTCCTCACCGAACGACTCGGCGAGGTCCGGAGCCACCTGTCAACCTGACCATTCGTCTTTTTCCAGGAGCCACTCGAGGCTTGCCAGGAAGCCGTCGACCAGTGCCGGCAACTGTTCCGGGGCGAAGTCGCTTGCCGAGACGGCCAGGTCGCCTCGCAGGTTGCCCACGGTGGGCCAGGAGAAGTCCCACAGTGCGGGCCAGATCGCCCAGACCGGGGGCACCGGCACCGGTGTCACGCGCGTTCCGGCGAGCCCGAGCCGTGGGATGACCGGGTCGACGTTGACCGCGTGCAGGAACAGCTGACCGCTCGCCGGCCGGGTGGCCAGAATCCGTGAGTACGGCACGTTCTTGTGCTGGATCGCGGATTCCATCGCTTCGGCGTGGCGCTGGATCAGTTTGGCCCGGTTCGTCGGCGCACCCTGCGGGGTGACGACGGGCAGCATGTTCAGCAACGGGCCTACGATCCGCTGCTGCGTTGTCGTGTCGCGCAACACGACCGGCAGGCCGACTACCGGCGCGTCCACCGTCATGCTGACCGCGGTGAACAGGATCGCGGCGGGCGACACGCGCATCGTCCGTGCCAGCCTGCGCACGCCCTGGGTGTGCGTGGTGCCCAGCGGCAGCCGGACACGGTGGCAGCGGCCGCGTTCGTCCTCGGGTGGCGGGTCCGCTCGCGGGCCGGGCGGCGGTTCGATCCCGGCCAGCGACCGCGACCACCAACTCGTGTCGTACCGCTGGGCTCGTTCCGCGTCCGCGTAGTCGAAGAAACTGGGCGCTTCGGTTGGCCAGCCGGGCTCGCGGCCCCTGGCCAGCGCGTTGTACGCGGTGCCAAGGTCACGCAGCAGTATGTCGACCGACCACGAGTCGCCCGCCACGTGGTGGACGCACATGCCGAACGTGTGGTGGTCGCCGTCGGATGTCAGGCCGAGCCGCACCGGCGGTTCCCGTGCCAGGTCGAACTGCTGAGTCCAGAAGTCGGCCCACCGTTGCGGCGCAACGAGATCGGGTGGTGTTGCCGCGCCGACGAGCGCAAGACCCGTGTCCAACTGGTAGGTCGACAACAGGATCGGATGGCGTCGCGCCACCGACTCGAAGGCCCGGCGCAACGCGTCCGCGTCGATGTCGCCCTCGATGTCGAAGCACAGCGGGGCGTTGTAGATCGGCCGCCCCTCGATCGCCTCGTGGACCAGCATGGACTCCTGCATGTCCGACAGCGGATGAGTCACGGCTAGGCGGCCCTCCGCTGCGTGGCGGGGACGTCCGGGCGGGCCAGGTCGGCCAGCCAGTCCGCGAAGGTCGGCGATTCCAGACAGGCCGCGGGCCGCACGTCGATCCGGGTCGCCTCCCTGACCTGCGCGCTGATGCGCAGCGCGATGAGCGAATGTCCGCCCAGCGCAAGGAAGTTGTCGTCATCGAAGATCGAGTCGACGCCCAGCGCCTGCCGCCAGATCTCCCGCAACCGGCCGGCCAGGTCGTCGCTGCCTCCGGTGTCGACGTCGTGGGTCGTCGACGGCGGTGGTAGCTCCGCGCGCGCGATCTTTCCGTTGGGCAGCCTGGGCAGTTCGGGCAGGAAGACGAACTGGGCGGGGTGCATGGCGGGCGGCAGCCGTCGCGCGAGGAACTCGCGGATCGACCGGGCGGACAGCGGCGGCCGGTACCGGCGTCCGGCGATGACGGGCACCGTGGCGCGCGCATACCCACGGCGCATCGCGTAGATGTACGAGACGTCGCCGGTCGCGCTCACCATCCAGTCACCGATCTCGTGGATCTCGAAACCGGCGTCCCGCAGCAGCGTGGCGACCTGCCGTCCGGTGGTACTGGAGTTCTCGACCTCGACGCACACCTGCGCAACGCACGACCAGCCATCGGCGTCGAGGCTGGCGAGCGCCTGCAGCTCGCTGCCCTCGACATTGACCTTGAGCAGGTCGACCCGGTCGAGACCGAACTGTCGGAACACTGTGGACAGATCGGTGGTCGACACGACGTGTCGCGTCGCGTGCAGGCGGTCCTGGGTGTCCCGCAGCAGCGTGGCACGCTCGTCGCTGGTCATCGATCCGTTGGTGAGCTCGGAGTTCGACTGGACAAGTGCCGCAGCGGCCGGGTGCCGGTCGCCGAGCCCGGACAGGTAGGTGAGCTGCGGGAAGGACGTCAGCTCCGCCGTGCCCGGTCCGTCGGCGATCGCGAGCGGCACCACGTCGGCGTCCAGCTCGTACAGTTCGTGATTGGCCCGCAGGTACGGCAGGACGTCCGGATTCGGCTCCACCGCGACGATCCGCGCGTTCGGCGCGCGGCTGCCGACCCACAGGTCGAACATCCCGATGTTGGCGCCGACGTCGACCACGACGGCGTCCGGCGGAATCCGGATGCCGAACCGGGCGTACTCGTCCTCTTCGAAGATCTTCCGGTACAGGAACAGCGCCTCGTCGGGCGACCCGGCCGTCACGGCCAGTCCGTTGGGCAACAGGACCCGTTGGTGGCCATCGACAACGGGCAGATCCCGGTGTCCGGCCTCGACGTAGGCATGGAGCCGTACCTCACCGGACTCGCTCCGGTCGGCCACCACGGTGGCGTCGATGATCGAGGGGTGCTCGCGCAGCACGGCGGCCACCTCGTCCGGCTCGACGCGGACACCGCGGACCTTGACCTGGTCGTCGATCCGGCCGTGGAACTCCAGATAGCCCTGCTTGGTCAGCAGTGCCAGGTCGCCGGTGCGGTACAGCCTGCCGTGGCCGGCGAACGGATCCGGCCGGAACCGCCGTTCGGTTTCGGCTGGGTCGTCGAGGTAGCCGTCGGCCACGTTGACGCCGCCGACCCACAGTTCGCCGGTCACGCCGGCCGGCAGTGGCCGCTGGTGCTCGTCCAGCACGTGGCAGGTGACGTTCGCGATCGGCCTGCCGATCGGCACCGTGGTGCCGTCGAACGGTTCCCGGCAGTCCCAGAAGCTGACGTTCACCGCGGTCTCGGTCGGCCCGTACTGGTTGAACAGCGGGCACGGCAGGACTTCCTGGCACCGCAGCATCAGGGCCCGGTCCAGCACCTCGCCACCGCTGAACACCCGCCGCAGGTCGGCGCAGTAGGCCAGCTCTTCCTCCGCCACGACGTAGCGCAGCAGGGACGGCACGAAGTGGGCGGTGGTCACGCCCGCGTCGCGCATGAGGTGCACGAGGCCGAGGCTGTCGTACTGGAGGCCACGCGGCGCGACGACCACCGTGCCGCCGGCCAGCAGGGCTGAGAAGATCTCCGGCAGTGCCGCGTCGAACGCGGTGGAAGCCTTGTGCAGCACGCGATCCGTCTCGTCGAAGCCGTACTGGTCCTGTGCCCAGGTGATCCGGTTGGCCAGCGCGGCATGGCCGAGTACCACGCCCTTGGGTGTGCCGCTGGAGCCCGAGGTGAACAGGATGAGTGCCGGGTGTTCTGCCGACGGGTACGCGGTGGGTTCGCCGTGTGGCATCAGCCACGGTTCGCCGAGTTCCAGCCACGGGGCCGAATCGGCGACGGTGGTCATCCCGGACCGCAGCACGATCGCCGGGTTCGTCATGGCCAGCATCCGCTCGATCCGGGTCGCCGGGTAGTCCGGGTCGAGTGGCACCGCGGTGGCGCCGATCCACAAGGTGGCCAGCAGGGACACGATGTAGTCCGCCGATCGCGGCAGGTACAGGCCCACCCGATCGCCCGGGTTCACCCCGGATCGCTGGAGCAGTTCCGCGACGGCGAATATCCGATCCCACATCTCGCCGTAGGTCAGTTCTCCGTCCGTGCTGACAATCGCCGGATTATCGGCCGTCGACCCAATGGGACGTTGCACCAGACCTGACAAATTAGCGCTCACCGGATATTTATACATGGGCACCACTTAGGACCGAACGAGATTTGCCGAACGAAGCACGAAACGATACGTTGCGGATGCGCCGCACTGCTGGACGACCGGAGGGCACCAGGTGAGTGACGCCGTTGTCGTCGGCAGTGGCCCGAACGGGCTGGCCGCGGCCGTGCTGCTGGCTCGGGCGGGCGTCCGCGTCACCGTGTTCGAGGCGGCCGACACGATCGGCGGCGGTACCCGCAGCGGCGAGGCGATCCTGCCCGGACTCGTGCACGACCACTGCTCGGCGATCCATCCGATGGCCGTGGGATCTCCCGTGTTGCGCAGCCTCGAACTGGAACGGTACGGCCTGGCGTGGCGGCTGCCCGAGATCGACTGCGTGCACCCGCTGGACGATGGCACCGCGGGCGTCCTGCACCGGTCGGTCGAACGGACGGCGGCCGGGCTCGGCGTGGACGGCGGGCGGTGGCGATGGCTGTTCGGTGGGCCCGCGTCGCACTACGACGAACTGGCCGAGGACATTCTGGGCCCGCTGACCAGGCTCCCGCGCCATCCCCTGCTGCTCGCCCGCTTCGGCATCCCCGCACTGGCCCCGGCTTCGCTCCTGGCGCGGCTGTTCGCGGGCGAGGCGGCGCGGGCGTTGTTCGGTGGTGTCGCCGCGCATGCCTTCGTACCGCTGCATCTCCCGTTGAGCTCCAGTATCGGACTCGGCATTCTGACCGCGGGTCACCGGCACGGCTGGGCCGTCGCCGCGGGCGGTTCCCGGTCGATCACCGACGCGCTGGCCGCCAAGCTGCGCGAACTCGGTGGCACCATCGAAACCGGCGCCCGGATCAGGTCGCACGATCAGCTGCCGGCGGCGGACGTCACGATGTTCGACCTCGCGCCCACCGCGGTGGCCGACATTCTCGGTGACCGGCTGCCTGCGCGGATCGCCAGGGCGTACCGGCGGTTTCGATACGGGCCGGGCGCGTTCAAAGTGGACTTCGCCGTGGCGCAGGGCGTCCCGTGGACCGCCGTCGCGGCGCGTAGTGCGGGCACCGTCCATCTCGGCGGGACGTACGCCGAAGTGGCCGCGGCCGAGCGGGCCGTCAACGCCGGTTCGATGCCGGCGCGGCCGTTCGTGCTGGTCGGACAGCAGTATCTGGCCGATCCGGGGCGTTCCGTCGGCGATGTCCATCCGGTGTGGACGTACGCGCACGTGCCGAGCGGCTATCCGGGGGACGCCACCGCGGCGATCATCGCCCAGATCGAGCGGTTCGCGCCGGGCTTCCGTGAGCGGATCGTCGGCATGGCGGTGCGGTCGCCGGGCGGGTTCGCCGAGTACAACCCGAACTACGTCGGCGGGAACATCATGACCGGCGCCAAGAACGTCCGGCAGCTGGTGCTGGGCCCCCGCCTCACCTTCAGCCCTTATGACGTCGGACTTCCCGGCTATTACCTCTGCTCGGCGGCCACGCCGCCCGGCCCCGGCGCGCACGGCATGTGCGGCGCGCATGCCGCATCGGCGGCGCTGGCCTATCTGAAAAGCCTGTGACTTCTCCGAGAAAGCTGTGACGCCGGACTCGGCAGAAGCGTCCCCTATCGGAGCAAGATGACCGGGAGTCCGTTGCCGGGCATCCGTGTATGAATGATTCATGAGTTGATCCGTGTGCCACACAGTCGCCGAACATGGATTTTTGGGCTCTTGAATCAGGAGATCGTGAGTATCGATGACACATGACGCCGCCAGCGGCACGCTTGTCGAGCTGTTCGCGCGCTCGGTTCGGCAGTACTCGGACCGGCCTGCCGTGAGTGACGACACGCGCACCATGACCTATGCACAGCTGGACCGTGAATCCGACGCGATCGCCGCGCTGCTGAGCGGTCTCGGCGTGGGGGCGGAAGACCGGGTCGGGCTCTACGTCAACCGTTCCGCCGGGCTCGTCGCGGCCGTCCTCGGTGTACTCAAGACGGGCGCCGCCTATCTCGCCGTGGACGCCAGGTATCCGGACGCCAGGCGCGATTACATGCTGGGCAACGGCGCGGTCAAGGTCGTCGTCACCGAGCCCGGCTGGACGAGCCGGCTGGCCGGGCTGTCCAGCCGGATCGTCAGCCTTGGCCAGCTTGCCGACGCGACGAGCCCGGTGTCTCGGCCGAACCCGCGGGACGCGGCCAGTGTTCTGTTCACCTCCGGCTCGTCCGGTGAGCCGAAGGCCATCGTGTTGGAGCACCGCAACCTGGTGTCGCTCGCGTACAACCCGGACCTGCCCGCGCTGCGGCCGGCCGACCGGACCGGACAGATCTCCAGCGTCTCATTTGACGCGTTCCATTTGGAGCTCTGGCCCACGCTGGCCGCCGGCGCCGAGTGCGTCGTGCTGCCGCCCGTGCCGGAGCTGCTGGCCGCCGATTTCCAGCGCCAGCTCACGAAGTACGCGATCACGTCGATGATCGTCCCGACGATGGTCGTCAACCACGTGGTCCAGGAGGACCCGGACGCTTTCGTGGCACTGCGGATTCTTCAGGTGGGCGGCGACGTGCTGCTGCCGTCGGCCTGCCGCGCACTGCTCGGCGGCCGGTTCGCCGGACGACTCTTCAACCTCTACGGGCCCGCCGAGATCACCACGGCCTGCACCCTGCACGAGGTGACCGGGCAGGACGCGGAGTCCGACACGATCCCGATCGGGCGCGCGCTGGCCGGGACGTCGCTGTGGGTGCTCGACCAGGACCGCGGGCCGGTCGCCGTGGGGGAGACCGGCGAACTGTTCATCGCGGGGCCCGGCGTGGCACGCGGCTACCTGGACCGCCCCGACCTGACCGACGAGCGCTTCGTCACGTTGCCCGACAGCGACGGCGCCGTGCGTGCCTATCGGACCGGCGACCTGGTGCGTCAGCGGGCGGACGGCACGTTCCTCTTCGTCGGCCGGGCCGACAACCAGGTGAAGATCCGCGGTTACCGCGTCGAACCCGGTGAGGTCGAGCGCGGCCTGCTGCGGCACGCCGAGGTGACCGACGCCGTCGTCCTGCCGCACGGCACCGGCAACGACCGCCGTCTCGTCGCGTTCGTGGTGGTCGACGACGGCCTGGGGACCGCGGAACTGCGCGCGCGGGCCCAGCGCGACCTGCCGGACTTCATGGTGCCCAGCCAGTTCGTCGTGCTGCCGCGGATTCCCGCCACGGAGCACGGCAAGCGGGACACGGCGGCCCTGTACGAACTGCTCGCGGCGCAGCGGGAGCGCGAGGACGCCTACGTGGCACCGGAAACCGACACCGAGCGGTACCTGGCCACGCTCTGGGCGGAACTGCTCAACACCGAACGGGTGGGGCGGGACGAGGACTTCTTCGGGCTCGGCGGCCACTCGCTGCTCGCCTTCCGCATGCACCACCGGGTGAACCGGGAGCTGGGCACGTCGCTCACCTTCCCGGTGGTACTCAACAACACCGTCCTGCGGGACCTCGCGTCCGTCCTGGACACCAAACTCCGGCAGGCAGCATGACGCGCCGGCAGTCGTCCACAGTGGAATCCAATGGAGGTCGGGTGTCCGGCACAAGAGACTCCCGTTCGGCAGCGCTTCGCCTGCTGCTGCGGGAAATCCGGCCGGTCACCGGGACCGCGCTGATCGCGCTGGCCGTCCTCACCGTCAGCGTGCTGGCCACGCTGGCCGGCCCCATGCTGGTGCAGCGGTTCGTGGACCGGGCGACCGGCGGTACCACGCAGTCCGTCCTGATCACGATCGCCGTGTGGTACCTGGTCATCGCGGTGACCGGTGGCGCGGCGCGGATCTGCTCCAGCTATCTCGCCGTGCACGCGGGTTGGCGCATCGCCGACAGCCTGCGGATGCGGTTGTTGCACCACGTCGCGGTCGAAGCGCCGGTGCTGGAGGTGGAGAACCGGCCGGTCGGCCAGGTGCTGGAGCAGGTGTCGGGCAGCGCCGACATCGTCGGTCAGGCCATCGCCACGTCCGGGTTCCGGATGATCAGCAACGTGCTGGTCGGCGCCGGCACGGTCGTTGCCATGTCGCTGGTGGTGCCCCAGGCGGGGCTGGGTATTCTGGTGCTGATCGTGGTCGTGTGCTTCGTGTTGACCCGGCTGTCCCGGCGTTCGCGGGTGCGCTGGGAGAAGGCGCGGGGCCAGCAGGCGAAGCTGTTCGGCTTCGTCGGCGACGCGATTGGCGCACGCGACGATCTGCTGATGCTGGGCCGCTCCCGGTGGGCGGCGGACCGGACCAGGGCCGACCTCGCCGCGCTGCTGCACACGGAGGGGCGCGCCTACATCAGCGGCCGGATCTTCTGGCCGGTGACGCAACTGTGCACCGCGGTCTTCTTCGCCATCGGCTTCGGTTTCGGCCTGCGCGAACTGCAACTGGGCAGCATCACCATCGGCACCCTGACCATGATCTACCTGTACGTGAACCTGTTGCAGGGACCGCTGGAGGACATGTCCTCCCAGTCCGGCCAGATGCAGCAGATGTTCGCCGTGCTGGCCATCGCCGCACGCACCCTGCCGGCCGAGACGGCGACCGGCACCCCCGAGCCGCCTGCGGTATCGCTGCCGGACGGTCCACTCGGGATCGAGTTCGACCACGTCACCTTCGGCTACGGCGACACTCCCGTACTACGTGACGTGTCGTTCACCGTGGCGCCGGGGCGCAGTCTCGGCATCGTCGGGCCGACCGGCGCCGGCAAGAGCACGGTGATCAACCTGCTGTGCGGCCTCGGCGAACCGGGGCAGGGCCGGGTGCGGATCGGCGGTGTCGACGTGCGGCGGCTGCCGCCGCTGGAGTTCGCCCGCCGGGTGACCGTGCTCAGCCAGCGGGCGCACGTGTTCAGCGCGTCGGTCTACGAGAACATCACGCTCTTCGACGATTCCGTGTCCGAGGACCGCGTCTGGCAGGTGCTGGACCGCCTCAACGCGGCCGACTGGGTACGGGACCTGCCGGCCGGGCTGCGCACCCGGGTCGGCGCGGATGCCAGGACGCTGTCCGAGGGCGAGTCGCAGGTGCTCGTCGGTGCCCGCGCGCTGCTGCGCCCCTACAGCGTGCTGGTGGTCGACGAGGGCACGTCGCGATTCGACGCCGAGACCGAGCGGAGCTGGACGGACCTGCTGGAGCTGGTCATGCGCGACCGCACGGTCGTGATGGTCGAACACCGGATGGCCACCCTGGTCGGCGTCGACGAACTGATGACGATGGACGGCGGTCGAGTGGTGGGAGCGAAATGAACACCGAACAGCTGGGGTTCGGCCGTTTCCTGCGCGGTGCGGCCGTCCGGGTGAAGGGCCTGTACCTCTCGACGATGGCCGTGTGGAGCACGATCTACGGCGTACCGCTGATCATCGGCGCGCTGATCGCCGCCATGCTCGATCACGCGGCGCATCCGCCCGTCACGGCGGCGACGTGGTGGCTGCTCGGGGCGGCGGTGGCGCTGATGGTGTTGCGGGCCGTGGCACTGTGGATCGGCCTGCAACTGACCTTCGTCCTGATCTTCCGCACCAGCGCCTGGATCAAGACCGAGGTACTGGGGCGGCTGCTCGGGCGGCCGACCGCACTGGGACCGGCACGCGGCAGCGGGGAGATCCTCAATCGGCTGCGCGACGACAGCGACGAGATCGGCGGCCTGCTCGAGTGGACCACCGACCTGATCTACCGTTCGGTGCTGCTCGTGATCGCCGTCGCCGTGCTGGCGACCGCGGACCTCGTGATGACCATCCCGCTGGTGCTGCTGGCAGGCGGCCTGGTGGCCTCGGTGATGCTCAAGAAGCGGGTGGCCGCGACCCAGGCGGAAACCCGTGTCCGGCAGGGCATGATCAGCGCGGAGATCACCGACACCCTGACCGGCGTCCGTGACCTGCGGCTGGCCGGCGCGATGACCGGCAGGCTGGCGGGGCTGTACCGGCGGTTCGCCTGGCGCCGCACCGTGCAGTTGCGCCACCAGATCTACCTGGACCTCCTGTCGGACCTGTTCTACAACCTGGTGATGGTCGGCACCGGTGTGGTGCTGCTGACCGTCAGCCTGAGCGTGGCGCGCGGCGACTTCAGCGCCGGCAAGCTGGTGCTCTTTCTGACCTACGCGTCGTGGCTCGGCCAGCAGATGTACTTCTTCGGCAAGATCCTCGCGCGCTACCAGAGCGGCCGGGTCTCCTACCGGCGACTCGCCGAACTCGCAGGCGACGAGCCGCCCCGGCCCGCCTCCAACGACGTCCGGCCGCTGCGTGAACTGACCGTCACCGACCTGACCTGTGCCGCGCCCGTCGGTGCCACCGCCCCTCGACCCGTGAGCTTCCAGGTGCGCCCCGGCGAACTCGTGGTCATCACCGGCGAGCTCGGGTCGGGCAAGAGCCTGGTGGTCCGCAGCCTGCTCGGCCTCCAGCCCGGCACCACCGGCAGCATCCGGTGGAACGGCGCGGAAGTCGCCGGCGACCGGTCGCGGCTCGGTGCGCCACGGGTCGGCTACGCCCGGCAGCAGGCGAAGTTCGTGCACGGCAGCCTGTTGGACAACCTGACCCTTGGTTCGGACGACGTCACCCCGGCGCGGGTCGAGGCCGCCATGGCGGCGGTACGGCTGTGCTCCGGCTCCGAGGAACTGCCGCGTGGGCTGGACACCTGGATCGACTCGGGCACCGCGGGCCAGTTGTCCGGTGGCCAGCGACAACGCCTGTCACTGGCAAGGATGCTGTGCCGTCCCGCCGATCTGTACGTTGTCGACGACTGTGACTCCTCATTGGACGGTCCGACCGCCCGCGCCATCTGGGCGACGCTGCCCCGGCAGTGGCCTGCCGCGTGGATTGTCGTATCACGTAACGAAGATCTGCTCGCCGCGGCCGACGTCGTGGTGAACGTGACCCGAGCCACCGTCGACGCGGGTGTGCTGTCGCTGTGACCACAACGAAGCAAAGAGGAGAATCGTGACCGCCACATTGGGACCACACGAGCTGATCCAGCCCGATTTCTTCGTGGATCTCGGCCCGCTGGTGGGGCATGAGCTGCACCTCAAGTGCGAAGGCATGAACTTCGGCGGGTCCATCAAGCTGCGCACGGCCGCGTCGATGATCGCCGCGGCCGAGCGGGACGCCCTGATCGGCCCGGACTCGGTGCTGATCGAGTCGTCGTCGGGCAACCTGGGGGTGGCGCTCAGCGTCATCGCGGCGCACAAGGGCCTGCGGTTCACCTGCGTGACCGACACCCGGTGCAACCAGATCACCGCGGCCATGATCCGGGCGCTGGGCACCGAACTGGTCGTCCTCGACACCCCCGATCCGGCCGGCGGCTTTCTGGGGGCACGGCTGGACTACGTGCGCCGCAGGTGCGCGGCGGACGACCGCTACGTATGGCTCAACCAGTACGCCAACGAGGCCAACTGGGGCGCGCACTACGAGGGCACCGCGCCGGAGATCCTCAAGCACTTCCCGGACCTGGACGTGCTGTTCGTCGGGGTGGGCACCGGTGGCACCGCGATGGGCTGCGCCCGCTACTTCCGCGACAACGCCAGCTCGGTGCGGGTCGTCGCGGTCGACGCGGTCGGCTCGGTCAGCTTCGGCAAACCGGCCGCGCCGCGCCTGATCCCGGGTCTCGGCGCCAGCGTCGTGCCACCGCTGCTGGACCTGAGCGTCTTCGACGACCTGGTCCAGGTCGGGGAGCTGGACACGATCCGGGCCTGCCGCCTGCTGGCGTCGCGCGGCATGTTGCTCGGCGGTTCCACCGGCACGGTGGTCAGCGGCGCGGTGCAGTGGCTGGCACGGCACGACCCGAACCGGCGCCTGCGCTCCATGTGCATCTCGCCCGACATGGGCGACCGCTACCTCAGCACGCTCTACAACGACGACTGGGTGCTGCAGCACTTCGGCCCGGCGGCCCTGCTGCCGCTCGACGGCGTCTCGCCCAACGAAAAGAGCTGATCATGTTCGACTTCGATGTGATCCCGGGGCCCGCCGTCCACGAGATACTGTCGGCCGACCGCGGCGCGGTGCTCGACCTGGTCCGCCGCACCTACCTGCGGCACGAGGCAGGCGAGTCGGTCAACCCGGACAGCTACTTCCTGCGGTTCCCGGAGAAGCCGGAGGCGCGCATCATCGCGTTGCCGGCGTTCCTCGGCGCCGATGTCCAACTCGCCGGCATCAAGTGGATCGCCAGCTTCCCGCGCAACGTCGAGCACGGCGTGCCCCGCGCCGCCGCGGTCCTCGTGCTCAACGACTACCGGACCGGCTATCCGATCGCCTGCCTGGAAGCCGCGACCATCAGCTCCGCCCGCACCGCGGCATCGGCGGCCGTCGCGGCGACCGCGCTGCGGCCCGCGGGCTTCGCCGGCACCCGGATCGGCGTGGTCGGCGCCGGCGTGATCGCCCGCGAGATCTGTGCGTATCTGCGTGCCGCGCGGTGCGATCCGGACGAGTTCCTGGTGTACGACGTGCACGCCGCGTCCGCCGCCGCGCTGGCCGACCATCTCCGGCAGCGGTTGGACAGCAAGGCATCCGTGGTATCCACAATGGACGATATCCACCAGGCGGACATGGTGGTCCTCGCCACCACCGCGGCCGCGCCCTACGTGACCGAGAGGTTCCGGCCGGGACAGGTCGTGCTGAACATCTCGCTGCGCGACATCGCCCCCGAGGTCGTCCTCGACGCGGCGAACATCCTCGACGACGTCGACCACTGCCTGAAGGCGAACACCTCGCCGCACCTGGCCGAACAGCTCACCGGCAACCGGGACTTCGTCACCGGCACGCTGGCCGGCGTGCTCACCGGCGCGGTCGCCGTGCCGGCCGACCGGCCGGTGATCTTCTCCCCGTTCGGGCTCGGCGTGCTGGACATCGCCGTCGGCGCCCACGTGCACCAGCGGGCCAGGGAGCGCGGGACCGCCGTCGCCATCCCCGACTTCTTCGCCGAGACCCGCCGTTGGTGAGTCGCGCGACTCCCGCCGACTTTGCGAGAAATGGACGAGATACATGATCACGTACTGGTGGCTCAACGAAATGCGGCCGATCTCCGGTATCCTCCGGCTGGTCCTCTACGGCGGCCTGCTCGTGCTGTGCCTGATCGACAGCCCGTCCCCGCTGGGCGCCCCGAAGATCATCGCCGGCACCGAGCCGTTGTTCTACACGCCGACGGGCCTGGTGAAACTGTTGGGCCTGCGGTGGGTGCGCCCCGCGGTGCTGACCGTGCTCGTCCGGCTCACGATCGCGTTCTGGATCGCGGCGGCGCTCGGCTTCCTGCAGCCGGTCACCGGCATCGTGACGTGTCTCGGCTTCGCGTTCCTGCACAGCGTCAACGCGGGCGCCCTCGGCGCGAACCACTCGACGCACTCGGCGTTGTACGCGTTGACGGCCCTGAGTTTCTCGGTGTCGTACGGGTTCTCGGTCGACGGCCTGCTGGCCGACCACACCGCGTGGCCGCTGCTGGTCTCGCCGGGATCGGTGTTCGAGTCCGGCTTCGCGCCGCTGCTGATGCTGGTCTTCCTGTCGTACACGTTGTTCTCCGGCGGTGTCTCCAAGCTGCGCAACGGCGGCCTGCGCTGGCTCGACGGCCGTGCGCTGCGGTACTACCTTGAGCAGTCGGCGTCACTGGCCCGCTGGCCCTGGCTGTCGCGCCAGGTCGTGGCCCGGCCGTTGCTGTGCCGGTGCATGGCGGTCGGCGCGGTACTGGTCGAGTTGTCCGCGCCGCTGGCCATCGTCAGTGCGCCGCTGCGGATGCCGTTGATCGTGGTCTGGGTCGGCCTGCACGTCAGCATCCTGCTGGTGATGATGCCCGCCTACTGGATCCAGATGTGGTGCTACCTGGCGCTGGTGAACTGGCCGTGGCTCATCAGGGCGGTCGGCGGCTCCTCGGCACCCGCGACCGTGTTCGCCACCGGCGGTGTCGGCCCCGTCGTCTTCACCGCGATCGGCATCGCGGCCTGCCTGGCGCTGGTCATGGTGCTGGTTCGCTCGTCGGAGGAGTGGCCGTTCACGGCCGTGCCGATGTACTCCAACGGCATTCCCGCCGCGGAGATCCCGCTGCCGGCACCCGGTGACCTGCGGGCGCGGGCACTGCGGGCCAGGCGCGGCCGCTACAGCTCGTGGGAGCGCGCCTGGGTCGCGGACGAGGTGATGGAGGACATCTGGCTCGGCGATCCGGGCGATCCGGCGTCACGGTCGCTGACGACCGCGATGTACCTGGGCGACGGGCCGCGGCTGGTGCGCTGGTCGCAGTACCACAAGGTGGTGCGCGACCTCGCCATCGCGGACCTCGCCGCGCGGCCTGCGGACCGCACCGACTTCGCAGCGGACGACCGTGACTATCCGGGGACCCGCTTCCTGGGCGAGCTGGCCCGGTTGGCGCGGGACGTCGCTCCGGAGTGGGCGAACCACGACGGCCTGCGGCTCGTCTGTCGAACCCGGGACGGCTGGACCGTCGTCGCGCGTGCGGGATTCGGCGTCGAGCAGTTGGTCGGCCGGTCGAGCGATGGGTGGGGCGATCGTGTCTGACGTACTGTCCGCTGTCCCGGCCGCACCCGTTGCGGAGTGGTATCCGTTGTCGTCGGGGCAACTCGCGATGTGGCTGGTCGCGCAGACCGGCGCGGCCCATGCCGCGTACACCATCCACGCCGTCTACGAACTGCGCGGCGAGCTCGATCCGGAAGCGCTGCACACGGCCGTCGACGACCTGGTCGCGGCGAACGAATCGCTGCGGACCGCGTTCGGCGACGTCGACGGCGAACCGATGCAGCGAGTGACGGGCCAGCGCGTGGACTGGCGCTTCGAGGTGACGCCCGACGCCGACGACGCGGACCGCCGGATCACCGACTTCGTCGGCGTCGACTTCGACCTGGCCACCGGCGCGGTGTTCCGGTCACTGCTCGTCCGGCGTGCGGCCGACCACCACCTGCTGGTGCTCGCCGGCCACCACATCGTGCTGGACGGCTGGTCGATGACGGTGCTGATCGACGGCGTGCTCACCGCCTACCGCGCCCGGGTGCAGGGCGAGCGCCCGCCGACCGCGCTCCCGTTGCAGTACAAGGACTACGCCTGCTGGCAGCGGCAACGCCTCGCCGACGGCGAGTTCGCGGACGCGCGAGACCATTGGCTGACCACATTGGACGGTGAGCTGGCACCGCTGGAACTGCCGACCGACCGTCCCCGGCCCGCGGTGCGCACGTTCCGCGGCCGGCTGGCGCACCGCACGATCAGTCCCGAGGATCTCGGCGAGTTCACCCGCCTGTGCCGGGCGGAGCGCGCGACGCTGTACGCGGGCCTGTGCGCCCTGGTGCGGGTGCTGTTGCACCGGTACACCGGCCAGCGCGACTTCGCGATCGGCACGTCCGTCCTCAGCCGGACCGTACCGGAGCTGTACGACCAGATCGGCTACTACCTCAACAGCCTCGCGCTGCGCGACACCGTCGAGCCGTCGACGACCTTCCGTGCCGCGCTGCGCACCGCGCAGGCCACCCTGCTGGACGGCCTGGAACACCACGAGTACCCGATCGACCAGGTGGTGCGCGAACTCGGCGCCGCGCCGGCCGCCGGCCGCAACGCGCTGTTCGACGTGATGGTCTTCCTCGACCAGGAATGGGGCCGCCCGACCGCCGACGTGCCGGGGCTGCGGGTGCGCCACCTCGACGTCGGCTACGAGTACAGCAAGATGGACCTGTCGTTCTTCTTCAAGGAGACCGCTGGCGGACTGCGCTTGACCGTCGAGTACGCGACCGACCTGTTCGACGACGACCGGATCGACGCCCTGCTCGGCCACGTCGCCACGCTGCTGCGCTCCTGCGTGGCAACGCCGGACGGCCCAGTCGCGACCCTGCCGCTGCTGACCGACGCGGAACGCGAACTCGTCGTCACCGGATTCAACGCCACCGACACCGACCACGACCTGGAAACCCCGGTCCCGCAACTGTTCGAGCAGCAGGCCGCACGCACGCCCGATCGGCTCGCGACGCTCGACGAGCGGGGCTCGCTGACCTTCGCCGAACTCAACGCGCGCGCGAACGCGGTGGCGTGGCGGCTGCGCGAGGACCACGGGGTCGGCCCCGGCAGCCTGGTGGCCCTGCTGCTGGCGCGGTCGACCGACCTGATGGTGGCCGTGCTCGGCGTGCTCAAGGCGGGTGGCGGCTACCTTCCGGTCAACGTCACGGACCCGGCCGACCGCGTGGCGGCGATCCTGGCCGACAGCGCCGCCGTCGCCGTCCTGGTGGCGGGCGGGGAGTTCGCGCCGCCGTCGGGCACCCCGGTCGTCGACATCGCCGGGGTCGCGCCGGGACGCGCGGACAACCCGCCGCCGCTGGCCGGTCCGGAGGATGTCGGGTACTGCATCTACACCTCCGGTTCCACGGGCCGGCCCAAGGGCGTGCTCATCGAGCACCGGGGGATCGTCAACCGGCTGCGCTGGATGGCCGACGACCTGGCGCTCGGCGCGGATGACGTGTTCCTGCAGAAGACCCCGTACGTGTTCGACGTGTCGGTGTGGGAACTGCTGCTGCCCGGTGTCCTCGGCGCCACCCAGGTGATGCTGCGCCCGGGCGCCGAGTCCGAGCCGGCGGCGATCCGTGACACGGTCCGGCGGCACGGCGTGACGGCGATCCACTTCGTGCCGTCGATGCTCGCT
>DASXXM010000150.1:0-6518 GCA_036503065.1 Pseudonocardiaceae bacterium | reverse complement strand
AGACCTGCTCGAACTGCCACACAGTGAAAGCCAAACTGCGGCTGTCCGAGCGGATGTTTCACTGCGACCAGTGCGGTTTCACGCTGGATCGTGATCTCAACGCCGCCCGTAACCTCGCGGCGTTGGTGTCCTCCCACAGTTTGGTGGGCGACAGTAAACGAGCCCGATGGAAACCCACGTCAGACCCACACCGTGTGGGCAGCGGGTACCGCCACGGGAAGACCCACCCGGACACCGAGTGGGTCAACGCCGCGTCGTAAGGCGACGGCTCACGACACGTTTCACACGTTTCCTGAACGGTCAGCGCAGCGGGCTCGCCGTAGCCTGCCACTTCACCGTGGGGCGCATGGCGGCCAGGTCGACGCGGTCCACGTACTGCTCCGCGATCGAGTACAGCGACTGGATCAGCGTGTCCGACAACAGGTGTGGCCGCAGGCCCAGCGACGGCAGGCCGGTGTGCACCACGTTGTAGTAGTGCGACACCTCCTCGACGCGCGGGTTGGCCAGTTGCTCGACCTCGACCGGGCGGGACGACAGGTTGGCGACCGTCTTGGCGATCTCGGCCACCGACATCGACTCGGTCATCTGGTTGAAGACGCGGAACTCGCCGCGCTCGGCCGGATTCTCCACCGCGAGCCGGATACATTCGGCGGTGTCCCTGATGTCGATCAGGCCGCGGGTCTGGCCACCGGCACCGTAGACCGTCAGCGGGTGGCCGATCACGGACTGGATCACGAACCGGTTGAGCACCGTGCCGAAGATGGCGTCGTAGTCGAAGCGGGTCGCCAGGCGCGGGTCGCGGGCGGTCTGGTCGGTCTGCTGGCCGTAGACGATGCCCTGGTTCAGGTCGGTGGCGCGCAGGCCCCAGATCCGGCAGGCGAACTCCATGTTGTTGGAGTCGTGCACCTTGCTCAGGTGGTAGAAGGAACCCGGCTTCTTCGGGTAGAGCATCCGGTCGCGGCGGCCGTTGTGCTCGACCTCCAGCCAGCCTTCCTCGATGTCGATGTTCGGCGTGCCGTACTCGCCCATCGTGCCCAGCTTGACCAGGTGGATGTCCGGGTCTGTCTCGGCGATCGCGAACAGCAGGTTCAGCGTGCCGACGACGTTGTTGTGCTGCGTGTAGACCGCGTGCTTGCGGTCGATCATCGAATAGGGCGCCGACCGTTGTTCCGCGAAATGCACGATGGCGTCCGGACGGAACTTCCTGAGCGTTTCCAGCACGAACTCACCGTCGAGGAGATCGCCGATGAATGCCGGCAGCCGCTTACCGGAAACCTGCTCCCACGCGTCCAGCCGAACCTGTAGCGGCTCAATAGGAACGAGGCTTTGGACGCCCATTTCATGGTCGTACTGGCGACGCACGAAATTGTCCAGGACGGCCACCTCGTGGCCGACGTCGGACAGGTGCAGGGCCGTTGGCCAGCCAAGGTAGCCATCGCCACCGAGAACCAGTACGCGCACGAGTGCTCCTTCCACGTTCGAACTCCTTTACGACGTTACCGCCGTGACTCCCGACGTATCGGACACCGAAGCTGTGAGTTGGTTAAAGACCTGGTAGGGGGCGTGCGGATCGCTCCGAACCACTAGAGGATAAGTGTTGTGGTAGCCACCGAAACATATTCCAGAACCGGTAGCACAGCCCCTGGCGCACGACAGCGCACGGGCCGGTCCCGGTGGCTGCCGGGCCGTCTCGTCCGCGTCCGCCTGAGCAGGTTCGCCGCCGGATCGGTGGCCGCCACCCTGCTGTCCCAACTCACGCTGACCGGTCTGTTCTGGCTGGGCGGCGTGAACGCGACAACGGCCAGCCTGGTGGCGTTCGTGGCAGGCGCGATCCCCAACTTCATCGTCAACTGGAAGTGGACCTGGGGCCGCAGCGGCCGCCCGGCCCTGCTGCGCGAACTGCTGCCCTACATCGCGATCATCGTCGGCGGCGGCCTGGCCGCGACCGCGCTCACCACGGTCACCGACCACGTGCTCGCACCCATGGTGACCGACCGGGGCGCCCGCACGATCACGCTGGACATCGCCTACCTGAGCAGCTACGCGATCCTGTTCGTCCTGAAGTTCGCCCTGCTGGACCGGGTCTTCCGCACCCGCAGGACCGCGCCCGCATAATCTGTGGACAACAAATTCAGTTATCCACAACTTGCCGGTAACCACCCATTTGGGACTTGACAAGCGGTACGTTGGATAGGGGACGCCCCCCGGGAGTGGTGGGGGCTGCCTACGGGGCGTCGTGAACCTTGGCCTGACTGGAAAGCTTGCTGGGCTTGGAGCCTTGGTCTCGCTCGCTGGACTGGGGCTCGTCTTGCGGTTCTGGCCACAGTTCGTGATCAAGCTCAGCCCGGTGTCGACTTCGCCGCGGGTGGTCGTTGCCTGCGTACTGCCGTGTCCAGATAGGACTCTTCGGGCAATCTGCGGGGCCTCAGGCCACGGATGTGCGCCGTTGGCGTTTTCGCAGAATGCGATCAGCTCACCGATCCGGACCACACCGAGCTGACCAGCGTTCAGCTGCCCACCGGCTGCTCGACGGTCCGCGCCACCGCGCTCCGGCGGCCGACGCCCACGAGGCGCAGCGAACGGCGGCCCACGTACTCGCGCAGCCACGTCCACGTCATCACCGAGCCGTACCGGACGCCGTAGACGAAGTTGTTGCCCTTCTTGGTGGTGCCGGCCGAGCGCACCCGCATCGTCATCGGCTGCTCCAGGAACCGCGCGCCGCCGGCCAGCGCGCCGAGCAGCAGCTCGGAGGCCTGGTACTGCGGCTGGCGCAGCGGCACCGAGCAGGCCAGTTCGGTGCGCATGCCGCGAAACCCGAACGACGTGTCGGTGATCGTCCTCCTGGTCAACAGGCTGGCCAGGGTCGCGTACACGCGGACGCCGAGCCACCGCACCCGGTCGTCGCTCGGTGCGACGCCCAGCCGGCGCGAACCGGTGACGAAGTCGTGGGTGCCGGCCAGCAAGGGGCCGAGCAGCAGCGGCATCTCGCTGTTGTCGTACTGACCGTCCGCGTCCGTGGTGATCACGTACGGTGCGTCACCGTGCGCGGCGAGCTGGTAGCCGAGGCGCAGCGCGGCGCCCTGGCCGCGGTTGACCGGCGCGACGCAGGTGTACGCGCCGTGCGCCATCGCGACCGCCGCGGTGTCATCCGCGGCGCCGTCCACCACGACCAGCACGTCGACCTGCAGGTCGAGGCAGGTGGCCGGCAGCTTGTCCAGCACACCGCCGATGCCGTCCTCCTCGTTGTACGCCGCGATCACGACCAGGACCGGCGCGAACCGTGGCCTGCCGTAGCGTTCGGTGAACGCGTCCAGTGCGCGCTGGTCCACCGGGTCCGGGAACGGCGCCAGCATCCGACGGCGCGTCCTGGCGCGCCGTGACCCTCCGATGAGGACGGTCACGGCGAGTACGACCGCCAACAGCAACAACACAAGACCAGGCAACTGGTACCGCCAGGAGCACTCGGACATCACGGATACGAACGGGATGGAGCCAAGTCGATTATCTGTCCCGGACCAGGCGTGTGGCCATCGGCAAGCTGATAATCACGTAGGAATACGACGAACGGCAGGTCCACCGTGGGTGATCGCCCGGCGTGCGCGACCCATCGTCCACATAGGAGCAACCCAGGGTCATCGCGGTGGGCCGGTGGACGCATCGTCGGTGCCGGTGTGGGCGAGGAAGTCGTCCCAGACCGTGCGCAGGCCGTCGGTCAGTTCGATCCGCGGACGGTAGCCCAGTTCGGCGGTGGCGTGTGAGATGTCCACGATCACCGCCGGCATCTCGCCGGTCTTGGCCGGCACGTGGTCCACCGGCAGCGGCGCGCCGGTCGCCGCCCGTGCCGCGTCGATCAGGTCCAGCACGGTCACCGAGCGGCCCGCGCCGATGATCGCGGTCCCGACGTAGCGGCGGCGCCACGCGGCCAGCACCCCGGCCGCCACGTCCGACACGTGCACGAGGTCACGTGCCTGCTTGCCGTCGCCGTAGACCTGCACTCCCCGGCCGGCCAGCGCGGCGCGCATCAACCGGGGCACGAAGCTGTCCTTGGCCGCCATGCCGGGGCCGTAGATGTTGGTGAACCGCAGCGCGCAGGCGGCTAGGCCGTAGGCGCCCGCATAGCCGGACAGAAGCATCTCGCAGGCGGCCTTGGTGGCGCCGTAGGGCGTCAGCGGGCGCAGCGGGCGGCCCTCGGTGATCGTGTCGGTGCCGACGTTGCCGACCACGGCGTTGGTGGACGCCAGCACGAACTGCCCGACACCCCGCTGCCTGGCCAGTTCCAGCAGTGCCTGGGTGACCACGACGTTGGTGTCGAACGTCTCCTGCGGCTGTTCGGCCGAACGGAGCACCGACGTGATCGCGGCCAGGTGGACGATGCCGGTCAGATCCGGCGTCACGGCCGCGTCGCGCACCGACGGGTCGGTCAGGTCACCGAGCACGGTCGGCACCGGATCACCGGGAAACGGTTGCCGGTCAACGACGACCACGCGGGCACCGTGCCGCAGGAACTCGGCGACCACGCCGCGCCCGACGAAGCCGGACCCGCCGGTCACCAGGACCCGCTGCCCGGCCAAGCTCTCCTCAACCACGTGCGGCAACCTACCCGGACGTGGCCACGGTCCGTGACTCGGCCACTGCGTCGGCCGCCGACTCGGCCAACGACTCTGCCAGCGCGATCAGGGTGCGGGCGGCGAAGCCGGTGCCGCCGGGGACGACCTCGTCGTACGTTTTGTCCGCCCGGGCCGGGCCCGCGATGTCCAGGTGCGCCCACGGCAGGCCTGCGGTGAACTCGCGCAGAAACAGCGCGGCCGCGATCCCGCCCGGTCCCGGCGGGCACTGCCGCACGTCGGCCAGGTCGCTGCGCACGTCGTCGGCATGCGCGTCCAGCAGCGGCATCCGCCACCACCGCTCGCCAACGGCCTTGCCCGCCGCGCCGATGCGTGTCGCCAGGTCGTCATCAGTGGCAAAGAACCCCGCGGTGCGCAGGCCAAGGGAGACCTTCATCGCACCGGTCAGCGTGGCCACGTCCACCAGCAGGTCCGGCCGCAGCCTGCGGACCGCGTAGGCGAGCGCGTCGGCCAGCAGCATGCGGCCCTCCGCGTCGGTGTTGGTGACCTCGGTGGTCCGGCCGTCGACATGCCGGACGACGTCACCGGGGCGATACGCCGAGCCGGACACGTGGTTCTCCGCGGCAGGCGCGAGACCGGTGACGCGGATCGGCAGCCGCAGCCGGGCGATGCCCTGCACCGCGGCGATCACCGCGGCGGCGCCGGACATGTCGGTGCGCATGAGGTGCATGCCGTCGGCCGGTTTGATCGAGATGCCGCCGGTGTCGAACGTGACGCCCTTGCCGATCAGCACCAGGTGCGGCCCGGACGCCGAGCCACGGGGCCGCCAGGCCAGTTCGATCAGCCGGGGCGGGCTGGCCGAGCCGCCGCCGACCGCGAGCACGCCACCGAAGCCCTGTTCGGCCAGCCACGCTTCGTCCCGCACCGTCACGGCCAGCCCGGGCGTGTCGTCGCCGGCCCTGGTCGCGATGCCGGCCAGCCAGGCCGGATCCTTGACGTTGGACGGCATGTTGGCCAAGTCCCTGGCCAGGGACGTGGCCGAGGTGAGCGCGGACGCCCGCGCCAGTGCCGCGTCCAGGGCCGAGTCGGGCGTGTCGACGCGGAGCCGGACGGTGCGGATCTTCGGTTCTTTCGCACGGTCGCCGGTGAGCCGGAACCGGTAGCCGCCAAGGCGCAGGCCGATGACGAACGCGCCGAGTTCGGTCGGTGTGACGTCCGCGGGTAACGCGACGTCGACCCTGGCCCGCGCGTCCATTCGGTCGCAGTCCTGAATGGAACGGATCAGTGCGGCACCAGCGGTCCGCCAGGCGGCCGAACCGCGGTCCCCGACGCCGACGAGCCAGCTCGCGTCGTCGCCCGGCATGGTCCGGACCTCTCCGGCCCGGCCGGTCGGCTCGTCGGTCCAGGTCCGCCAGGTGTCGGGCAGGAGGTCCGCGCCTGGTCCGAACCACGGTTCGTCGTCGGCTCCCGGGGCGGTCAGCACCGCCAGTGCCGCGCGCGACGTCGAGCGC
Organism: Pseudonocardiaceae bacterium; assembly: GCA_036503065.1. Classification (GTDB taxonomy): domain Bacteria; phylum Actinomycetota; class Actinomycetes; order Mycobacteriales; family Pseudonocardiaceae; genus DATEPR01. The sequence goes on along the minus strand of DASXXM010000150.1, from coordinate 442 downwards.
CCGCGTGTCAGTTCGATGTCGACGATCGGGGTCGGCACCACCGGCACGGTCGGGGCGGTCCGTTGGCGAGCCGGCACTGGCAACCTCCGAAGCTGCGGCAATCCGTGGGTGAACCTACGTGTCCGCTGCTCGCGACACGGCCCCGGTTCCGCGTCGAACAGGCGGACACCGGGGCACGCACGGTAGGGACATGGCGGGTCGTGCTCGGCCCGCCGTCAACGATCAGTTGCCAGCCGCCTTGAGCGCATCCCCCAACTCGCTGGCCTCGTCGGCGGACATCTCAACGACGAGCCGACCCCCACCCTCGAGTGGGACGCGCATCACGATCCCGCGTCCCTCCTTGGTGACCTCAAGGGGACCGTCGCCGGTCCGGGGCTTCATGGCCGCCATAGCGTGCTCCCTCCGTACGATCTTCCCCGCCGACACGCCCGGCGGAGCGCCG
>DASXXM010000149.1:0-18323 GCA_036503065.1 Pseudonocardiaceae bacterium | reverse complement strand
GAGGCATCATGCTCTTGCAGCGGCACGCGAACATCGGGGGAAACCGCAGACTTTGCCTACACTGCCGCCCAAAAGGGCGGTCTCCCGAGCGGCTGCCATCCGCGTCGGGATGGCACACCTGCGCCGGACGTAACCGGTTCGGCGACGCGTCTACATCGACGTGCGGTTGCTGTCAAGTCGCATGTCCACAGGTGTCCGGGTTATCCACAGCCTTCCGGCGAACAACCCTTTTGGGGCTTGACAAACGGTACGTTGGAAATGGGACGTCCCCCGTGGAGTGGTGGGGGCTGCACTGGCGAGGTCGCGTTTGTCGAGGTCAAGAAGTCGCGTTTGTCGGGTCAGGAAGTCGCGTTTGTCAGGGTCAGCGGGTCGTGGGTGGTGGGGTCGGGGATCTGGTTCGTGTGCTGGTACTGGTTCGGTGGGCCTTCGGTTTCGTTGGCTGCGTCGATTTCCTGAGTCATAGGTCGTGCCGGCAGGCAATATCGGGTTGGTGGTGGCGCACCGAATCGGGTGTGCGTCAGCGCCCGGCCGCGTTACGTCGACACGTGTTCCGCTGCCCAGCGGCCGAGGTCGTCGCGGCGGATTGCCGCTGCCATCATTTCGCCGAACAACTCAGGTGTGCAGGCGAATGCCGGGACGCCGAGGTCATGTAGGGCGGCCGCGTTCTCTCGGTCGTACGCCGGGCGGCCCGAGTCGGCCAGGGCCAGTAGGACCACTACTGTCACGCCGGACTCGACCAGGCCCGCGACGCGCCGCAACAGTTCGTCTCGTACGCCGCCCTCGTACAGGTCGCTGATCAGCACGAGAACGGTATCGGCCGGGCGGGTCACCAGGGTCTGACAATAGGCGATGGCCCGGTTGATGTCCGTGCCGCCGCCCAACTGAATGCCGAACAGGACGTCCACCGGGTCGTCCAGTTCGTCGGTCAGGTCGACCACCGCCGTGTCGAACGCGACCAGGCGGGTGCGCAGTGATCGCATGGATGCCAGTACCGCTCCGTAGATCCCCGCATAGACGACCGATTCGGCCATTGAACCGGACTGGTCGACTGCCAGGATCACGTCCCGTGCCACGCCGAGTTGGCGGCGGGCGTGGCCGACAAGGCGTTCCGGGATTATCGTGTCCAGTTCCGGTGAATAGTGTTTCAGGTTAGCTCGGATGGTGCGGTCCCAGTCGATGTCGGCCGGGCGGGGGCGGTTGGTGCGGTCGGCGCGGCGCAGGGCTCCGGTGATCACGGCTCTTGCCCGGTCGGCCAGGCGCTGTTCCAGTTGGTCGACCACCTGCCGTACCACCTCGCGGGCGGTGTGGCGGGTTCGTTCCGGCAGTACGTCGTTCAGGGCCAGCAGGGTGCCGACGAGGTGCACGTCCGGCTCCACCGACGCCAGTAGCTCCGGTTCCAGCAGCATTCTGGTCAGGCCCAGCCGGTCCACCGCGTCGCGCTGCATCACCTGGACCACCGTGCTGGGGAAGTACTTGCGGATGTCGCCCAACCACCTCGCCACGCGCGGCGAGGACTTGCCAAGGCCGCCGGTGCGGGTTTCCGCCTCGGCCGGTTCGCCCTGGTACAGCGCGCCCAGCGCGTCGTCCATCGCCTTGTCCTGGCCGGTCAGCGTGATGCCGGTGGCGTCGTCCTCGTTGTTCTCCGCCGTACTGCCCAGTACCAGTCGCCAGCGGCGTAGGCGTTCGGTCATGGGCCCACCCCCAGGAGGGTCGCTATTACGTCCAGGGCCGCGGCGCCTCGTTTCTCGTCGATGTCGTCCTCGACGAAGGCGGCGGACACGGCCGGGTTGGCGAGTGCGGTGGCGCGTTCGCCGATGGCTCGGCGTTCCGGGTCTGCGAACGCACCGAATGTCCTGCGCAGCAACGGAAGCACCTCCGGGAAGGCGTCCGGCGCGATGCCCGCGAGCCACGTGTCGATCAGGCGCAGCAGCCGGTCGTCGTGTACCAGGAGCAGCGCTCCGCCCGCGAAGAATCCTTCGACGTAGCCTGCCGCGTCCACCGGAGCGGTGCCGGGGGTGAGTGCCCGCGCGAGTGCCGGTTCGACGTCCGATGTGGTCAGTCGGCGCGTGTCCAGCAGCAGGCGGGTCAGTCGGCCGGCCAGTCGGGGCGGCAGGCTGCGGTCCAGTAGCGCGGCCAACGTGGTTAGCCAACGTTCACGGGCATCGGGGCCGAGCAGGCCGGTGGCCTCGTGGACCGCGTCAACGCCGGTTGACAGGGCGGTGGCGGCCGGATCGTCGAGGCCGTGCGCGGCCGATGGCAGGCCGGCGCAGATCCGGGCCAGCAGGCGGTCCGCGATCTGCCGCAGGGCCGCGGTGTCGGTGCCGCGCACGTCGCCGTAGCGGCCTGCCCTTGCCAGTGCCGGCAGGGCGGCCATCAGGTGTTCCGTGTCCACGTCCCGGGCGGCCCTGGTGTCCAGTGCCGCCAGCACGTCGGACAGGGCATCGGGCAGACCGGCCAGCAGGCACGTCTCGACGGCCGCCGTCACCTCGGCGAGTTCGACCGCGTCGGCGGCGCGGGTGCGGACCTCGGCGATGGCCGCGCCGAGGACCGTGGTGCCCAGCGCGCTGGCCGCGACCAGGTCGACCTCGAACTCCGGCTGCCAACACAGCGCCCACGTTTCCCGGAACGTGCCTTTGCCGCGCCGCATCGACACCGCCGGTGTGCCCCACGGGATGTCGATGGCGCGCAGGCGGTGCAGCAGGCGGGAGCGTTCCACGTCGGTGTTGTTGCGCAGGTCCAGGTCCAGTTCGCGGGGCAGGGCGTCGCGCCTGAGCTTCAGGCGACGGGCGGTCGCGGCCAGGTCGGCGGCGAGCGGGGCCTTGGCCATGTCGGCGGGCACGTCGCCGAGTCGTTCGCCGACCACGAGTCGACGGGTCACCAGGCGGAGCAGCACGTCGTTGCCGTCGCACAGCACGGACCTGGTGGCTTCGGTGACCTCGGCGAGGCCGGCAAGCGGACGGTCGCGCAGCGCGGCCAGGGTGTCGGCCAGCCGGACGGCCTCGATCACATGGGCGCTGGACACCGGCAGGTCCTCGGTCCGCAGGACCCGGGCCACGTCGGTGAGCCAACGCGTGGTGACCTGGTCGGGCGCGGTGAACAGGTGGTGGTACCAGCCGGGGGACGTGACGCCGGCGCCGTACCCACTGGCGGTGGCGAGCCTGCCGTGTGTCCACGGCACCCAGGTGCAGCTGATCTTGCAGCGCGGCAGGCCGGTCAACAGGCGTTGATCGTGGGTAGCCGGCGGTAGCGGGTCGGCGAGGGCCGGCACGTGCCACGCGCCGCACACCACGGCGATCCGCTGGTAGCCGGCGCGGATCGCCTTGCGCAGCACGGTGCGCATGTAGGCCTCGCGTTGGTGTTCGCGGACCTGGCCGGGGCCATCGTCGGCGGCGACGTGCTCGCGCAGCGCGTGCATGGCCTCGGCAACGGCGTCGAACAGGGCGATGCCGCCGTTCTGGTGCTCCACCACGGAGTCCCACCACTGCTCCGGGTCGGCGTAGCCGCCCGCCGCGGCCAGTTCGGCCATCGGGTCGGCGGACAGACCGCGCCGCGGTACCGGCGCCGCGGCGAACTGGTGCGTCATCGGCAGATCGCAGAACCGGACCGGCACACCGGCCCGGTGGGCGTAGCTGATCGCCTGCCATTCCGGGCTGAACACGGCGAACGGCCAGAACGCCGCGCGGATCGGGTCGTCGGTGACGTAGGCCAGCAGCGCGACGGGGGGCCGCATACCGGGATCGGCGGCCAGGTCAACAACTGTGTCGGCCTCGGGTGGCCCCTCGACCAGCACCAGGTCGGGCTCGATGACCGGCAGTGCCGCGGCGACCGCTCTGGCCGAACCGGGACCGTGATGCCGGATGCCCAACAGGTGCGTACTCACGCGACCTCCCCGCCGGCGCGTACCGGTCGGCTCGCGAGCTCGCTCAACCGGAGATCTCCCGGCACGCCCGGTAGAAATCGGCCCAGCCGTCCCGTTCCCGTGCCACGGTTTCCAGGTACTCCGACCACACGAGCCGATCCGTGCCGGGGTCCTTGACGATCGCGCCCAGGATGCCGGCGGCCACGTCGTGCGGGCGCAGCACGCCGTCGCCGAAGTGCGCGGCCAGGGCGAGCCCGCCGGTGACGACGCTGATCGCCTCGGCAGTGGACAGCGTGGCGGTTGGCGACTTCAACGCGGTCCGACCGTCCTCGGTACGGCCGGTGCGCAACTCCCGGAACACGGTGACCACCCGGCGGATCTCGGCCAGCCCGACGTCCGGCGTCGGCAGCCGCAACGCCTCGCCGAGCTCACTGACCCGCTGGGCCACGATCCGCACCTCGTCCTCCGCCGAGTCCGGCAGTGGCAGCACCACCGTGTTGAACCGGCGGCGCAGCGCACTGGACAGCTCGTTGACACCCCGGTCCCGGTCGTTGGCGGTGGCGATCACGTTGAACCCGCGCCGGGCCTGGACCTGGGTGGCCAGTTCCGGCACCGGCAGGATCTTCTCGGACAGGATGGTGATCAGCGTGTCCTGCACCTCGGAGGGCACCCTGGTGAGCTCCTCGATCCTGGCCAGCTTCCCGTCGGTCATCGCGCGGTAGACGGGGCTGGGTACCAGGGCTTTCTCGCTCGGGCCCTCGGCGATCAGGCGGGCGTAGTTCCAGCCGTAGCGGATCACGTCCTCCGCCGTGCCGGCGGTGCCCTGGACGAGCAGCGTCGAGTCACCGCTGATCGCCGCGGCGAGGTGCTCGGACACCCAGGTCTTCGCGGTGCCGGGCACGCCGAGCAGCAGCAGCGCGCGGTCGGTGGCCAGGGTGGCCACCGCGACCTCGACCAGCCGGCGCGGCCCGACGTACTTCGGGGTGATCACGGTGCCGTCGGGCAGGTCGCCGCCGAGCAGGTAGCGCACCACCGCCCACGGCGACAGGCGCCAGGACGGCGGCCGGTCCCGGTCGTCCTGCGCCGCCAACGCGATCAGCTCGTCGGCATACGCCTGCTCGGCCGGCAGCCGCAGCACATCGGTGGTGGTTGCCGTCATGGTGAGAACTCCTCGTGCATCGCGCGACGGAACAGCAGGGTCTCGACCAGCCGGTGGTGCCAGGCGCTCACGCCGGGCTCGGCGACCCGCTCGGTGATCGGGTGGCGCAGGCAGGCCGTTGGCACCGCGCGGGCGGTGGCGTCCGCGATCGGCGCCAGGTTGCGCAGGTGGGGCTGCACGGCCAGTTCGTCCAGCAGCAACCGGCCAAGGTCCGCCGGCCACGGTGTGGGCAGGCCGAGGACGAGGCCGACAAGGCCGGCAAGGCCATTGGTGGCGGACAGCACGAAGACGGCCCCCGCCCAGCGGTCGGCCGGCAGGACCGCGACCAGGTCGGCTGCGTCGTCGGTGGGCAAGTCGACGGCGAGCAAAGCCTGCGCCCACAACGGATTCCGCTGTTCCGCGGCGGCCGCGGCCAACGCGGAGTGCAGCGCGCCCGCGCCGCCGGGACCGGTCACCGCGCGCCGGAGCACGCCTGCCGGTTCGCCCGGCCACCAGGACAGCGGTGTCGCGGCGACGAGCCGGCGGAACCACCAGGCGCGGGAACCGGTGCCGGCAGGCGGGAGCTGTTTGACACCGTCACGGCGCATGGCGCTGTCGCACTCGCCGGGCAGTTCGATCACCAGATCGCCGTCCGAGATGTGGACCAGGCTCGACAGCCGGTCGGCCATCCGCTGACCGAGTCGGGCGCCGGGCACGCGGACCAGCAGGGCGGCGGCCAGGCGCCGGACCTCGCTGGACCGGTCGTCCAGCGCGGCCTCCAGGAACTCCTCGTCGGCAGGGCCCAAGCCGACCGACAGCGCCTCCAGGAACATGGCGCGGCCCTCCGCGGGCTCGCTGGACCACGTTTCGGCCAGTGCGGCGCGGGCGCCGTCGGGGTCGGTGTGGCGGGCGCGCTCCAGCCACGCCCAGCGGGCGACCGTGCCGCCGTAGCGCCAGGTGGCTTCCGACTCGTCGGCGTGGTCGGGCGCGTCGGCCAGGTAGGCCCACTCCGCCGCCCGGGCGGCCAGCCACGGGCCGCGCGGGCCCGCCGCCGCCGCGACCGCCGCGCGCAGCGCGGTGCGGTTCGCGGCGGCCGTGGCCAGGGCCGGCAGCCGTTCCGGCGGCACGCGCAGGCCGCGATCCGCTGCCAGGGCAAGCCATTCCGGCAACAGCGCGGCACGTTCGCCGTTCAGCAGCCGGGCCAGCCTGCGGGCCGCGTCGGGCGACACGAGCGGCCGCCGGTCTACCGGCGCCGGGTCGACCGGCTCGATGCCGGTGACCGGCTGGATGCCGGCTTTCCGTTGGCCGGCAAGCAGGGCGGCGGCGTCCAGTAGCAGTCTGGTCGGGTCGTCCGTCGACGTCAGCCGGGCGCGGATCGGCTCTGGCAGTTCCGCCGGGAGGATCGGTTCCCGGTCGGTGCCCAGCAGTACGGCCCTCACCAGGGAGTCCCACGGGCTCATAGGACCACCGCCCGGTCGTCCTCCCAGCAGGTCAACGGACGTAGGCCGCCGGCCGACCACTCGCCGGCCACGGTCAGCGGCCTGCCTGCGGACACCGCCAGCAGCGGGCGGTGGTCCACAGTGGACCGCAGCGGCAACGCGACGCCGTGCGCGTCGGCCAGCAGCCAGCCTTCCTTGGTCTCGGCCGGTGTCAGGTCGGCCAGCAGCATCGGCCACCGCGCGCACCACGGATCGCCTGCCAGCGCGGCGGCGTAGCCGGTCAGCGCGGTGTCGATGGAATCGGCGGACGGTCGGGGCGCAGGCGTGTCGTCGGCCCGGTCGGCGACGACGGCCCGCAGTGGCACGGCACCCGGGTAGTAGGCCAGTGTCCCGGCCACGTCGGTGCCGGGCAGCAGCGACGCGTCCAGTGTCCGGCCGGGTGGCGCGAAGGACAGGACGAGGGCGGCCCGGCCGGTGTCGCGGCCGCGCAGCCAGGTGCGCCGGGTGGTCAGGTGGTCGCCGACCTGGTCCACTCGGCCCAGCACCAGCCAACGGTCGTTGACCCGCACGCCGGCGGCCAGCACGTCCGCGGTGTCCACGGTGAAGCCGAGTTGCGACCGGACCGTGTCGGCCAGCGGTGCCGGCAGTTCCGCCTGTCGGGTGGCTGCCGCCAGCAACAGGTGCACCGACGCCAGTTCGGTCAGCACCGCGCCCGGCCAGTCCCGGCCACGGCCCACCTGGGCGGCCGCCCGCTGCAGGGCCGACGCGAGCCCGGGCGCCTGGGCGTCGACCATCCGGGCGGCCGCGGCACGCAGTGGTTCCGCGCCGCTGGCCGGGAGACCCGCGATGCCGTGCCGCACCTGGTCGGCCAGCCACTCGCTCAGTTCGGCCACGCCCGCGGCGACCCGGTCGGCGCGGCGTTCCTGGCGCTTGCGGGCCGTTTTCGCGGCCTCGACCGGATCGGCGGGACCGGACCGGCTACGGGCGGCGGCCCGTTCCGCGCGGCTCGCGCGTTCGGCCAGCCAGGCGCCGACCCAGTCCGGCATCGGCGCATCGGGTAACGCGCCTGCCGACCAGCGCAGCAGCAGGCCCACCGCGTGTTTGCAGGGGAACCGGCGGCTCGGGCAGGAACAGCGGAACGCGGGCTCGGTCGGTTCGACGCACACCTGGTAGGGCGTGGCGCCGCTGCCCTGGCAGTAGCCCCACACCGCGTCCGCTGCCGCGCCATCGCCGGTCCAGCGGGTCGCGGCGGCCTGGGTACGGGCGGCCTTCGCCGCGGCGGCGTCCGGCACCAGCGCGAGCACCCGCTCCTCGCTCCACGCCACGTCGACCCCCGAATTTCGTTCGCTCGCACTCTTGAGCATGCCAGGCCCGCCCGACAGGGTTCGTCCGGCTGTCTGCGCACCCATGGCTGCCCGAACGGGCATCCGGACAGGTCCCGTGTGGTACCCGGCAGCGCGGGTACCGGCGGCGTCAGTCGCCTAACGTCCGGTACGTGACTCCTCGCCCCAGCCGGACGGTAGGGACGGCACATGCCGGATGTGCCCACTGACACCCACGGTGACCGGAACACCGGCACACCTGGGCGGCACTGGGGCACCCAAGCCGAACCCGACCAGCCACCGGAGGCACTTGACGAGCCGCTCGGCCGGTTGCGCGCGGCCGACGACCCGGACCAGATCGCGGCCGCGGTCCGGGACTCGTTGTCCCGGTTACCCCGGGTGCTCGCCGCAGCGGACTGGCTGGACGACTGCGGTTTCGACGCGGAACAACACTCGTGGGCCGGTATCACCGCACGTCACGGGGCGGCGGACACGTTTCAGGCCGCCAGGGACCACCTCGCGGACGCGATGGACCGGTCCCGGGACACCGCGGACGAGATCCGGCGCGACCCGGATCCCGCGCGCCGGACCGACGCCTGGCGCTCGCACGGGCCGGAGATGTTGCGCTACGTGGCCGGGGTGTCCGCCTACGCCCGGGGTCTGCTCACCCACACGACACCGCAGGCACTACAGGGCGTGTTGGCGGCGCTGGCCCGGTTGGCCGGCACCGACCGGGCCGAGGACGTGCCCGCCACCGTCTACGACCTGCTCTACCAGTGCAACGGCATCCTGGTCGGCTGGCTGGACTGGGAGCCGTCGCTGGCCGACGCGGCCCGCCGCTGGTACGGGCTGGTCGTGCCGCCCGGCACCGAACAGGGCTGGTGGCAGGCGCGGGCGCACGTCGAAGCGGCGGCGGACGGGTTCCAGCAGGCGGTCCGGTCCTGGCTGCACGTGCGGATCGACCCGGCAGGCGCGGCGACGTTGGCGGGCCCGCTGGCCCACGAGTGCGACCGGGCGCTGGACCTGGTCAACACCGATCACTGAATTGTGCGGCAAACGCCACTGTTACAGAGCTGAATTGGTTTTCGTCAAATTCCTATTCCGATGACCGGAACAGTTCGGCCAACCGGTGTATCCAGCGGGTTGCGGGTTTCCCTTATGTCGCGGGACCAGCAGGTACGTCACACTGGTGTGGCGTTGACACCGGCAGCTCAGGAGGCTCGGCTGTTGCGCCGACCAGGTGAGATAATCACGCTTAACCGGACAAATCGTCGCGCGAACACGCCCTGTCGTGGAGACTGTCGCTGCGGCCCAACGCATGAGGTGGGGATGGCGCGGACCGAACGGACGCCCACCCGGCGCGTGGGCTGCGGCTCGGTGGAGATCAACGTGGGTGACCGGCGTGGGTGACCAGCGGAGCAGCCGGCCACCATGGCGCAGGCCGGCGCTGGTCGCGGCCGTGGTGGCCGTGCTGCTGCTGGTCGGGGCCGCCGCGCTGATCGTGCTCCGCGCCACCGCGCCGTCCGACGGCACCGTCGTCGACAGCGGTGACAGCGCGTTGCCGGGCGGCCGGGTGGTGGTCCAGTCGGTGACCGCGAACAACGGCCTGCGCACGGGCGACCGGATCGTGGCCATCGGCGGCCGACCGCTTGCTTCGGTCGGCGTGCCGGGATCGGTTCATCCGGGCCGAATCGGCGACGTGCTGAACTACGACGTCGTGCGCGACGGGCAGGCCGTCACGGTGCCGGTGCGGCTGCACGCCTTCCCGTTCCTGCGCCAACTCGCCGACAACTGGCCGACGCTGCTGGTCGAACTGGCGCTGCTGACGGTGTCCGGCTTCCTGTTCCGTCGCAGGCCCGACCAGCCTGCCGTGCACGCCGCGGTGATCGTCACCGCGGCCGCCGTGTTCACCGGTGCCGGTTCCGGCTATCCGCACCTCGAGGCGTACGACCTGATCGCGGGCGTGCAGTTCTGGCGCTGGACCGTCGGCGAGCTCGCGTATGCCCTGCTGTGGGGGATGATCCTGCACTTCGCGATCGCGTTCCCGACGCTGTCCCGCCGGGCGCACCTGGGTCGCCTGCTCGTGCTGGGCTACGCGGGGCCGCTGCTGATGCACCTGTGCCTGGTCGGTTTCGCGCTGGCCACCGGTCGGACCGGGCTTGCCCTGCTGGGGTTCGTCGCGTCACCGGCGCTGGTCGCGCAACTGCTGTATCCGACGATCGTGCTCGTCGTGCTGATCGTGAAGTACCGAACGACGGCCGACCCCACGGTGCGCCGCAGGCTGCGTTGGCTGGCCGGGTCGCTCGGCCTGGCCGGCGCGCTCTACGTCGGGCTGTGGGCCATCCCGGAGCAGATCGGCGGCGCCGGGTTGCTGCCGGATGCGTTGCACCCCTTGGTGTTCCTGCCGGTGCCGATCATGGTGGCGCTCGCCGTGCTCTTCGACGGCGCGCTGGACCTGGACATCGCGGTGAGCCGGACGATGGTCTACGGCGTGCAGATCCTCGTCGCGGCCGCGCTCTACCTGACGGCGGCCGGGCTGATCACGCTGTTCCGACCGGTGGACGACGGGTTCTGGACACAGGTCACCACGGTCACCCTGGTCGCGCTGCTGGTCCACCCGGTCCGTGCCCGCGCGGAGCGGTGGATCAACCTGCGCTTCTTCGGCAACGCGGTGGACCCGTACCGCGTGATGTCGGTGTTGGCCACCCAGTTGCAGACCACGCCGACACCCGCTGCCATGCTGCCCGGCATCGTGGAGGCGATCGGTATCGCGCTGCGGCTGCCGCACGTGGCCATCGAACTGGTGCGTGGCAACGCGACCGAGACCGCGGCCAGTTTCGGCACGCCGGCCGGTTCGCTGCTGCGACTGCCCATCACGTACCAGAACGAGCGCGTCGGCTTCCTGGTCGCCGCGGCGCGGTCGAACCGGGACGACTTCACCAGCCGGGACCGGCAGCTGCTGGCCGACATCGCGGGGCACGCGGGCGCGGTCACCGAGGCGGTCCGGCTCACCAACGACCTGCAGCACAAGGGCCGCGAGCTGATCAGGGCCCGCGAGGAGGAGCGCCGCAGGCTGCTGCGCGACCTGCACGACGGCGTCGGCTCGCAGCTCGCCGCGGTCAGCCTCGGCCTGCAGGCCGCCCGGTCGGCGTTGACCAGCGACCCGGACGGCGCCGGCAGGCTGCTGTCCCGGCTGAGCACCGAGCTGACCGGCTCGATCGCGGAGATCCGCCGGGTGGCCTACAACCTCCGGCCGCCGGTGCTCGACCAGCTCGGCCTGACCACCGCGGTCCGGGAGTACGCGGCCACGCTGTCCCGCGGCGAGAACGGCGACGGGCCGACCACGCCGCTGACCGTGGTGCTGGACATGCCCGATCACCTGCCGACCCTGCCGGCGGCCGTCGAGGTGGCGGCGTACCGGATCATCTGCGAGGCGTTGACCAACGTGGCCCGGCACGGGCGGACCGACCGGTGTGCCGTCCGGATCAGGATCGACAGCAAGGCCGACGGCGGCCTGGAGCTGGAAGTGCTCGACGACGGGTCCGGGCTGCCACGGAAGCCACGATTCGGCGTCGGTTTGGCATCGATGCGGGAGCGCGCCGCGGAAGTAGGTGGCACATGCACGATCGAGCCCCGCAGGCCACGCGGCACGCTGGTACGGGCGGTGTTGCCCGTCGGCACGAGGAGGGCGTCGGGGTGACCCCGGACAAGTTCACGATCCTGATCGTCGACGATCATCCGTTGTTCCGGTTCGGACTGCGGACGATGCTCCAGGCACAGGCCGACATGCAGCCGATCGGCGAGGCGTCCACCGGCTACGAGGCGGTCACGCAGGCGGTGTCGCTGCGCCCGTCCATCGTGGTGATGGACCTGAACCTGCCCGGCCTCAACGGAATCGAGGCCACCCGGCGGATCGCGCAGATAGATCCGACCATCGCGGTGCTGGTGCTGACGATGTTCCAGGACGACGAGTCGATCTTCGCCGCGATGCGTGCCGGCGCCCGCGGCTACCTGCTCAAGGGCGCGGCCCAGGACGACATCATCAGGGCCATCCGCGGCGTGGGGCTCGGCGAGGCCATCTTCGGGCCGTCCATCGCGCAGCGCGTCATGCAGTTCCTGGGGCGTCCGAGCCAGTCCGGCCGGTCGGACGCGTTCCCGGAGTTGACCGCGCGGGAACGAGAGATACTGGAGCTGATAGCGCGGGGACAGACCAATCCCGGGATCGCCAGGACACTGGTGATCAGCCCCAAGACGGTACGCAACCACGTGTCCAACATCTTCGCGAAGCTGCACGTGGCCGACCGGGCACAGGCCATCATGCGGGCCCAGCAGGCCGGGTTCGGCGGCACGACACGATCTGACAACTAGTTGTCCCGACCGGACCCGGGCAGAAACAGGACACCCGGTCCCATGACACCGGGATGGCGACAGAACAGGATTGCTGCCAGGCGGTGCGACGTGTGCCTCGGTTCCGCCGAGGCCGGCTGGGGCCAGACCGCACCTGATTTGACCTACGAGGGGGATCTGTCGTGTATCAGACCATGACCGAACGGATCAAGGTCACGTTCCGGACCACCGATCCGCTGACGCAGGCCGGCACGGCGGCCGCGTTGCGCGGCCGACCCGAGATCCGGCTCGTCGAGCGGGGCACCGAGGACGAGGACACGGTCGTGATCGTGATCACCGACCGGCTCGACATCAACGGCAGGGATCTGCTGCGCACGGTCAAGGCTCAGGGGCTGAGCCGGATCGTGTTGGTGTTGAGCGAAATCGACGACAACGACCTGCTGGCCGCGGTCGAGCTCGGTGTCCGCGCGGTGACGCGCCGGGCCGAGGCATCGCCGGAGGGACTTGTCGAGCTGGTCCGCAGGGCGTCCACAGGGGACGCCGCGCTGCCGCCGGATCTGCTCGGCCGGCTGCTGACCCAGGTGTCCCGGTTGCAGCGGCACGTGTTGGAGCCCAAGGGCCTTGACGTGTTCGGCATGTCCGAACGCGAGAAGCAGGTGCTGCGCCTCGTCTCGCAGGGCTTCGAGACCAGGGAGATCGCGGAGCGGATGTGTTACTCGCAGCGCACCGTCAAGACCATCCTGCACGACGTCACCAACCGTTTCCAGCTACGCAACCGGTCCCACGCCGTCGCCTACGCGATCCGTGAAGGCCTTATCTAGCAACGCTTTGCTGCGCACTGTGCCGGCTGTCAAGCACTTCGTCCACATGTGCACAACTTGTTTGGTTATCCACAGATTGTCGCCGAGCCCCCCATTTGGGGCTTGACACGAGTAGATTTGGAACTGGGACGCCCCCCGGGGAGTGGTGGGGGCTGCCTCCGCAGTGGTGGGGGCTGCCTCCGAGTGGCGGAATTGTAGCTTGGGGTTCGGACTGCTGTGGCGGTGAGTGCGTTCGCGCTCACCGCCACTTCTTGTTGCTGGGGGGGTTTATCCCACGAGGCCGGAGAACGACACTGCGGAGCTGCATGCGCCGGTGTTCGGCTTGCCGGTGCCGTTCTGGCAACTCACCGCGATCTCCAGGTGGTCGTCCTTGGTCATCTGCCACGACTGGAGCAGGTGGTAGTCCAGGTCGCGGAAGTTCTCCAGGCCGACCGCGAGCAGGACCGTGTCCGTCGAGCCGTTCTTCTTCCGGATCTGCAGCACACCGGTGTCACCGTTGGGGTTCTGCAGGATGATGTCCTCGATGCCCATCGGCTGGCCGGCCAGGCTGCTGGGCAGGTTGGTGACCGTGAACGTGCCGACCGCCTGGTTCGCAGGCGCGTTGGTCTGCATCCGCCACGCGGTGGGCGCGGGCGGTGGTGCGGCCGGTGCGGCCGGCGTCGCGGGAGCGGTGGCCCCCGCGCCACCCGCGGCCGCGCCGCTCTTGGTGCCGCCGGCACCACCGCCACCGCCGCCGTTCTGGGCGGCCTGCTGGCGCAACTGCTGCACCGCGGCGGCCAACTGCGAGTTCTGCTTGTCGGCCTCGGCCTTCGCGGTGGACGCGATCACGGGCTTGAGCAACGTGAACCACAGCACGGCCGCGATCAGGATCAGCGCCAGCAGCGCGGCCAACGCGGGCAGCAGCCAGCGCGGCAGCAGCGGCCGCTGCACCATCGCGCCGTCCGCGTTGACCGGCTCGCCCTGATGGGGCGCGACCACCAGCACGAAGGGCAGGCTCTTGTCCTGGCCACGCAGGAAACCCTTGCGCGGCAACGCCTGGAACTTGATCAGGGCGGTCGTGCCGGGCGCGACCGTGGCGAGGCTCCTGGTCAGCCGGAACCGCAGCTGGTCGGCCGCGTCCTCCGCGAACAGCTCCACGTCCATCGGGTGGTTGCCGTTGTTGTCCACGGCCAGGTCGAACCGGGCCGACCGACGGCCGGACGACACGTGCGGCACCAGCTCGGTTCGCACGTCCTCGAAGGGCAGGACCTCGACCTGGCCCTCCTCCACCCTGGACCCGTGCGGGTCCTCGCGGGACGCCACCCGCAGGCCCCACGGCACGATCCCGGCGTGCACCTTCGAGGATTTCGGTGGTGAGAAGGTGATCCGCGCGGTGCCGGCCTCACCGGGATACAGATTCAGCACCGGGGGCTCGACGGTCGCCCACTGCTGGGCGTCACCGAGCAGGCCCAGGGCGTACTGGTCGACGACCTGCCCGGTGTTGCGCACCAGGATATCGCACGACGCGCTGTCGCCGGGCGTCGCCGTCAGCAGTGGACTGTTCAGCGTTGCGGAAAGACCCATGGCGGAAGTGTCCTGGTGGCACTGTTTTCGGCATACCGACAGCGGGGTTGGAGAGTGGTCGGCCATGGCTGCCCGATCGTGCGGTGGTGGGTGCCCCGGCGGACGGTGCGCGGGCCGTGCCGCCGGTCGATCACGTCGCATAGCGTCGAACCTGGCGTGCTGTAAGCCATTCCCGACGTGAGGACGACCAGTGCAGACCAGCCCAGTGGACCACGTTGTCCGGCCACGGCACCACCGTGGGCAGGTCGTGCTGGCCGCGGTGGCGATGGCGGCGGCACTGCTCGTCGCGAGCGCGCTGGTCCTGTTGTCGTACTCGTTCGGCCGGGTCCAGCAGGGCGCGGACGCGAACTCGCTGGTCATCGACTCGATCGCGGTGTTCGATCCCGATCCCACGCTGCCGGCGACCCAGGTGAGCACCGCGACCGTGACCAACACCGGGACCAGCCCGGTCACCATCGACCACTTTCGGTTCACGCTCGCCACGCAGCCCAGCGGCAATGCGGTGGCGGGCAGTGTCGACCCGTCCAGCAGTACCGACCCGTCCGGCAGCACCGCGCCGCCGCCCACCGTCCCGCTGACGGTGTTCCCCGGCGAGAACTGCACGGGCGCGACGATCCCGCCGGGCGGCTACTGCGCGATCTCGGTGCGGTACAACAATCCGGGGCAGCAGTTCCAGGGTTCCCTGATCGTCACCGCGCACGACGGGACGTCGGTCAGCGGCTCGATCGGCACCCTCGAGGTGGGCCGCCTCGACTCCATCCTGGCCGATCCGTACGTCGTGGACTTCGGCAGCAGGCCGGTCGGCGAGACGAGTCCCCCGCACACGATCACCATCGGTGCCGCACCGTCCGGCACCGGCTACCAGGTGGTCGGCGTGTCCGTTGTGGACACGGTGCCGACACCGGGTGACCGGGCCGACTACCACATCGGGACGGACGGCTGCACCGGCGACGTCCTGAGCACCGGCGGCGGGCTGCTACTCGCCCAGGTTGCCAGCGCCCCGGTACCCGACTGCACGGTGACCGTCACGGACACCCCCGGTGGCGCGGGCGACCGGCCGGCCTTCCTGTCCGTGGCGTACTGCTTCTTCAACACCGGCGGTGGCACCGGCAGCTCCGACATCCAACCGGCGGACAGCTCCGGCTCCCCCGCGCCGTCGTCGTCCGGCGCGCCCACGACCACCCAGCCGCCGCCGGACAACAACGTCTTCTGCCGGACCGGCGACGGCATCCCGGCCTTCCACCAGTTGGTCAGCCTGACCGGCGCCGGTCAGACGTCCACCACGACAACGCCGCCACCCACGACAACCACCGCCCCGCCGACCACGACCACGCTCCCGGCGACGACGCCGCCCACCTTCACCCCCAAGGTGACCGCGATCCCACCGCTCGCGCCCGCAGGCCGCACCACCGCGATCTCCGGCACCGGCTTCCCACCCGACACGCAGGTCACCTACGCACTGGTGGCGCCGAACACGGATCCCGCGACCAACCTGAGCGCCGTGCCCGGCTTCGGGACCGTGACCACCGACGGCAGCGGCAACTTCGCCGACAGGATCATGGTGA
Organism: Pseudonocardiaceae bacterium; assembly: GCA_036503065.1. Classification (GTDB taxonomy): domain Bacteria; phylum Actinomycetota; class Actinomycetes; order Mycobacteriales; family Pseudonocardiaceae; genus DATEPR01. The sequence goes on along the minus strand of DASXXM010000149.1, from coordinate 2,269 downwards.
TCATGCCGCACACACCCGCGGGCCAGTACGAGATCCTGGCGACAGCCCTGTTCGGCCGAACTCCCGTGTCGGCGTCGGTCGGCTTCATCGTCGCCCCCGGTACCGAGCAGCCGCCGAAGTTCGTCGACCGACACTGATCCCCAGCACAACCGGAAGGCAGACGTGGGCCCCCAGACCACATTCCGCCGTACCCCACTCGGTCCCGTCGCGTTGGCCGCGCTCGGGATGGCGGTGGCGTTGCTCGGCTCGGCCGCGGTGAGCTCGTGGTCCGGCGCGGGCCGACTCGCCGCGGCAGCGGTCTCGGTCCTCCGGACGACACCGGTCGCTCAGTTCGACTTCCGCTCCACGAGCAGCGAGGTGGCCACCGTCACCGTCGTCAACCCGAGTGCCGGGCCGATCTCGATCACCGGCGCCACGACTACGGCCACCGGCGCCGTCAACCCGTGGCAGGTGATCCCGGGCGACGAGGACTGCGTGGGCGCCACGCTGCGACCACTGGTGGGCTATTGCGTCATCTCGCTGCGGTTCACCAGCAACGGCCAGGTGCTGCGCGGCGCGGTGGTGATCACCGCGAGCGACGGCACCGCCGAGGCCATTCTGGTTGCCTCTGACCAGGGACTGGACGCGCCGACCGTGAGCCCGGAGTCGATCGACTTCGGCAGTCTGACCGTCGCCACGACCAGCCAGGCGCACCAGGTCACCACCACTGCCGCGGAAAGCTTCCGCGAGTCCATGATCATGAGTGTGTCCACTGTGGATTCGCCAACAGTGCCGGGTAACGCGGCCGACTACCGGACCGCGACGGATGCCTGCACCGGCACGACGCTGATGAGGGAACCCTTCAAACCGGTCTGCCAGCTCGGCGAGATGGCCACCCCTGCGGCGCCCGGGAAACGCCCGGCGTTCCTCGACGTCACCTACTGCGATCCGCAGGACTTCAATTTCGGCCCACCGCCGGGCGGCGGCAGCCAGATACCACTCCCGCCGCCTGCGGTGCCGCCCGGCGAGGAACTGGTCTGCGGACAACGGCCCGAGTCCATCCTCTATGCCTCCCACCTGCTGGTCGGCCTGACCAGTACCGGCGTCGCGCCGACGCGGCCGTCGTTCACAGCGACCCTGCTGGCCAACCCACCGCTGGCACCGGCCGGGCGTACCACCGCGGTGACCGGCACCGGCTTTCCCGACAACGCGACGGTGACGTTCGCCCTGGTCCCGATCGGCACCGCGGCCACGGCGAACCTGGCCACCGTGCCCGGCGCCGCGACCGCCACCACGAACGGTATCGGCGCGTTCACCGGCCAGATCATGGTGCTCATGCCCCACACACCCGCCGGCGGCTACGAAATCCTGGCCACCGCGGCGACGGTCAGCGCGTCGACACCGTTCCTGGTCACCCCCGGTACCGAACAGCCGCCCAAGTTCGTCGACCGCCACTGAGGATGAAATCTCCGGCATGCGACACTGAAACCCAGCTGTGACGATCACGGGTGCGAATACCAGCATCATCGCAGGTGAGAGGGCGACCTCCGACTGACACAGGGGATCGAAGTGCGCACGCTCAGTCATGCCGAGTTCCTGGCCATGCGAAGATTTCCCGGACTCGACGGTCTCCGCGCGATCGCCGCGGTGCTGGTGATCATCGTGCACTACGGCGGGCCGCGATGGGCGTGGCTCTCCGGCTGGGCAGGCGTGCACATCTTCTTCGTGCTGACCGGGTTTCTGATCACGACCCTCGCGCTCCGTGAGGAAGAGCGCCGCGGCAAGGTCTCGCTCCGGAGCTTCTACATCCGTCGAGTGTTTCGCATCATGCCCGTCTACTTCGTGGTCCTCGGCATCATCGTCGCGCTGGACGTGCTGCGCAGGGAACCGGCCGGCAACGTACGGGCGCTGTGGCTCTACTACGTGACCTTCAACAACGACATCACCGGTGACCGCGGGCAGTCGATCTTCCTGTACGGGCACTCGTGGACGCTCGGTATCGAACAGAAGTTCTATCTCGTCTGGCCGCTGCTCGCGTTCCTGATCGCCGCGATGGCCTTCGGCAGAAAGATCGCCATCGCGCTCGCCGGGATGGCCGCCGCACTGCTGCTGATACCGGTGACCAGCGGCTCGTCGGTGCACTACTTCGTGATCCTCGTCGGCTGCCTGCTCGCTCTCGTCATGCACAGCCCCAAGGGATACGCGGTGCTGCGACCGCTCACCTCGGTGCCGGTGGGACTGGCCGTCGTCGCACTGTGGGTGGTGGCGCATCTGTACATCCCGTGGGGGC
>DASXXM010000148.1:0-21091 GCA_036503065.1 Pseudonocardiaceae bacterium | reverse complement strand
CAGATTGGCGACGCTGAGCTCGCTGAACTGCGCCGGCACCCGGATCACGAGGATCACCACGAGCAGTAGCGCGCCGGCAGCGACGATCGCGGCCACGACGGCACCGAAACGGGCCAGTGCCAGGCGGATGCGGCCGATCGGATGGGCCAGCACTAGGTCCAGTGTGCCGGCCTGCTCGTCGCCCGCGATCGCCTGGGTGCCGGCCGTGATGGCGAACACCGCCATCAGGACCGGGACGACGAGGCCGAAGACACTGGAGCTGAAGTAGCCGGTGGCCGTCGCGTAGTCCGTCATGTGGAACGCGTCCTTCATGGCCTGCGGAAGGGAGCTGACCAGGCTGGTCAGACCGGAGTTGTGGCCGAACACCGGCCACAGCGACGCGTACAGCACGGCGACCGCGGTGAGCACGCCTGCCCAGCTCAGGTAGCTGCGCCGGTTGTCCCGCAACTGCTTGACGGACGCGGTCATGTCGTCGGCCTCCGGTCGTAGAAGGTGAAGAAGAGCTCCTCCAGCTCGGGTTCTTCCGCGAGGAGATCGGTGACGTCGTGCCGGGCCGCCGCGCCGAGCAACCCGTTCGGGCTGCCGGACAGGGTCGCGTGCAGCACCGAGCCGCCGCCCGCGGTGTCGGCCACGGTCACGTCGCGCAGTTCGGCCAGGACGGAGAACTCGGTGGGGTCGACGGGACCGGCGAACGTGATGGTGATCTTCCGCTGGGCGCGGGCGCGCAGTTCGTCGATGTCCGCGACCGTGACCAGTGCGCCGTCGCGGATGATGCCGACCCGGTGGCAGGTCTGCTGCACCTCGCTCATCACGTGCGATGACATGAAGACGGTCTGCCCAGCGGTGTTGGCCTCACGCACCAGTTCGACGAACTGCTGCTGCAGGAATGGATCGAGGCCGCTGGTCGGCTCGTCCAGCACGAGCAGGTCGGGATGGTGCATGAACGCCTGGACGAGGCCGACCTTCTGCCGGTTGCCCTTGGACAGCGCACCGATCCGCCGCGACAGGTCGAGGTCGAGCCGGTCGGCGAGCGCGGCGATGCGGGTCGTGGGCACTCCGCCGCGCAGGTCGCCGAGGTAGGTCAGCAACTCGTGCGCGGTCTGCCGGCCGTCGACGACGAAATCGCCTGCCAGGTAACCGATGCGCGCTCGGACCGGCACGGTGGACCGCGGGTCGGCGCCGAGCACGCGTAGTCGTCCCGCGGTGGGACGGATGAGGTCCAGGATGAGCCGGATCGTGGTGGTCTTCCCGGCGCCGTTGGGGCCGAGGAAGCCGAACACCTCACCCTGATTGATCGTCAGGTCGAGACCGGTCAGTGCGGTCTTCGCGTCACTGCCGCGCCCGTAGCGCTTGACCAGGCCCTCGGCCTCGATGGCGATGTCGGCCATCATGCTTCCTTCCGCTTCCTGGCTGTCTTTTGTTGCGGCGCCTTCTGTTGCAGGGCCTTCTGTTCCAGGGCGTCGAGGCCGGCGTGCGCTTCGGCGGCCGCCTGTCGGGTCAACAGGGGATGTGAGTAGAGGTCGATCATGATGTGGGCCAGTAGCCGGTCCCCCGCCGCGCTGAGCACGTCGACACCAAGGCCGCGCGAGACGTGTGGCCGCAGGATCTGCACGGCCAACGCCATCGCCGTGACGACCGTGGCCCTGGCGTGTCGATCGGTGGTCGGCTGGTCGGACCTTTCGGCGTCGGCGTCCGCCAGCCACTCTTCGCCGAGCCGGACCATCTCGTCGAACAGTGGTGCCGCCGAGCCGTCGACCAGGGCCCGCGTGAAGTAGGCGTGGTAGGGCCCGAGCGCCGCGCGGGCGGCTGCCACATGGTTGCGGTCGCGGCAGGCGGGGTCGGCGTGGGCCTGCTCGTTGAGCCGGCGCAACAGTTCCACGAGGTACTCGTCGCACGCGGCCCGCAGGGACTCCTTGGCGCCGTAGTGGTGGCGTACCAGCCCGGGCGAGACACCGGCCGACGCCGCGATCATGCGGATCGTGGCCCGCTCGAAGCCGACCTCGCCGAAGTGGCGCAGCGCCGCGTCCCGAATACGGGCACGTGCGGTGAGGTCGCTATCCACTCGGACAGGATACTATACGAGCGTATAGCGCGACAGTTGGATGGCGGTGGCATCATGATTCTTGATCGCTTCGGCCGGCGTTCAGCTCGATTTCGCCCGGGCCGGGTCCGGCGGTCATAGCTTCTTGGTCTGTCCATGCACCGGCCGTCGCGGGAGGTCCTGTCCATGTCCGAGCTGTCCCGTCGAGATTTCCTCGGTGCCGCCGCGGCGGTGACCGGGGCCGCCGTGGTCGGTGCGGCGCTGCCCGCGGGCGAGGCGCAGGCCGCGTCCCTACATCGGCACGGGGACCTCCGCGACATCAAGCACGTGGTGATCCTGATGCAGGAGAACCGCAGTTTCGACCACTACTTCGGCTCCCTCAAAGGAGTTCGCGGCTTCGGCGACCGCTCGACCATCACGCTGCCCGGCGGCCGGTCGGTATTCCAGCAGCCGACGACGGCGCCCGGTGTCCCCGTCACGACGACGCAGTTCCCGTGGCGCCTGAGCGACGCGCCCGCGTCGGCCTACCCGGCCGGTCACCAGCCGCCCGACGGCGAGGTCGGCGCGCAGGGCTACGGCGGGACGTCACACAGCTGGGACGACCAGCACGTCGCCTGGAACGGCGGCCTGATGAACGGCTGGATGTTCGCCAAGGGCGGGCCGACGACGCTGGGTTACCTCAACCGCAACGACATCCCGTTCCACTATGCGCTCGCCGACGCCTACACGGTCGGCGACGCGTACCACTGCTCCGTGCTCAGCGCGACCGGCCCGAACCGCACGTTCCTGTGGAGCGGCACGATCGACGCCCAGCAGAAGTTCAGCGGCTTCACCGCCTTCAACGGCGGCAGCGAGAAGAACCTGCTCTGGCAGACGTACGCGGAGACACTCCAACAGGCCGGCGTCACCTGGAAGCTCTACCAGTGCGCGGACAACTTCGGCGACAACGGGTTGGCGTACTTCGCCACGTTCGCCCGTTTCGACCCCAGCCAGGGCGGCACCCCCGCGCCGGGCAACGTCCTGTACGACAACGGCATCGCCAACGTGCCGGAGCCGCTGACCGGCGTGCGAGCCAACGCGGACAACCTGGCCAACGCGATCCGGGCCGACGTGGTCGCCGGCACGCTGCCCAGGGTGTCGTGGGTGGTCACCAACCAGGCGTTCTCCGAGCACCCCGACGGCGCCCCGAACGACGGCGCCTACTACCTCAACGGGGTCCTCAACGCGCTCAACGCGGACCCGGCGGTCTTCAACTCGACCGTGGTGATCATCGACTACGACGAGAACGACGGCCAGTTCGACCACGTACCGCCGCCGGTACCCGCGGCCGGGACGAGGGACGAGTTCTTCCAGGAGAAGTCCGGTCCGCTGGCCGGCGCGCAGCCGCTGCCGGTCGGTCTCGGCTTCCGTGTGCCGCTGATCCTGATCTCGCCGTGGACCCGTGGCGGCTGGGTGACCTCGGAAGTCTCCGACCACACGTCGGTGATCCAGTTCCTGGAGAAATGGACCGACGCGCTGGGCGCGCCCGCGATCAGCCCGAACATCAGCGCATGGCGCCGCAGTGTCTGCGGTGACCTGATCGGTGCCTTCGACTTCACCGCACCGGTTTTCGGCCTGCCACCGTTGCCGGCGACAACGGTCATCGGCGATCCCGTCGGCGGCGCGTACCACCCGCCGGCCACGACAAACGTGCCGCCCCAACAGGAACCGGGCACCAAGCCGGCGCGACCGCTGCCATACCAGCCCAACGCCAACCTCGACGGCGTCACCGGATCGGTCGCCACACTGTCGTTGAGCAACAGCGGGCCGCACGCCCGCAAGGCGAGCCACTTCGCCGTCTACGACAATGCGGCGCCGGACCGGACGTTGGCCACGTATCCGGCGACATTCCCCGGCCAGTACACGGTTCCCCCGTCGCACCGGGTGGTGCCCGTGACGGTGGCGATCGGCGCCGGTCCGTACGACCTGACGGTCGTCGGCCCGAACCGCTTCCTGCGGCGCTTCACCGGCAACACGAATGCCACCGACGCCGAGGTGACGGCGACATACCACCAGTCGGAACTGGTGCTGGAGTTGACCAACGGCGGTGGGGCGGCCGTCACGTTCACGGTCACGCCGAACAACTACGCCACCAGCCGGCCGAAGGCACATCGCGTCGCCGCCCACAGCCACGCGATCCACGAGGTGGACCTACGCCACGGTTGGTACGACGTGACGGTCACGATCAGCGGCGATCCCACGTGGTCCCGGCGCTACGTCGGCCATCTGGAGAACGGCACGAACAGCATCACCGGCTGACCGCACACCGCTGGGCCGGACCTGTGGGTCCGGCCCAGCGTTGTGTGGCGTGAAACCCCTAGGACGCGGGGTTGAGCGAGCCGATCAGCCCGTTGGCCTGGGCGTTGGGGCCCGAGCTGAACAGCAGGGTGCCGGTGCCACCCATGGCCGCGGTGCCGAAGTCCAGGCTCCAGAGGCCGTCGATGGCGATAGGGCTGCCCTTCTGGTCCAGCAGTGGGCCGGCAGGCTCGCCGGAGAACTGGTGGAACGCGTTGATCCAGCCGTTGCCGAAGTTACCGATCAGGACATCGCCGCCGAAACGGCCGAAGCCCGCCGGTGCCTGGGCAACGCCCCATGGCGCGTTGAGCGCGCCGCGGGATGCCAGGCGCGTCACCAGGAGCCCGTTCGTCGTGTAGATGTCGACGAAGCCCTTGCCGGGGCCTGCCACGTCATCGTGCTTCGCGGCATCCTGCTGGGCGTAGGTCACGTAGAGCAGCCCGTTCATCTCCTGGATCCCGAACGGGGCGTAGTTCGACGGGATATGCCGGTCGGTGAAGCTGCCGAGCAGGTGCGTCTGCTTGAAGGTGCTGTCGAACACGTCAACGGTGCCGGCGTTGAAGTTGGCCGCGTACAGGAACGTGCCCTGGTCCGAGGCCGCGATGGCCAGGCCCTTGTAGACCGCGGTCGGCGAGCTGACCATGACGATGCCATGGGCCGCGTCGGCAGCGGGGCTCCACGCCTGAATCTGTCCCGACTCCGAGTCGAAGATGAAGCGAGCGGGACCGCTGCCCGCGGCAGTGGTGACCACGAATCCCGTGGTCCCGTTGAACACCTGTCCGGTGGGACTCGAGCCGTCGTTCGTCGAGGCCCGGCCGCCCTGCACGGTCACCACGAGGCCCACCTTGGTGACCGTCGTGCCGCCTGCGGGAATCGAGTAGAGCGTGGCAAGGCCCGAGTTGTTGTCGGACACCCAGAGCGGGCTCGTCGGGCTGAACGCGAAGCCCCACGGGTTCAGCATGGTGGGATCGGTGAGCACCGCGCCCGCACTGGCCTGGTCGGCCACCAGGTTGGTCTGGTGGAACTCACTCCCCGCGGGTGGGCCGGGGTGCCACGCCGGAGTCGTCGCGCCGGCTACCACGCTGGCAGCCGTCAAGGCGCCGACGGTGAGCGCGGCGAGTGTGCCCAGCCGGAGGAATCGTGGCATGAAGGTCCCCTTCCCGGTCGTTGAAGCCATCGTTGGCTGCTTTCGCACGGTTGCGCCTTCCCTTCCGCGCTCCGGAGCGGATACGCGATCGGTGTGAGATGTCGACGCACTGTCTACGGATGGGATCGGTTGGTGGCTCGACCTTTGCCCGGTGAAATTTGTCTGTCGGGTCGCGTTCACCCGACGGTCACGGGCGGGGCGCACGCGGACGATCATCAGGAGGAGCACGGTTTCCGCAGGTCATCGAGCGCGCGAGCGGTGTTCACGGAAGTTGCGGAGCGGCGCGCACGCGCGAGCGGGCCGCGCAGCGCATTGCGCCATTCGCTGAAAGTCTCATGGCGCCAAACGTGTCGCCACCAACCGGCGCCGTACCACGGTGTGTCGTGGTCAGGTGTAATGCCGGTAGACGGCTTGGGCGACCATGGCCGGCTTGTCGTTGCCGTCGATCTCGATCGTGAAGTTCAGCAGCATCTCGACGCCGTCGCCGGGCACGATGGTGACCGTGTCGACCGCGGCACGCAGGCGGATCCTGGCGCCGACCGGGACCGGGCCGGGGAATCGAACCCTGTTGAGCCCGTAGTTGACGCTCATGCCGAATCCGTTGATGGTCAGCAGTTCCGAGAACAGCGGTATCAACAGCGACAGGGTCAGGTAGCCGTGCGCGATGGTGCCGCGGAACGGGCCGCCGCGCGCCCTGGCCGCGTCGGTGTGGATCCACTGGTGGTCGTCGGTCGCGTCGGCGAAGAGATTCACCCTGCCCTGGGTTATCTCCCACCATTCGGTGTGACCGAGATCCTTTCCCGCCAACGCGGTCAGTTCATCGATGCCATCGGCGACGGTAGTCATGATCGTGTCTCCTGATCGGTGCCGTAGGTGGTGCGCACGACGGTGCGCAGCAGCTTTCCGGTGGCGTTGCGCGGTAGTCGGTCGACGAACACGACCGACTTGGGGATCTTGTACTTCGCCAGCCGGCCGCGCAGGAAGTCGAGCACCTCCGGTTCGCTGGCCTCGGCTCCCGGGCTGAGTGCGACGACGGCGCGGCCGACCTCGCCCCAGGTCGGGTGCGGGACGCCGATCACGGCGGACTCGCTGATCGCGGGGTGATAGGCCAGTACGCGCTCGATCTCGGCGGGATAGATGTTCTCACCACCGGAGATGATCATGTCCTTGAGCCGGTCGACGATCGTGACGTAGCCGTCCTCGTCCGGCGAGCCCACGTCCCCGGTGCGCAGCAGGCGGTCGGCGGCGAACGCCTGCTCGGTCGCGTCGGCACGGCCCCAGTAGCCCCGCATGACGTTCGGTCCGGAGACGACGATCTCGCCCCTGTCGCCCGGTTGGACGTCGACCAGGTCCGCGTCGACGACCCGCACGTCGGTGAAGAAGTGCGGCACGCCCGCGGTGCCGGCCTTCGCGGTGGCCATGGCGCGGGACAGGTACAGCGCGCCCGGCGCGGCCTCGGTGAGCCCGTAACCCTGGCTGAAGGCCAGGCCGCGCCGCAGGTAGGCGGCGATGGTCGCGTCGGGTACCGGCGAGCCGCCGCAGTTGAGCTGTCGGAGACTCGACAGGTCGGCAGCGGCCCAGCGCGGCGATGCCGTCATCGCGTCGTACATCGCGGGCACGCCGAACATGTACGTCACCCGCCGGGTCTCGATGAGGTCGAGCACCGAGGTCGGGTCGAACGCGGGCACCAGCACGACCGTGCCGCCCTTGAGCAGGGTCGGCAGGCAGGTCATGTTCAGCCCTGCCGTGTGGAACAGCGGGGCGACGACCAGCGTGATCTCGTCGCCGGCCAGGTCGATGTCCACCAGCACGTTCACGCTGTTCCAGGTGATGTTGCCGTGGGTGAGCACCACGCCTTTGGGCCGTCCGGTGGTACCGGACGTGTACATGATCAGGCAGACGTCGTCCAGGCCGACGGGTTCGTCCATCTGGTCCGCGGCGGACGTGGCGATCAGTCGTTCGTAGTCCGCGAGCGGAATGCGGTGGCGCACCGGATCATCGATCGTGTCGACCACGTCGGATTGTTCCGGTGCGTGGATCAGGACGGCACTGCCCGAGTCGGCGAGCTGGTACCCGATCTCCGGCGCGGCCAACCGCGTGTTCAGCGGTACGAACACCGCGCCGAGCACCCCCGTCGCGAACAGGGTTTCCAGGTAGGCCGGGTGATTGGGGCCGAGGTAGGCGACCCGGTCGCCCCGACGCACACCGTGGCGACGCAATACGGCAGCCAGCCGCAGCACCCGGTCGTGCAACTCCCGGTAGGTCCGCTCCCGACCATTGTGGACGACCGCGATCCGGTCCGGTGTCCTGCGGGCCCGGCGTGCGGTCCACGAGCCGATGCCCTGGTTGCGCATACCCGTGTCCCTTCAGTTCTTGTCCAGACCCAACAGCCGGGCCGCGTTGTCCTTGAGGATCTTCCGCACCACCGCCGGCTTCATGTCCAGCGCCGCGAAGTCGGCGAGCCACCGGTCCGGTGTGATGACCGGATAGTCGGAGCCGAACAGCACCTTGTCCTGCAGGAGGCTGTTGGCGTAGCGAACCAGTTGCGGCGGGAAGTACTTCGGCGACCAGCCGGACAGGTCGATGTACACGTACGGCTTGTGGGTCGCGACCGCCAACGCCTCGTCCTGCCAGGGAAACGACGGATGCGCGAGGATGATCCGCAGTTCCGGGAAGTCCACGGCCACGTCGTCGACGAGCATGGGATCGGAGTACTTCAGCCGGATGCCGCCGCCACCGGGGACACCGGCACCGATACCCGTCTGTCCGGTGTGGAACAGCGCGGGCAGGCCGGCTGATTCGATCAGTTCGTACAGCGGGTAGGCCATCCGGTCGTTGGGCGCGAAGCCCTGGATGCTGGGGTGGAACTTGAAGCCGCGCACCCCGTGGTCCTCGATCAACCGGCGGGCCTGCCGCACGCCGGCGCTCCCGCGCCACGGATCGACGCCGGCGAACGGGATCAGCACGTCCGCGTGTTCCGCGCAGCTTGCCGCGACCTCCTCGTTGCGGATCGGCGGATGACCGGTCGCGGTTTCCGCGTCGATGGTGAACACCACCGCCGCCATGCGCCGCTCGCGGTAGTACGACGCGATCTGCGGGATGGTGGGCTGGCGGTTGCCGTGACCACCGAAGTAGGCGTCGGAGGCGGCCAGCAGTTCCGGCGACAGCGACGTGTGTCCGTCGGCGGCGACCTCGGCGTGGGTGTGCACGTCGATGGCGACCAGTCCGTCCAGATCCATTGTCCCGGTCATGACGTGGGTGCCTGGGGTGCCGGGATGCCGTAGGTCTGCGGGTCTCGGCCCAGGGAGGTCGCCCAGGTCGCGGCGATCGCGTCCGGGGACCAGCCGGACTCGGCGTAGGCGATGGCGACCTCGCTGGGATGCGACCACAGGGACAGGCGGTCCCCGCCGATGCCGATCGCCTGTCCGGTGATGCCGCCCGCCGCGTCCGACGCGAGGAACACCACGAGTCCCGCGGCGTCGGCCGCGGTGCCGAACCCCTCGCCCCTGCGCAGCCAGTACGGCAGTGCCGCACCACGCTCCTCCAGCGCGCTCACGTACGGGGCGAACGCCGGGATGGTCCTCGTCATGGCCGTGGCCGCGACCGGCACGACGGCGTTGACGGTGATCTCGGCCTTGGCGCACTCCAGCGCCCACGTGCGGACCATGCCGACGACGGCGGCCTTCGCGGCCGAGTAGTTGGTCTGGCCGAAGTTGCCGCGCTGCCCGGCGGGCGAGCCGATCACCACGACACGACCGCCGCCGCCCTGGTCCCGAAGCCGCCGCACGGCAGCCCGTACGCAGGTGAACGTGCCCCGCAGGTGGACTGCGACGACGGAGTCGAAGTCGTCGTCGGTCATCTTCCACAGCACCCGGTCGCGCAGGATGCCCGCGTTGGTGACCAGCGTGTCCAGCCGGCCGAACTCGGCGACCGCGCGCCGCACCAGCCGCTCCGCCACCTCGGTGGTGCCGACCGCGCCGACCTCCGCGACCGCGGTGCCGCCCGCGCCGGTGATCGTCTCGACGGCCTCCTTCGCGGCCTCGTCATCGGCATCGTTGACCACCACCGCCGCGCCCGCACCGGCCAGCGCCCGCGCGTAGGCCAGACCGAGCCCCCGCCCGCCACCGGTCACGATGGCCACCCTGCCCGTGAGATCCATCCTCATTTCCTTCCGTCCACGCGGGATTCCAGCCGCACCAAGGCATCCAGGCCGGAACAGCCTAGTCGGCCAGGGACTCTTCGGTAATCAACGACTCGTGGGTCCGGCCGCCGAGGGCGAGTGCCGCGAGCAGCGCGGCCGCGACGGCCGCCGCGCCGCACACCACGTAGCCCAACGCGTACGCGTGATCCAGCGCGTGGAACGCGACGTCCTTGAGCGGGTTGAACGGTGCGGTCCCGCCGGTGGGCAGGCTGATCGTCGACGGCACGGCGTTGGCGCCGAGCGGGCCGGAGTTGACCGCGCCGACGGCGGCCGCCACCGCTGGTTTCTGGGCGGCAGGCGCGGTGGCCACCGCGCCGTTGAACGCGCTCAGTGCCTTGGCCAGTGCGGGATTCGCGCCCACCTTGGCGGAGATCTCGGCAGCGGCCCTGCTCAGCGCGATGGCACCGATCACGGCGGGGCCCAGCGTGAAGCCGAAGTCCCGCAGCAGGCTGGTCGATCCGCTGGCCATGCCGGCGAGGTGGTTGGGCACGGTGTTCACCGCGACGGCCGTGACCGCCGACAGGGCGAGGGCGAAGCCGGCACCGGCGATCAGCAGCGGCGCCACGATCGGCCCGATCGACAGGTCGGCGGCGGACAGCGCGGACAGCCAGAAGTCGGCCACGCCGATCAGCGCGAACCCGACACCGAGCGTCCACCTCGGGTTGTAGCGCTCCAGGATGCGCGACGTCAACGGCGCCAACAGCAGCGTCATCGCGTTGAGCAACACGAACGCGATCGACGTCCTCAGCGGCGTGAAGCCCTGGATGGCGGACAGCCGGATGCTGGTGGTGTACGCGGTGCCCAGGTAGGCGAACATGCCGACCACGGTCGCGATCGCCGCCACCGCGAACGGGCGGTTGGCGAACAGGTCCAGGCGCAGCAGCGGCGCCGCGGACCGCCGCTCGACCACGACGAACAGCACCAGGAACACCACGGACAGCACGAATCCGCCGACCACCTGGACACTGCCCCAACCGCTGGTCGGGCCCTGGATCACCGCGAACAGCAACGAGAACAGCGCGATCGCGATCGTGACCTGACCCGGCCAGTCCAGCGATCGACCAACCGGCGCCGACGAGTTGCGCGCGAACAACGCCGACACGACGGTGGACACGGCCGCGAGCCCGATGACCGCGACGAACGCCCACCGCCAACTCGCGAACGGCGCCGCACCGAACGGATACCGCGCCAGCCACCCGCCCAGCACCGGCGAGACGAAGCCGCCGGAAGCCAGCGCCGCGGCCCAGACCGAGATGGCCCTGGACCGTTCGCGCGCGGTGTGCGTGCCGGCGGCGACCAGCGCCAGGGTGGTCGGGAAGATCGCGGCGGCGCCGAGCCCGGAGACGATCTGGCCGGACCACAGCACGAGCGCGCGCGTCGCGGTCGAACTGGCCGCGCCGGGCGTGAGCACGCCGATGAGCTGGCCGACCACGAGCAGGCTGGAACCGATCACCAGCAGCCGTTTGCGCCCGAACAGGTCGCCGAGCACGCCGAAGGTCAGTTCCAGCAGCGTGACCGGCACCAGGAACGCGTCCGAGATCCAGGTCAGCTGTGCCGAGCTGGTACCGAGATCCTGCTGGAACAGCCCGTTGAGCACGGCCGGAATCGCCAGCGCGACCTGCGCGACACACACCGCGAGCGCGGCGGCGACGAGCGTTCCCCTGCTCAGCCGGTGGATACGCGCCTGCCCTGCGCCGACGTCGGATTGGGCGTGTGAGGTGGACATCGTTGGCCTCCCGTGTCCCAGGTCTGGAGGACTACACGGTGGCACACTCGACACCGGAAGTACAGGATTCCTGATGATTGAACGTCGCAATACCTACTGTTAAAGGACAGCACCGCTCAGGACATTGACAAAGATCCTGCTCTTCAAGTGAGCTACGAGACCGGTTCGCTGTTCTAGACTGTGCGCATGGCGAACACCGATCGAGTACGCAGGTCCGGGCTTCGGACACGCCGGCAGGCACGGCCGTCGCTGCTGTACGCGATCAAACAGGTCGAGTTGGTCTCGCGCGCCCACCTCGACGACCTGCTCCGGCCGTCGGGCGTGACCGCGCTGCAGTACACCGCCCTGACCGTCCTGCGACGGCGCGACGGGCTGTCCTCGGCGCAGCTGGCCAGAAACTCGTTCGTGACTCCACAAGCCATGGCGGACCTCGTGACCGCGCTCGAACGGCGCGGCCTGATCACCCGCGACCGCGATCCGGACAACCGCCGGCAACTGCTGATCAGCCTGACCGACGCAGGCCACGTCCTGCTCGCCCAGTACGAGCCCGCGGTCCGGGCACTGGAGGAGCAGATGCTGGCCGACCTGGACCAGACGGAACGCGAGGCGCTGGCCGACTACCTCAATCGCTGCCGCGCTGCCCTGGCGGCCGAACCCGCGCACTGACGACGGCTTACAGTGGAGCAACCGACGAGGAGGGTCGTATGTGCCGAAACATCCGTGTGCTGCACAACTTCGAGCCGCCGGCCACGGACGACGAGGTCCAGGCCGCCGCGTTGCAGTACGTGCGGAAGGTGAGCGGGTCGACGCGGCCGTCCGCGGCGAACGCGGCCGCCTTCGACGCGGCCGTCGCCGCCGTCGCCACGGCCACCGCCGCGCTGCTGGACAGCATGGTCACCACCGCGCAGCCACGGGACCGGGAGATCGAGGCCGCCAAGGCCCGCGCCCGCGCCGCCGAGCGCTACGGACCAAGGTCCGCCTGACTGTCGATCCGGGTGCACCGAGGCGCGAGTCGCGATCGACCGTCCGCCACGCCCCACCCGCCCTTGCGCGTGGCGGCTGACGGCCCTTCTGCCATGCTCGCACGCACACGATCGACCGGAACGGAGAACGAACACATGCCCAGCGACTTCGCGATGAAGACCATGAACGCCATCCACCGTGGGCTCCTCAAGGTCAGCGGGGGCAAGGCGGGCTGGCGCGTGTCCGACATGCCGGTGCTGGAGCTCACCACGATCGGCCGCAAGTCGGGTCAACCGCGCTCGGTGCTGCTCACCTCGCCGATCCAGGAGGGCGCGACGCTGGTCGTCGTGGCGTCGCGCGGCGGCGACGACAACCACCCCGCCTGGTTTCTCAACCTGCGCGCCAACCCTGAGGTGAAGGTCGCCTACAAGGGCGGGCCTGCCCGGCCGATGCAGGCCAGGGTGGCCGACGCCGCCGAGCGCGAGCGGCTGTGGCCGCTGGTCGTGGCCGACCACAAGAACTACGCCGGCTACCAGACCAAAACCACCCGCGAGATCCCGCTGGTACTACTCGAAGAACCGTCCGCCTGATCCCCCCGGCACGGCCCGCCGGGTTGCGTTCATGCCTGGGCGCGGTCGGGGTCGTCGGGTTGTCCGGCGTAGGCGCTCGTGCCGTCCGGCAGGAAAGCGGCTGCCGGTGAACCGCCGGGGACGAAGACCGCGACTTCACGGATCGGGATGTCACCGGTGTTCTCGATCTGGTGCAGCACACGGGCCGGCAGCAGAATGGCGCTGCCGGCGCGGAGCTGGTTGTGCTCCCCGTCGATGTGCAGGACGCCTTCGCCTTCGAGGACGTAGATCACCTCGTCGTAGCGGTGATAGTGCACCGGCGCCGCCGCACCGGTGGGGATGTAGCCGACGAAGTGCGTACCAGAACGGAACCCGGTCTCCGGACCGGCCAGGATGCGATACTCGCGGCCCGCGGTGGCCCGGCCGACGTCCTGCTCGTCCAGTCGGGAGATCACGCGACGCGGACCGGTCGGCACCTCGTCGCCCGCCGGGTGCAGCACCCGCACGCCGACCAGTTCTGCGGTGACCGAACTGTCCGCCCGCAGCCGGTACGTCGCGCCCGGCGCGAGCTGGATGCCGCTCTCCGGGCCGAACTCGATCTCCTGGTCGCCCACCAGCAGCGCGCCGGTGCCGGCAAGGACGAACAGCACCTCCTCGTGCCGGCCGGACTCGTAGGGGCCGGTCGTCGTGCCCGGCTCGATCGAGTGGACGGTCTCGGTGAGGAACGCGCAGCCGAAATCCTCGGTCAGGATCGGCTGCTCGGTCACGCCGTCGGCGTGCCGGCCGGCGATCTCGTCGCGGTGCACCACGAAGCGGCTACCCATCGATCTCTCCCGTTGATGAGGAGTAGTGCGGACAGCACGATCGAAGCACATCGGTCGCCCGATGTGACGTGATCGGGCGGCCAGGACGTCGTACCAGGTGAGTCACCCGATACGACGGAGGCAACGATGGAAGACGACTTCCACACGCGGCTCGCGGCAGAACTGGACAACGAACCAGAGCCGCCGCTGGGCGACCTGGTCGGCAACGCGCTGCGCCAGGGCAGGCGACTGCGGCTGGTGCGCCGGACGACGACGTACGCGGTCGGCACGCTCGTGGTCACCGGCGTGTTGATCACCGGACTGATCGTCGGCGGCCGAGCAGGACGGCACGCACCGCCGGCAGCGGTCGGCACCGCGCACTCCGGCCTGTCCATCGCCAAGTCGCCGGGACCGCGGTCGCCGATCACGTCGGCGGCGATCGTGTACCGGCTCAAGCAACTCCTGCCACCGGGACCGACCAGCGACTACGGCCGCGCCGGCACCGGCACCGGCTTCGGTACCGCCTTCGGCACCGCGTTCGGGCAGATCGCGGTCGACCGCGGCCACGGTCCCGGCATGGTGCGCCTGCACGTCGGCACCCTGCCAATTCCCTACCACTGCGGATCGCACCGCGACGCCACCCTGACCATCCAGTGCGCCACGCTCCCCGACGGAGCCCAGCTCGCGATCATGCGTTTCTCCGACGACTGCAACCAGTCCCTGGTCGCCGACGTCTACCGCAGCAACGGCGTGAACGTCCTGTTCGACGTGACGACCTGCCTCACCTCGAACGGCACCGCCAACCCGCCCGCGCTGAGCGTCACCGAAGCGGTGGCGATCGCCGACGATCCCAGCTGGGGCCCCACAATGGATTCCGCACTCGTCGCCGCCGCGCAACAGGAGTTCCCCGACCTACCACGGACCTTCAACAACTGAACCACCGACGTGACAACACGTGACGAGGAGTTCGTCGAGTTCGCGAGCGCGCACGGCCCGAGCCTGCGCCGAACCGCCTACCTGATGTGCCGGGACTGGCACCTGGCCCAGGACCTGACCCAGACCGCGCTCGCGAAGCTGTACGCGGCATGGGGCCGGCTGAACTGGCTGGACAACCCGTTGGCGTACGCCAGGAAGGTGCTGCTGCGAACGTTCCTGGACCACCAGCGGCGGCACGATGCCCACGAACTGGTCGTCGAGTCCGTTCCGGACACCGCGCACGAAACCAGTCCGGAGCTGCGCCTGACATTGTTGGACGCGTTGGGCCACCTGCCACCGCGGGACCGGGCGATCGTCGTGCTGCGCTACTGGGAGGACCAGAGCATCGAGGCCGTCGCCGAACTCGTCGGCACGACCGTCAGCGTCGTGAAGACGCAGAGTATGCGGTCGCTCACCAAGCTCCGCCAACTGCTCGGCGAGGACCTCCTGACGTGAAACCGGGTGGCGAGGTCGACATCGCCACTTGGCCGGGTCGCGGTAGACACGGCATCCGTATACTCCGGGCACCAGTTTGTTAGGGGTCCTGCGGTGGCCGTGCGGAGTGATCAGTTCTTCCGGATCGTGAACGCGCTCGTCGACGTGACACGGTCGGCGGGCGGTCAGTACACGTCGTTCAGTGTGCGCGGCAAGCGGTTCGGCTACTACTGGCCACGAACGCGGACCGTCGGCCTGAAGCAGACCCTGTCCGAACAGCAGGCGCTGGTCGCCGAACGGCCGAACGTATTCGAGAAACAGTTCACCGCGGGCGGTTTCGGCTGGGTGGTCGTGTACCTGGCCGGCATCGACGCCGACGAACTGGCCGAGTTGGTCTTCGAAGCATGGCGCCTGTCCGCCCCGGAACAACTACTTGCCGAGGTCCCCGACTGGGCCTAGCGAACATTCGGATGCTGCTGTGCCGGGGGCGTTCGCGCTGGAAGAATGCTGCCGTGAGTTCCTCGATGGAGCGCCGGACCGGGCCTGTGGTGGCCGTACGGCCCATGCCGGACGCGCTGACAGCGGCAGTACTGCTCGGATTGTTCGGTGGGCTCGTGCTGGCCGGGGTCATCGTCGGGATCGGCGTGCCCGTCGGGCCCGCACTGGGTGCCTGGTGGAACCTGGTGTTCGCCGGGCTCTGGCTGGGTGGCGGTGCGGTGCTCGGGGCATTGTCCTGGCGGGCGACGTGCCTGCGATTCGAGCCCGACCATTTCGTGATCACCCGGCCGACGGGGTTGCGTGGGCGGATCCCCTGGGAGCACGTGCGGTCACTCGAGGTGTCGACGTCCACCAACGAGGACGGTGACGTCATGACACGCTGGCTGACACTGCGGGTGCTGCGGCATCCCGACGTGCCGGTGCCGGAGATGCCGAGCACACTCGGCGAGTTCCGGATCTGGCGGCGGCAGAACTTCCGCATCGTGCGCCTCGGCGTGGCACTGCCCGGCGCCGAACCGGTTGACGCGCACAACCGGTTCGGCCGGATGCGGC
The DNA here is from genome assembly GCA_036503065.1 of Pseudonocardiaceae bacterium. GTDB lineage: Bacteria > Actinomycetota > Actinomycetes > Mycobacteriales > Pseudonocardiaceae > DATEPR01. The sequence goes on along the minus strand of DASXXM010000148.1, from coordinate 4,847 downwards.
TGCGAACTCGCCTGGTGGTGCTCCACGAACTGGAGTCCCGCGGGTTCACACTGCCCGACTGAGTCCACTCAGGGGTTGACGGTCCACGTGAACGATGTCGTCGCGGTGTTGCCGGCGATGTCCTTCACGGTGAGGCCGACGTGGTAGGTGCCGGCCGTGGTCGGCGTGCCGTTGATGTAGATGAAGCCGATGGACAGGCCCGGCGGCAGGTTGGTGGCGCTCCAGAAGCAGTACGGATGGCCGCCGAAGCACTGCAACGTGATCTGGTTGATCGCGACGCCGACGGTACTGATCTGGTCGCCGGGGCTGACGGCCACGAGGTTGTCGGTGAGGGTCCACGTGAACGACACGGAACTGGTCGTGTTGTGGGTGTCCCGCGCGGTCGCGGTCACGTTGTAGGTGCCGGCCGTGGTCGGCGTGCCGCTGATCCGGCCCGCGGTGTTGGCGGTCAGGCCGGGCGGCAGGCCGCCTGCGGTCCAGAAGCACGGCGGGAAGCCACCGCTGCAGGACAGTTGGAGACTGACCGGGATGCCGACATTGCCGGACTGGTTGCCCGGGTTGTTGGCGGTGAGGCCACCGCTGTGCGGGGTCACCACACCGACCGCTGTCGGGCTCGCTTGGGCGACCGCCGTGAGCCCGCCGAACGACAGGACCAACAGCGCCACCGATATCAGCACTCGCCGCACTTTTCCCCTCCAGAAGTGAGTCGAATCCGGACCAACGGGATCAGTCATACCAGCAGAGCGTAGAACGCCGAACCAATCGATCACGACTCCGACTTTGCCCGATGAACCCGTCAGAGCGCGGGCAGCAGTGCGCCCTCCGCGACGATGACCCGCTCGGCGACGCCCAGGAACTCCGCCCGTAGCTGATCGATCCGTGCCCCCGGGCCGGCCAGTTCTTCGGCCAGTTCGGCCACCGGCCACGTGAGTTGCAGGCCGTGCCGGGCGAAATAGAGCGCGACCGAGTCGATCCCCCACCGGCCGGTGACGTCCAGCCACGCGTAACCCAGGATCTGCCACAGCCACCGCTCGGTGCGCTGCGGATGGTCGACCCGCACCACGGTCTTCACGTCGACCAGGGTGTGTCCGTCGTCGGTGCCGGACCGGCCGATCAGCAGGTCACCGTCGGCCCAGTTGTCCACGATCACCGGCGCCGCCACACCGAGCGGGCGTCCTGGCCCCGGCCGGCCCGCAGCCTCGCGCCACTGCTGCAGCACGCCGGAGGTTCGGGTCAGGGTCAGCAGTCGCAGCAGTTCGGTGATCGCCGGTTCCGGCGCGAGCGCCCGCAGTTCCTCCATGTGGTAGCTGCCGCGCTCGTGCAGGGCGAGCAGGGTGTCGACGAGCGTGCCGGACCGGTAGATGTCCTCCCAGCGCGACAACACGTAACACGCGCGCAGCAGCGCGGCCTCCGCGGCAGGCGCCGCAAGCTGGCCGGGCGGGGCGTGTTCTTCCAGGTTGCGCAGCGTGCGGTCGAAGAAATCGGAGAGCAGCCGCTCCTGGCTGGTGTCGTCGGTCCCCGGGTCGATGCCGGGGCCCAGGTCCGCCCAGCCGGTCGGGGTCGGCCGCAGTTGCAGGCCGCGGGCCTGCTGGGCGGCGGGCAGCCTGCGATGCGTCGGCCAGGTCGCCGCGGTCCGGTCGGCCCACCGGCGGGTGACGATGCCGCCGCCTGCCAACCCCAACAGGCTGTAGTACGGCGGCGCGTCCTGCACGAGGAACGCCAGGCGCACGCCCAGCGTCCCGCCGACGGCGGCCCAGTGGTGCCGGCCGACCTCCCCGACGGGCCGGACGGGCTGGTGGCCGGCGCCTGCCCTGGCCACCGCCGCCACCACGGCGGTGGTGCCCGGGAGGCGGGCCGCGCACCAGCGGGCCAGTTCACCGTCGTGCAGCTGCGTGGTCAATGACATGACAGCAGCCTTGCCCACCTCAGCCGCGGGCCGGGCGGCGGGTCGGCGTGGCCGTCGTCGGGTCGGCCGGCCAGGCGTGCTTCGGGTAGCGGCCACGCAGTTCGGTTCTGGCCTGCTGGTAGCCGGTCCGCCAGAACGACGCGAGGTCCCTGGTCACGGCGACCGGCCGGCCCGCCGGCGAGAGCAGGTGCAGCAGCACCGGCACCCGGCCGTCGGCGATCGTCGGTGTGTCGGTCCAGCCGAACGCCTCCTGGACGCGCACCGGCAGCACCGGCTCGTCGGCGGAGTAGTCCAGCCTGATCCGCGAGCCGGACGGCACGGGCAGCCGGTCGGGCGCCAGTTCGTCGAACCTGGCCGCCTCCGGCCACGGCAGCAGCCGGGAAAGCGCGTCGTGCGTGGCGACGCGGGTCAGGTCCGACCGCCTGCGCGCCCGGCCCAATTCCGGCCCCAGCCAGGTTTCCACGTTGTCGAGCAGCCCATCGTCGTCGACGGCGGGCCACGGCCGGCCGATGACCCGGTGCAGGAACGCCATGCGGCTGCGCAGCCGCACGGTTTCGGCGGGCCAACGCAGCAGGCCGACGCCCTCCGTGCGCAGGCCCGTCACGAGAGCGCGGCGCACGTCGTCGCGGGCGGGTTCGGTGAGTGGCTTCTCCCCCAACACGATCGCGCCGAGCCGCGTGATCCTGCGAGCGACGACGTCGCCGTCCACCCACCGCACTTCGTCTACTGTGGACAGCAGTGCCGGCGCGGCCCGTGCCGCCAACTGCTGGTCGGCCCGTGCCGCCAACCTGATCCGGCCCTGGGCGCTGCCGGGCGCACGGTCGGCGCTCGCGATCGCCAGCCACTCCGCGTCGGTCCCCGGGTCCGCCTCGACGGCGGTGCCGCCGGCCATCAGGTACACGCGGGATCCGGCCGCGCGCCGTCTGGCCAGTCGTTCCGGATGCGCGAGCCCGACCACCAACGCGGCGTCGGGCCATGCGCCCGCCGGCTGGTCGGCGACCAGTCCGGACAGCCTCCGCACCTCCCGGCGCCAACGGCGGGCACCATCGCCGTGGTCGTCGGAACGCAGGCGCCGCAACGCATCGTCGACGTCCTGGCCGACGGCGAGCGTATCGTCGTCCAACAGCGCCACCACCTCGGCGGCCGCCGTAGTACCCACCGCCGCCGCGCCGTCCAGCAGTGCCCTCGCCAGTCGCGGATGCAGGCCGACACCGGCGATCCGCCTGCCCCGCTCGGTGACCCGGCCGGACCGATCCAGCGCGCCCAGCGCCGTCAGCACTTCGCGCCCGGCGGACAGCGGGCCTGCCGGCGGGCGATCCCACCACACAAGACCGGCCCCGTCCGGCGTGCCCCAGCAGGCCAGTTCGAGCGCGAGCCTGGTCAGGTCCGTGGTCCGGATCTCCGGTTCCGGAAACCGCGGCAGCGTCACCTGCTCGCGCTCGGGCCAGCACCGGTACGCGCGACCCGGCGCCTGCCGGCCGGCGCGTCCGGCGCGCTGCTCGGCCACTGCCGTCGAGACCCTGGTGGTGACCAGTCCGGCGAGGCCGCGGCGGTGATCCATCCTGGGCACCCTGGCCAGGCCGGCGTCCACGACCGCCCGCACCCCCGGCACGGTCAGGCTGGACTCGGCGATCGCGGTCGCCAGCACCACCCGCTGTACCCGGCCGGGCCGAAGGGCCGCGTCCTGTTGCGCCGTGGACAGGCGTCCGTGCAGCGGCAGCACGGTCACACCGTCGAGCAGTGCCGTGATCCTGCGGATCTCCGCGACACCGGGCACGAACGCGAGCACATCACCGTCCGTTTCGGACAGTGCGATGCGGACGGTCCTGGCCACGCAGTTCTCGATCCGCTCCGCACGTGCCGGCGGCACGTACACGAGCTGGACCGGGTAGGTCCTCGTGGTCGCATGCACCAGCGGCGTGCCGGGGCCGAGCAATTCGGCGAGCCGTTCGCCGGCCACGGTGGCCGACGCGGCCAGCAACCGCAGGTCCGGGCGCAGCCCGCCGCGCGCGTCCAACAGCAAGGTCAGCAGCAGATCGGCGTCCAGGTGCCGTTCGTGGCACTCGTCGAGCAGCACGGCGGCCGTACCGGCCAGTTCCGGGTCGGACTGGAGCCGTCGCACCAGCAGTCCGCTGGTCACCACTTCGATCCGGGTTGCCTTCGACGTGCGGCGCTCGCCGCGCACCGCGTAGCCGACGGTGCCACCGACCGGCTCGCCGAGCAGTTCGGCCATCCGACTCGCAGCAGCCCTGGCCGCCAGCCGCCGCGGCTCCGCGACCACGATCCGGCCGTCCATGGCGGCGGCCATGGCCAGCGGCACGATCGTGGTCTTGCCGGTGCCCGGCGGCGCGACCAGGACGGCCGTGCCGTGGCCGGCGAGCGCCGCGACGACCTCCGCCAGCACGGCACGGACGGGCAGGTCGGGTAGGTCCGCGGGCAGATCCACGGACCGAGTGTGCACCAGGTCTGCGCTACGCGCGTAGCGTCGCCTGAATTTCGTCCGCGAGTTTGGCATTACCGGCGGCAATGAATTTCCGGCGCGTGTTCATGGCAGTAGCAATGTCGGTGAGCGTGCCGAACTGGTAGTCGAGCGGAATAACTGTTCCGTGGAGGTCGATGACGATGCCACCCGCTGCATGCAAAATGTAGTGGCCTGGAGACAGGTCCCAGATCGCGAAGCCCTTTGCGAATTCGATGGTTGCGTCAGTGAAACCGGCGGCCACGTGACAGAGGCTGACCGAACCGAAGTCGACACCGATACGGCCCTTCTTCTTGCCACTGTCAGATGGGGCGCTGAGCGCCTCTAGGAATTGCTGTTGACGGGCAAGCGGGCCGAATCGCTCGTCGGGACGCATCAGATAGTTGGTGATCAATGCTTCGGATAGATTTGCTTGTGAGGGTTGGTTCAGTATGTGTTCGCCGTTGTCAGCGGTGACAGTGA
>DASXXM010000147.1:0-14642 GCA_036503065.1 Pseudonocardiaceae bacterium | reverse complement strand
GACTGCAACAGCATCTCGTTCAGACCGCCTGGGACCACGTTCAGGTTCTCCACGCCGCCGCCGTTGTGGTGCACCGCCATGTTGTTGTAGCTCTGGTTCGTCGCCTCGTTCTGTAGGTTGCTCAGGATGGTGTTCGGGTCGAAGTCGACCCTGGCCGCCGCCGCGTAGAACGTTGCTGGTGCGTTGCCGCCGTGCCAGGCGTTGGTGAGCTGCCCTATCGTGTTTCGGGCGGTTTGGGGCAATGCGCCTGTTGTGTCCAGGCCTACCAGGCCGCCTGGGTAGATCGACTGGGTGTCGATGTCGTTTCCGTCGTCTGCGAAGTCGCTGCCGACCTCGGTTTCCCTCAGGATTGTCTGGTTGTTGCGGGACATCGTGGGTAGGGCGCTCAGGTGGGATTCGATGTTCTGCCAGGTTGCCCTGGTTCCTGCGTCGGCGTTGAGCGCTGTGCTCATGTCGATCAGGCCCTGGAACAGTAGGTGTACCAGGCCCAGTGACATGCCGCTGTTCGTCTGCGGGAAGGCCTGGTCCTCGTGGGGTGCGTCGTTGTTGATGACGTAGCGGTTGTTCGCGCTGTCGAAGGTCAGGTAGTTCTGCCAGAAGAGGCCTACCTGCTTGAGCCATGGGTAGACCGTGTTCGCGTAGGCCGTGTCCCTTGTGTACTCGAAGCGCATGATCATGTCGCTGGCGAGATAGGCCGCGTTCGACTTCTGGTTGTGCAGGCTCGTGTCCGCGCTGGTGCCCTTCGGGGACAGCCCTACCGGGTAGAACACGCCGGAGAAGCCGTTCTGGGAGGCCAGTTGTTGGCCTCTCGACTGCCAGTCGAGCACCGGCTGGTCGTAGTTGGCCATCTGCGCGATGTGGTTACTCGACATGGCCGGATAGAACGCGGCCTCGTAGTTGTAGTTGGTGTGGTAGTCGCCGTTCCAGTTCATGTTGCTCTGTGGAATCCAGGTGCCCCACAGGCCGGGCGCGTACTTGCCGGCCCTTGACATGCTGCCCAGTAGGTACAGGGCGCCGTACCAGCCCTTTTCCACCGCCTTGTTGGGGATCTCGACGAAACTCTGGCTCCAGTAACCCGACCACCAACTCCGGTGTGAACCGTTGTGGTTGTCGACGTCCTGTTGGGTCAGGTTGTTGACCATCGAGTCGGCGGTGCTCTGGTAGCTGGACGTGTCGATGTTGCTCACGACTGCGGCTACCAGTGTCGACGTGGTGCCTGGCTGTAGTGACAACGTTATCTTGTTGGCCGTGATCGACTGGCTGTCGCCGATCGTGCGTGCCGCGATGCGGGCTCGTGGGTCACCGCTGGCGCCGGTGTCCGCCACCACGTCGGCGTCCAGGTCGTTGCCGCTGGTGGCCGTCGTGGGGGTGCCACCTGTGCCGTTCTGCAGGGTTATGCCGATGTTCTGGGTGCTGCCGCCGGTCAGGCTGAACTGCGTGACGAACAGGTTGGTGTTCGCGTCCATCCAGCTTGTGGTGTCCAGTGTTTGTCCGTTGAGGGTGTAGGTGCCGCGTACTTCCGCGTGGGCTATGTCCTGTACTACGTGGTAGGACGAGCCGTTGAGGCCGGCTGCCGAGACGACTATGCGGCCCAGTGGTTTGATGGCGTGGCTGGTTGATGACCAGAAGTCGCTCTTGCCGATGAAGAACGTCTGGTTGTTGATCGAGCCTGCCATTGCCACGCCCACGTCGCCGTTGCCCATCAACGGCGCGTCTACTGTCTCGCCGCTGTTCAGGTTGGTGGGCGGCGAATTCCAGACTCCGGTGTACTGCTGGACTATTCGCATTGCCTGGTTCGCGGTGATCGAGTCCGCCGTTGCCGGTTGGGATGTTGTCGCAACGATGACGGCGGACGCCAGTAGTGCGGCGGTCGCCGCAGCTGGTACACGCCTGCCGGGTAATTTGAGACTCATGGCTACGCTGCCTTTCTGAGTCGTTTACGGTGGTAGTTCGCCTGAGCCGCGCACGATAAGCTTTGTCGGGACGGTGATCGTCCGGACCGGCCGTGCCGGGTCCTCCAGTCGAGCTTGGAACAGGTCCACGGCGGTCCGGCCGATCTCGGCCTCGCCCTGCGCGACAACGGTCAGGCTGGGACGCAGGATGTCGGCCAGTGGGAAGTCGTCGAAGCCCACCAGCGCCGTGGCGCCGAAGTCGGCCCCGAGATGGCGGATGACGGCGATCGTCGTGGACACGTTGCCCGTGATCAGGGCAGTGACGCCGTGGACGCCGGCCAGGGCGGCGGCGATCCGTGCCGGTTCGATGGGTCCTGGATGCACCATGCCGTCCAGCGCGAAGCCGTGTTCGGCCATGCAGTCGCGGAAGGCCATGGCGCGCTCGTGGCCGGTGTAGATCCGTTCGTCGTCGCCGATGTAGGCGATTCTTCGGTGTCCGTGCTGTACCAGGTGTTCGAAGGCCAGCACGATGCCGCCGCGGTTGTCGGTCAGGACCGTATCCACGTTGACGCCGGTGGCCGGGCGGTCGAACGCGACCACGGGCAGGCCCGAGTCGATCTCGGGCTTGAGGTACTGGTGGTTGTCGGCGATCGGCTCGATGATGATGCCGTCCATGCGCCGCCGGCACATGGAGATGACCGCCTCGCGCTCGCGGGTTTCGTCGTCCTCTGTGGACATCGCGACGACCGTCATCCCCACGGCACGTGCGGCGTCGTCGACCGCCCGCAGGACCGGGTGCGCGTCGGAGATGTTGCGTACCGCGGCGCCGATCGTACGGGTCTTGCCGCTGCGGAGTTGCCGGGCCCGCTCGTCGGGCTGGAACCCGAGTGTCTCGATGGCCTGTCGGACGCGTGCGGCCAGTTCGTCGCCGACCGTGGGATCGCCGTTGACGAAGCGCGACACGGTCCGCAGCGCGACGCCCGCCTCCCGTGCGACGTCCACCATCGTGGGACGTCGCGACCGGGGTGGGCCGCCTCCAGGATGGGACACGCGGCGTCCTCTCGTTCGTGTGGTGGCGACCGTTGCCGAGATCCGTTTGTGACCTTGGGAGCCCTTGACACGTCGTCGCGAAACCCTACTGTAACTCAGAAGATAACGTTATCTTCTCGTCACGGCAAGGGACGCCATGTATCGAAAGAGCGCTGCCGCGGCCGCCGCCGCAGGTCTGCTGCTGCTGATCGCGGCATGTACGAGCACGTCATCGAGTGGGTCGTCGAATCAGGTCTCGTTGACCTACATGACCTTCAACTCGCCCAGCCTGACTCCGACATTCTGGAAGAATTCGATCGCGGTCGCGACGAAGGCGGTGCCGGGCCTGACCATCAGGCAGGTCGTCACGCCGAACACCGACCGCGACACCTACGCCAAGCAACTCGAGGCATCCGGTCAGTTCCCGGACCTGTTGCAGTCCATCACCCCGTCGCAGTACACCGGGGCCGGCCTGCTCCAGCCGTACGACCAGTCCTGGATCAACGCGAACTTCCTGCTGCCGCAGGGCAACGCGATCAAGGGCAAGGTCTACATCCCGCCGACCAACTCGCAGATCATCCCACTCGTCTTCTACCGCAGGTCACTTTTCACGCGGGCCGGCATCCAGCCGCCGAAGACGTGGTCGGATTTCCTGGCCGACTGCGCGGCGCTGAAGGCGGCCGGCATCACGCCGATCGAACTCGGTGGCAACGACCCGTTCGCGGCCGGCATACCGCTGACCGGTGCGCTCAGCGCCGACGTCCTCGGCAAGCGCCCGACCTGGCTACAGGACCGCTTCGCCAACAAGGTCAAGTTCGGTGACCCGGACGTCGTCGCCGCGGCGACCAAGGTGCGCACGCTCGTTACGTCGGGATACTTCGAGGACGGCGCGCTCAACGTCAGCTACGCCAACTCCATCACCAACTTCAACGCCGGCAAGGCCGCGATGTACCCGATGGGCAGCTGGTATCTCGGCTCGGTCCCGAAGGACCAGTGGAACGACATCGGCGTGTTCCCGTGGCCGACCGACGACGGATCGCTGGTCATCCCGTTCGCGGTCGGTGGCTCGATGGCCATCAGCGCGAAGGCGCCGAACCTGTCCGCGGCGACCAGGTTCGCGCAGGCGTGGTCGCTCGCGCCGGCGAACCTGAAGGCCCTGATCGAGGGCGACGGCGCGTTCCCGATGCTCAAGGGCCGGACGCTGGCCGACTACCACGTGACCGTGAGTCCGGTGTTCACCACGTCCTACGCCTACGTGACGGACAAGAACACCAAGGTGAGCGCGGTCGGCTGGGCGACGAGCGACGACGCCATGCCCGGCTCCCTCAACAACGACTTCTACGCGGCGGCACAGGCGCTGTTCAACACATCGGACGTGCAGGGGCAGCTGACCAAGCTGGATCAGGACTGGGCCACCGCGACCCAATGACATCCACTCGAGCGCCCAGCGTCGGGGTGACCTCCACCGCACGGTCGCCCCGGCCCGGTGTCGCCGCGCGGACACCGTTCCGTCGCATCCGGCAGGACGGCGGTCTCGGCGTCATCGCGGCGCTGAGCCTCGGCCTCTACCTGGTGTTCATCGTGGTGCCCGTGTTGCTCAGCCTGCGGAGCAGCTTCACCGACCAGAACCCGCTGAAGGCACAGAGCAACTTCGTCGGGCTGAACAACTACCGGGAGATGGTGCACGACAGCGAACTGCACGCCACCGTCGGCTTCACGCTGCTGCTCGCCATCGGCGTGACGGTCGTCGCGAACGTCCTCGGCGTCGCGTTCGCGGTGCTACTCAACCGCACCAACCTCGGTTACCGGATGCTGCGCACGATCGCGTTCCTGCCGCAGGTGATCTCCGGGGTGATCGTCGGCTTCGTCTGGAAGACGATCCTGACGCAGAACGGCCTGCTCAACAACGTTCTGCTGCACATCGGCGTGATCGGGCGGCCGGTCGACTGGCTCGGCACGCCGCACATGGCGATGCTGTCGGTCGGCATCGTGGTGTCGTGGGTGCTGTCCGGCTTCACGACGGTGGTGTATCTGGCGGCGCTGCAGCACATCCCGCCCGAGCTCTACGACGCCAGTTCGATCGACGGCGCGAGCGGCGGCCAGCAGTTCCGCATGATCACCCTGCGGATGGTCGCGCCGGCGACGACGATCAGCGTGACGATCTCGCTGATCACGGTGCTGAAGCTGTACGACATCATCACGGTGCTGACCTCCGGCGGGCCGGCCAATGCCACCGAGTCGACCGCCCAGTACATCGTCAAGCTGGCGTTCACCAGCGACCGGTTCGGCTACGCCTCCGCCGTGGCCATGGCGCTGCTGTTGCTGTCCGCGGTCATCGCCCTGTCCGTGACCGGTCTGTTGCGACGTCGGGAGGTGGGCATGTGACGGCGTTGACCGCCCGGCGACAACTGCGGCTGCCATTGGCCGTGGTGGCGATCGTGGTGTTCGTCAGTCCGATCTACCTGACCATCGTGAACGCGTTCAAGACCGAGGGCGCCATCGAGAGCAGCCCGGCCGCGCCGCCGGTCCATCCGACGCTCGGCAACCTGTCGACGGCGCTGAACCGGCCGGACAGCCTGCTGCAACTGGGGCTGCGCAACTCGGTGATCGTCGTGGTGTGCTCCGTGCTGCTGCTGATCCCGCTGGGTTCGGCCCTCAGCTTCTACATCTCGCGTCGGCGGACTCGCGTGCGGGCCGCGATTCTCGCGATGCTGGCCGCGGGCCTGATGATCCCGCCGCAGGTCGTGCTCCTGCCGACGATCCACATCCTCACGCTCGTCGGGCTGGACCACACGTATCCCGGGCTGATTCTGTCCAATGTGGGCGGTGGGTACCTGTCGTTCGCGGTGTTCGTCTATGTCGGGTTCATGCGTGCGGTGCCGAGCGAGATCGTGGAGGCGGCCCGGATGGACGGCGCCAGCAGCCTGCGGATCTGGTGGCGGATCATCATGCCGCTGATGCGGCCGGCCACGGCGACGGTCGCGATCTTCCTGTCGCTGTGGATCTGGAACGACTTCCTCAACCCGCTGTTCATCCTGGGTCCGCTGCAGGGTCAGACCATCACTACCGGGCTCTACCTCTCGATCGGACAGTTCCAGATGGACTACGGCCAGCTCTTCGGGATCATGTTCCTGGCCGGTATCATTCCCGTCGTCGGCTACCTGGCCATGCAGAAGCAGTTCATCGCGGGTCTGACCGTGGGATCGACGAAGTGAGCGGCGTGCCGGAGTTGGCGGATGTCGCGGGCGACTGGATGGCCGCGGCCGACCTGGCGCACCTGCCGTCGCTGCGCAACCAGTGGGGCCAGGGTCACGTCAATCACGACCTGAGTTCGCTGTCGTGGCTGGCCGCGCCGCCGTACTCGTTCGGCTACCACACCGGCGTGCTGCGGCTGGACGGCGCGACGCTGCCGACGCAGCGATTCCGGTGGCAGCCGTGGGGTGTGCGGCGCGAACACGCGACGGACGCCGTGCGCGTGCACACCGACACCAGAATGGTGCTGGCACAGGACTTGCTGCTATGGCGGATAGACGTCACCAACACCACGGATCATGCCGTCTCCCATCTGCTGTCGCAGGATCTGTTCGCGATGGTCGCACACACGGAGACCGGGTGGGGCTGGCTCTACGACGTGCCGTGGACCGCGGACAACTACCACGACTTCATGACGCTGGAGCGAATCCGCGCGTCCACCCGGGACGATTCGCCGTACCTGCTCGGGCCGGGTCCGCGGCGCCTGCGCCTTGGCAGGCCCCGACTGCCGGGCATCCAGCGCGACGCCGACACCGACGCCATGTCGCTGGCCTACGAACTCCCCCGGCACGTCAGCACGGACACCGTGTATCCGTACCGGGATGGCGCCGTCGCGACCGTGCGGCGGCTGCGTCATGGCGACCAGTTCGCCGCCGCGGAGTTCGTGCTCGGCCGGTCCAGCGAGGTGGTGCTGGACAGCTTCGAGCTGCGCGCGGGCGAGGTGGTCGAACTCGAACTTCGGCTGGACGAGGCCGATCAGACCGGCATCGTGCTGACCCACGGCAACCATCCCGACTCCCTCCAACTCGGCGTCGACGCGGGCCGGCTGTGGTTCGGCATCGCGGGCGAGAAGGAGTACGCGGCGCACGAGATCGTGGTCGGGCGTTGGTACACCGTCGCCCTGGCCCTCGACCACCAGCGTGTCGTCATGCGCCTGGACGGAGCGCCGGTCGCGGCCACCCGGCACTGGTCGGTCTCGCCGAGGTGGAAGTCGCTGTTCGACGGTGCCCTCGTGCACATCGCCGACGGCAGTTCACCCGCACGGGCCGGCTACGCCTTCGACACGATCCCCGACGCGCTGGACGAACTGGGCGCGGGAGCCCGTGCCGGCTGGACCCTGCGGTTGGCGGCCGGGGAGACTCGGTCGATCGGCATCGCGTGCGCGTACGGGCGTGACGCGGTCGACGTGGCAACGGCCGCTGCCGCTGCCGCCCGGGACTTCCCTGGTGCGTTCGCCGGTGCCGAGCATCGGTTCCGGGAGTTGTGGCGCAGCATGTTCACACCGGGAAACCCGCATTTCAGCGGGCATCTCCCGGTTCTCGAAGCGGAAGATCCCGGCATCGCGAAGTCGTACTACATGGGTGCGCTGCTGGCGCTCTACCTGCGCAACACCCGGATCAGTGCCGAGCCGGTCTTCCTGACCGGCGGCCCCCGGCTCGGCCCGACCACGACGTTCTTCTGGGACCACGCCGAGTGGAGCCGCGTCTACGCGCTGCTGGAACCGGTCGGCATGAAAGCCTGGCTGCGGCGGGCGTTGCGCGGGCCGTATGACAGTTCGTTCGGTTTCGACACCAGGAACGGCGGCCCGCTCGGCAACGACTACGTCGCCAATCACTACGCGTTGTTCCGACTGGTCGAGCACTACGTGTGCATCACCGGTGATCATGGTTTCCTGGACGAGCTCGCCGGTTCCCGGACGGTCTTCGCGCACCTGGACCGGCTCGCGCACGGTTGGGTGGCCAGGCGCAGCGGTGGCGTGCTGGCCGATTTCGGGTCGGATCCCTGGTTGTTGTTGGAATGTGTGCCCAACTACGTCAACGTGGTGGCGTCGTTCAATGCGGCCTATGTCGGCATGATGCGGTCGTTCGCCGGGCTGCTTCGGGCGCGTGGCCGTCCCGACGACGCCGTGGTCGCGGACCGCGACGCCGATGCGCTGGCCCGAGCGGTCATCGGACTGGCGCGGCCGGACGGTCGTTGGGACATCAGGCATCCCACGTCGACCGAGTCGATCGGGCACTGTCTTGACTTCGGACTGGTCGCCGCGTATCTGCACGCGGATCTCGGTGCGCCGCAGCGGGAGGCCATGATTCGGTTCGTGTCGGACAAGTTGCTCGCGGCTACCTGGATGCGGGCGTTGGCGCCCGACGATCCGGCCGCGCGGCTGGCCGATCGGCCCGATCATGGCGCCGCGGGTGCCTTCGCGGCGTGGCCCGGCGTTACCGCGCACGGTCTCGCGAAGCTCGGGCGGGCGGATCTGGCGGCGCGGCTGTTGAGCGTGGTGCATGCGTCCGCGTCGGGTGGGCTCTGGGGGCAGGCGATGGAGATCGTCGGCTCGCGGGTACGGGTTGCGGAGGACGGAGTGTCCAATCGGGACTCGATCGCCGGCGTGGCGGTCGCCGAGGCGGTGCTGTCCGGCCTGTTCGGCTTCGAGCCTGCCTTCGGCGGCGTCCCGATGCCCGACACGATCGAGGTGCCGGGCATCGGGACGCTGTCGAACATCAACGTCAGTCGTTGATCAGGTCGAACTCCTCCCAGGTGCCGATGGCGGTCCGATTCGCGATCAACGCGGACGCGCCGGCGTTCTCCGCGGTCACGATGTTGCCGTTTGCCATGGCGCGCAGGCTGATGCTGCCGTCGGGGTTGTGGATGAGCTGGAACGTCTCCCATGGCCCGACCGCGGTTCGATTGGCGATCAGCGGCGACGCACCCGCGTTCTCCGCGGTCACGATGTTGCCGTTGGCGTGGGCTCGCAGGGCGATGTTGCCGTTTCCCTGATCGAGTTCGTCGAACTGTTCCCAGGTGCCGATGGCGGTCCGGTTCGCGATCAACGGGGATGCGCCCGCGTTGTCGGCGGTCACGATCATGCCGTTGGCGTGTGCCCGCAGGCTGATCACCGGTGTGGCCGTGGTCGTGCCGAACTGGTTCAGGTTCACCGCGTTGGCGATGGCCTGCAGGCCGGCCTCGTTCGGGTGGAGGTGGTCACCGCTGTCGAAGGACGGCAGGTATCGGATGGGATTGGCCGGGTCGTGCGTCGCGGTGTCCTGGTCCACGATCGCGTCACAGCCACTGCCCGCGCCGCGGATGAAAGCGTCGATGGCGCCGCGCTCGGTCTCGCCCTGGGACGTCCAGCCGCCGGAACCGTTGTACGGCGTCAGCGTGGAGCACAGGAACTGGATACCGGCCTGATGCGCCTGCGCGATCAACTGCTTGAGACCGTTGATCAGCTGATCCGACGACGGCGGCGGGTTGTTCGAGCCGAGATCGTTGATGGGATCGTCGGAGAAGATCACCCAACGCACCCCCGGCTGGCTGAGCACGTCCCGGCTGAACCGGTTGAGCGCGCTCTGGCCCGCGCCGTCACGCAGCAGCTGGTTGCCGCTGATGCCCTCGTTGAGCACGCCCACCGTCCGGCCGGAGCCCAGCAGCCGGGCGGCGAGATCGTTGGGCCACCGGCGGTTGTCGTCGGACGCCGAGGCGATCCCGTCGGTGATCGACGCCCCGAGGGTCACCACGGCGCCCGCCGCGGCCGTGTTCTGCACGTCCAGGTTGGTCAGGAAGTAGTAGCTGCCCAGGGTTCCCGGGTTGGCCAGGCTGCCGTTGCCGCTGACGTCGCCGGACGCGACGAAGTTGGTCTGGTTGCCGACCTGGTGGAACGTTGCCGGGCCGGTGCCCTGCGGCAGGAACACGCTGATCGCCACGTCCGACTGCGCGCCCACGGCGAACGCGATGGAATCGCTGACCACGGCCGCACCAACGGGAATCGTGGTGCTGGTCTGGCCGCCGAAGGTGACCGTCCGGTCGGTGCCGGTGTTGACGCTGGAACCTGAGGTCCGTTGCGCGATGTGCACGTCGGCGATGGCCACCGGCTGGTTGCCGAACGCGTTGGACAGGTGGATCCGCGCGGTGGAGCCGGAGATGCTGGTGTGCACGATCTGGCGCAGGGTCTGCTGCGCGAACGTCGTGCCGCTGCTCTGTGGCGCGGCCGCCCATGTCCCGGTCCACGCGGTGGCGGCGGGCGCGGCGGGCGACCAGAACGCCTGTTGGCCGAACCAGACGGCGATGGCAAGAGCCAGGCAGGCGACCGCCCGTAAGATGATCTGTGGCCTTTTCACGACTGCTCCTGTTCCGTGAGCTTCGTCGGTCACGTCCAGCTCTTAGTTTTTCACATGAACTAATACGAGCGCTAGCGTGACCCGGGTGTTACCGGACCGTGACGATCAGCGATTGCCTGGCCCGCCGACTGGACGTAGGGTCACGTCAATTCATATCCGTGTCTATTGTTCACACTGATGAATGGATGAGTGAGCATGCACGCGAGACGCCTCGTCGCCGCCGTTGCCGCGGCCATGGCCGCGGCAACGGTCATGGCCGGATGCGCGAGTACCCCCGCAGCGTCGTCATCGGGGGGTGGTGGGCCGCTCGAGGTGTGGATCCGCGGTACCGCTGACTCCCAGAAGGAGTACCAGGACATCTTCGCGGCCTTCGCCGTCAAGACCAAGGTCAAGGTCAACACCTTCGCCACGCTCACCGACTTCGAGACCAAGGTGAACGCGGCGGCCGCCGGCCACAACCTGCCCGACATCGTCGTCGACGACGCGTCACAGCTCGGCGCCTTCCGCTCGGAGGGCATCCTGCAGCAGGTCGACAAGTCGTCCATCGCCGGCAACGACCAGCTCACCAACCTGTCCTGGTCCTCGGCCAAGGGCAGCGACGGCAACTACTACGCCGTCCCGTTCTCCGCGCAGGCCAACCTACTGCTGCTGCGCACGGACTGGCTGCACAAGCTCGGCCTCCAGACGCCGACCACCTGGGCCGACCTGCTCAACGTCGCCAAGGCGTTCACCACGGGCGACCCGGACGCCAACGGGAAGGCCGACACCTACGGCATCGCGGTGCCCGGTTCGACCACCCGCGGCTACATCTCCTGGTACTGGTCCACGTTCCTGTGGCAGGCGGGCGGTGACTACTTCAGGTCGGCGGGCAACGGCAAGTACACCCAGACGATCGATTCGTCGCAGGCGGTGGCTGCCGCGCAGTGGTTCGAGAACCTGTTCTGCACCAACAAGGTCGTCCAACCTGGCGCGCTGAACAACGTCACGACGGACACCAACAAGGCGTTCAGCACCGGCGTGGCGGGTCTCTACTTCACCGGTCCCTACGCCTACGCCACCACGGACACCACCGCGGTCGGCAACAAGTACACGGCAGTGGCCCCGCCCGCGGGCCCGGTCAACGCCCAGACGCTGGCCGAGGGCACCGACATCTACCTGATGGCCGGCTCCAAGCACGCCGACTCCGCGAAGCAGCTGGCCGAGTACATGATCACCCCGACCGCGCAGAAGCTCGGCATGACCGCGTCGCCCACCGCGACGATCGTGCGGCTGTCGGTCAACCGGACGGTCGACGCCGCCGCGGTGCACAACAACGACCCGCGCTGGCGGCTGGCCGAGCAGGTCTACCAGCAGTCCGGCCACTACGAGCCCGACTACATGCCCAACTGGCCCGCCTTCCGCCAGGCCACGTCGAACGCGCTGAACGCGATGGTCGCGCACTGCGCCGACCCGGCCACCGCCCTGCGCGCGCTGGGTGGGCAGTTCACGACGCTGCTGAAGCAGCAGGGCGTGCTCGCCGGATGACCCTGCTTCAGGACGCACGGCCCGACGCCCCACCGCAACCGGTGACACGGCGTCGGGCCGGGTTCCGGATCTCGCCGTGGCTGTTCCTGGCGCCTGCGCTGTTGGCCATCGGCGTGTTCAAGTTCTGGCCGACGGTGTGGGGCGGCTACCTCAGCTTCTTCAACGTCCGGCCGTATCTGGGCAACCTGTGGATCGGCACGGCCAACTTCACCAGGGCGCTGGCCGATCCGGAACTGCGCACCGCCATCCTGCACACCGGTATCGACACCGTGGCCACGGTCTGCCTTTCGATGTTCGTCGGGTTCTTCCTGGCGCTGCTGCTGGAAGGGCCTGCACGGCACCTGCGGATACTGCGGACCGCGGTGTTCCTGCCGGTGGTCACCGCGATGGTCGTGGTCGCAGAACTGTGGGGCACGCTGTTGTTTCCCGGCCGGTACGGGTCGGTGAACGGCCTGCTCGGTGACCTCGGTCTCGGGCCGTTTCCGTTTCTGAGCAGCCCGAGCAGCGCGCTCGCGTCGGTGATCGCCATCCAGGTGTGGAAGAGCGCGCCCTACGACATGCTGATCTTCGTTGCCGGCCTGGCCGGGATCGACCGGCAGCTGTACGAGGCGTCCGCGATTGACGGCGCGAACGCGTGGCAGCGGCTGCGTGCCGTGACGCTGCCGGGCCTGCGGCCGATCACGACGATCGTGTTGACGCTGGGCGTGATCCGCGGCCTGCGCGTGTTCACCGAGATCTACGTGCTGACCAACGGCGGTCCGGCCGGGTCGACCGAGACCACGATCACCTACGCGTACAACGCGGGCGTGCAGAACAACGACCTGGGCTACGCGTCGTCGATCGCCACGCTCCTGCTGGTGGTCACCATCGTCATCACGCTGCTGCTGCGCTGGTGGCGGGCTCGGGTGGAGGCCCGATGAGCTACTCGGGAACCGCACTCGGGTTGCGGATGCCGCGCGGTGTGACGAGTCGGCGTGCCGTTCGGGTGCTGCTGTACGCGCTCGTCGTGTTCGTCTTCGTCATGCCACTGTGGACACTCGTGGCGACGGCGTTCGACGGCGTGCAGGTGCAGCTCGGGCAGGTCGCGCTGTGGCCGAGCAGGCCGACCGTGAACAACCTTACCCAGGCATGGGGGTTCGGCGTCGGGCGCGGCCTGCTCAACTCCGTCATCGTGGTCGTCGTCGCACTCACCCTCCAGATCACGGTCAGCACGCTGGCCGCGTATGCGTTGGCCCGCAAGCGGTTCCGTGGCGCCGGCGTCGTCATGGTGCTGATCATGGCGACGCTGATGATGCCGGAGGAGATCATCGCCATCCCCACCTACCTGGTGCTGGGCAAGATCGCCAACCCGTTCAGCGCGGGCGGCACGCTGATCAACTCCTACGGCGGCCTGATCCTGCCGCTGGTCGGCTGGGCGCTGCCGATCTACGTGCTGACCGCGTTCATGAAGACGATCCCGACGGAACTGGAGGAGGCGGCCCGCATCGACGGCGCCGGTGACCTGGCCATCTTCTTCCGGATCATCCTGCCGCTGTGCTGGCCCGCGCTGGGCACCTGCGCCGTGTTCGGCTTCCTGATGATCTGGGACCAGTACCTGCTGCCGCTGCTGGTCGCGACGACCCCGGACCTCTACACGCTGAACCTGGTGGTGACCAGCATGCAGTCCAGCCAGGACCTCAGCGAGGGAGTCAAGCTGGCCGCGGCGCTGGTGTTGATGGTGCCCAGCGTCGCGGTCTACCTGTTGCTCCAACGTTTCTTCACGCGCGGGCTGCTGGCCGGCGCGCTGAAGTGATCAGGCGGGGCCGAGGAAGATCGGGTTGGTCAGCGCGACCATCGCGTTGGGCACGGTGGTGTTGACACCGCCGGAGGGCCGGCGGACCTCCACCCGCAGCCAGCGGCTGTAGCGCGGGTAGGTGACCCAGGAAACCGTGGCCTGCCCGGTGTCCGGCACGACCTCGCTGTGCTCGACGCCCAACTGGTCCAGGATCGCCACCGTCGTGCCGGGCACCCCGCCGACGGTGACCGTTGCGGTGACCTGGGTGCCGGTGTCCACGTCCAGCCGGTGCCCGATGCCGACGGTCCGGCCGCCCGCCTGCGCGGTGAAGGTCAGGTCGACCGACGCCGACTCGCCCAGCCATGAGCGCCCCGCCTTGAGGCCGGCCAGCAGGTCCGCCGTGCGCAGGCTGTCCGCGAACACCACGGTGTGCGGCAGGGCGACGATCTGCTCCGGGTTGTGCGCGTCGGAGTCACCGATCGCCGGGATCCACCGTCCGCTGCGCAGCAGGCCGTCCCAGTGGTCCACGGTCTGCTGGTCGTCCGCGGTCCACGGGCCGTTCCACACCTCGACCAGATCGGCGAGTTCGTAGGCGTACTCGTAGGTGCAGCCGAAGCAGGCCGCGAACGGGTGCGCCGCGGTCACCAGGCCGCCCAGCCGGTGCACCTGGTCGACGAACCGCCGGAACTCCCCCGGCTCGGTCGAACGGTAGCGCCAGTCGATCCAGTGGCCGGCGGGCAGCCCGATCGCCGGCCAGTGCCCGGACCGGGTGGTGACCTCCTCGCCGTTGAGGATCAGCAGGTCGTCGGTTGCCACGTCGCCCCACTGCAGGGTCGAGCTGGACGTGTTGTGGTCGGTGGACACCATGAAGTCCAGGCCGGCGGCGCGGGCGTCGGTGACGAGCTGGTCCGGGGTGCGGCGGCCGTCGGAGTAGACCGTGTGCAGGTGGCAGTCGCCGCGATACCAGGACCGGCCGCGCTGTTTGGCCGGCGCGGTGAGCGGCGCCGGGTTCGGCTTGAACGGCGTGCCCTGCGGGCCGAAGGTCAGCGTGATCTGCAC
>DASXXM010000146.1:0-7569 GCA_036503065.1 Pseudonocardiaceae bacterium | reverse complement strand
GGGCAGCGCACCGGTCTTCTGGCTGTTCTCCGTCTTCGTCGTGTTCGAATCGTTCGTCCAGATCGGCACCGGCGTGCTCCGCAACAAGGGCTTGCTTCCGGTGCGTTACGCGGTGATCATCGGCGGGATCGTCTGCGGCATCGTTGCCTACGGCATCACGGCCTACTCCACCACGATCTGGCAGGCATACGTGGGCTACGCCGCGCTCGGCGGCATCGGTTCCGGCATGGTCTACTCCAGTGCGATCAACATCGTCGCCAAGTGGTACCCGGAGAAGAAGGGTTGGCGCACCGGGTTCGTCAACGGCGGCTGGGCGTACGGGTCGGTGCCGTTCATCCTGGCCGTCGGCGGCTTCTCGACCGGCGGCGGCGTCGGCACGCTGTCCCCGACCACGGTTCGTGACTTCATCCTGATACAGGGCGCCATTATGACCGTCGGAATCTTCGCCGCCGGCATGCTCATGAAGGACCCGCCCAAGAACTGGTGGCCGTCGGAGGTCAATCCGCTCAACTGGGCGAAGAACCGGCGCGCGGCTCGTGACCTGGTGAGCAACCCGCCTGCCATCGACCATTACACCCTGCGGGAGATGTGGTATACGCCGCAGGCCAAGTGGCTTTCCATCCAGTACGCCCTCTACGTCGGCTGCTCATTGTTCGGCGTCGCGTACTACTACACGTTCGGCACGGCGATGCACCTCGGCGCGGCCGCCGTGGTGGGTGGCGCGGCGGGCTTCGCACTGGCCGACGGCGGTTTCCGCCCGTTCTACGGGTGGCTGTCGGAATACATCGGGCGACGCCGCACCATGACCTACGCCTACTCGCTGAACGTGATCTTCCAGCTGTTGACGCTGGTCGCCGGACTCAACCACCAACCGATCCTCTTCGCGATCTGCGCGGTCATGTCCGGTGGCCTTTCCGGCGCGAACTTCCCGATGACGGCGGCGGCGGTCGCCGACTACTACGGCGAGAACAACAACGCCGTGAACTACGGCTCGGTCTATGCCTGGAAGGCCCTCGGCGGCAGCTTCGCCGGTGGGTTGGCCGCGCTGATCATGACGGGCACGCTGTACGGCGACGCACAGTTCCACTGGGTCCGCGGTTTCGTCTTCGGGGCGTCGCTCGGCGCGATCGCCGCGGTCATCGTGTACTTCAAGTGCAAGCCGCCGACACTCGTGCAGCGGAACGCGGCCGTCACCATGGCGCAGGCAGCGCAGCAGCGCTCGATCGCGTGATTAGGAAACGCATGAACGATCGCCCGCCCGCGCCGCTGGCGGGCGTTCGCGTGCTCGAGATCGGCGCGTTCATGGCGGCGCCCTTCGGTACGATGCAACTCGCCGACCTCGGGGCCGACGTCGTCAAGGTGGAGCATCCCGACGGTGGCGATCCGGTGCGCTCGGTCGGCCCGTACATCGCCGGGCAGAGCTCCCCGTTCGCCCGACTCAACCGGAACAAGCGCTCGATCGCGCTGGATATCAAGGCGCGGCAGGGAAAGCAGGTCCTACGACGGCTGCTGGCCGGTGTCGACGTCTTCGTGCACAACCTGCGGCCAGGAGCCCTTGCGCGCCTGGGCTACGACTACGAAACGGTCCGCGAGATCAACCCGCGGCTCGTCTACGTGTCCGCGTCGGGCTGGGGTCAGGACGGACCGCTGGCCGCCCTGCCCGGGCTGGACATCATGGCGCAGGCCCGTTCCGGACTGATGAGCATCACCGGCAGCCCGCATGGCGATCCGGTCAAGGTCGGGGTGCCGATCTGCGATCTCGTCTGCGGGTTGTACGTGGCCCTCGCGGTGCTCGGCGCGCTGCGCGCCCGCGAATCGACCGGTGCCGGCCAGCACGTCGACGTGTCGCTGTTCGAATCCGGGGTGTCCTGCGCGATCTGGGAAGCCGGCCGGTACTTCGCCACCGGCGAGGTCAGCGAGCCGCTGGGTTCCGCGCACCAGTCGGCAGCGCCCTACCAGGCGATCCGCACCGCGGACGGTTGGGTGACGGTGGGCGCGGTCACCCCGGCGACGTGGACCGGTCTGTGCACGGCGCTCGATCTGACCGAGCTGCTGGCCGACCCGCGCTACTGCGACGCGCACGAACGGCACGGTCACCGCGACACGCTGATCCCGGCGATCGAAGCGGTGACCGCGGCGCGGACGACCGAGGTCGTGATCGCCGCACTCGAAGCCGCGGGCGTGCCGTGCGCGCCCATCGCCGACACCGCGCAGGTCTTCAACGACGAACACCTGACCCGGCGCGGCTTCTTCTGGGACGCCCCGCATCCGGCGATGGGCGACGTACGCCAGCTCGGGTCGCCGATGCGGTTCTCGGCGACACCCGCGATACGCGGCGGCGCGGGACCGATGCTCGGCGCGGACACCGAAACCGTGCTCGCCGAGTTCGGCTTCGACCCGGCCGCGGTCGACGAGCTGATCGGTGCCGGCATCGTCGCCGTCCCCGCCGACCCGATCCGCCCAACGGGGGAGATGTGACACATGTCGGATGAACTGCTGGTCGATCGTGACGGGCCCGTGTTGCGGGTCACCTTCAACAGACCCGCCCAACGCAACGCCCTGACCTGGCAGATGTATGCGGATCTGGCAGCGGCATGCGAGCTCGCAAACACCGATGCGGATATCCGGGTGATGGTGTTGCGGGGTGCCGGCGACGCGGCCTTCGTCGCCGGCACCGACATCAGCCAGTTCACCGAATTCCGCAGCGGCGCGGAAGGGATCTCCTACGAGCGGAAGATCGGCTACGTGGCCGACCGGCTGGCAGGCGTGCGGGTGCCGACGGTGGCGGCGGTGGCCGGATTCTGCGTCGGAGCCGGCTTCGCACTGGCCGCGGTGTGCGACCTACGCGTCGCGACGCGATCCGCGCGTTTCGGCATCCCGGTCGCCCGCACCCTCGGCAACTGCCTTGCCATGGACACGTACGCACTGGTCGTCGGCCACCTGGGACCGGCACGGGCGATGGACATGCTGCTGCGGGCGCGGCTGTTCACCGGCGAGGAGATGCACGCCGCCGGTTTCGTGGCCGAGCTGTGCGAGGAAGTCGAACTCGACGAGCGCACCGCGAGCGTCGTCGACCGATTGGCGGCCAACGCCCCGCTGACCATGTGGGCGGCCAAGGAAGCGATACGGCGGCTCCGGCAGGCCAACCTGCCCGACGGCGACGACATCGTACGCACCGTGTACGGCAGCGAGGACTTCCAGCACGGGGTGGCGAGCTTTCTCGCCAAGCGGAAACCGCGGTGGCAGGGCCGCTGACACCGACCTCATCCCTCGCCGGTGGTGGCCCAGACGGCCATCGCCAGCATCGCCCGGACCGACGCGCTGACCCACAACATCACGGCCAGAATCGCCACGACGATGCCGTACGGATTGGACAGGGCCAACGGCAACGCAAAGGCGCCGATCGCGGCCAATCCGCCGACGGCGACACCGGCCAGCAACGCGGCCAGTCGCACGCGCGGATCAGGCGGCGCGGTGCCCACCCTCCGATACGCGGCGTAACACAGCAGCCCGGCGAGCACGACCGTGGCGATCAACGCGGCCACTTCCCCCAGCAGCACCGTCAACCGCCCGAAATGCAGCCCGTCGTCGATGAGCAGCCGGTAGGGGCTGCGACCGACGAAGACCGCGACGAGCACGATCAGCAGCAGGCCCGGCAGGGTGACCAGCAGCGTTGCCCACCGGCGCAGGTAACGACGCCACCAGTTCGCCGCGCCCGCCCGCGGCCACACCGACCAGACTCCCTGTTCGACGGCATCCATCCAGTTGACGCCCGCATACACCAGCCCGACCACTCCGAGCAGCGTCAGGACGGAACGCAGCGATGCGGTGCCCTGCGCGCTGTACAGGTTCGCCACGACGCCGGGGCTCAGCCCGAGGCTGGCCTGCAGCGCACGCCGGCTGGACCGCAGGAAATTCGGGTCGGTGTGCGCCAGTTGCGCCAGCAACAGATAGAACAGGCCCAGGAACGGCAACATGGTCAGGATGCCGTAGTACGCGGCCGCGCTGGCCGTCCGGTGCGTGCCGGCGCGGTAGTAGCGCTGGTAGGCGGTCCGTGCGGCCCGCAGGTGCGGCCGGTCCAGCACCGTCCGGACCATGTTCCTGCTGCCGTCCACCGCGTGCCCCGACTGTCCGTTCACCCATCCTGACGAAGGATATTGTGGTCACATCCCGGTGATCGCGTCGAGTCGGCCGGGGAGCGGCGGAGAGCTGCGGATTACTGGAAGCCGCAGCCCGGATTGGGTGCGTCCTCGGACAGTGGACTGCCCGCGGGATCTACGTAGAGTATCTCCAGCACCAGAGGCGTCGTGCCGAGATTGCGTCCGATGTGGACGTGGTTGGCGCCGCTCGGCTCGACGATCGTGTCCCCCGCGTGGAAGACGCCGTCCACCGCGCAGTTCGACTCGTTGTGGGTGAGTGTGCCCCGCTCCACCACGCCGAAGAGCGTGCCGTCGTGGAAGTGCCAGCCGGTGGACCCGCCGGGGGCGATGGTGATCTCCCGGAGGATGTAGTCCTTGCCGCCGATCGTCGTCTTCGCGATGATCGTGCCCGTCACCCCCGAACTCGGTGTCGCCTGGGCCGTCAACGGCATCGCGGCCAGTGCCACCACACCGGCGGCGACCAGTGCACACCGCGTGACGGTGCTTGTCATCCTTGCCTCCCACTACCGCACAGTACGGACATACCGGCGCAAGTAGACGACAGGCATGGCCCGGTCGGCAAATGCGGTTCCGCCAGGTGGTCCGGTCAGAGCTTGTCGGAACGGCCTGCGGCCAGGCGGGACCACTGTGACGTTGGGCGTCCGTCGGTGCGGAACTGCGCGCCGTTGGTGGCCCACCGTCGCGGCCAGTCGGCCGGGGAGTCCTCCCACAGTTCCTGGCGGCCGTAGACGGTCAGGTCGAGCAGGGCGTAGCTGCTGGTCATCGTCTCGACGCCGCGGCCGGTGGTCCAGTAGGTCTCGAACACCCGGTCGTCCTGCCGCAGGTAGCACGCGATGATGCCGAACCACCGCCCGGCCAGCAGCGGCTGCGCCGAATCCTGTGCCGAGTACCACGGCATGTCGTAGCCCATGAAGTCGCGGTAGCGGGCGATCTCGTCGTACGGGCCGTCGACGAACGTGGCGTAGGTGACGTCCCGGGAGTGCAGGTAGGACAGCTCCTGGACGTCACCGTTGAAGAACGTGCAGCCCTCGCACTGGTCGGCGGCGGACCGGCCGTCGTGCCACATGTGGAAGTACGCGACCAGCTGCTGGCGGCCCTCGAACACCGCCAGCAGCGGGACAGGGCCGTCGGGGCCGATCAGCGGCACGGTGGCGTCGACCTCGACCATCGGCAGCCGCCTGCGGGCCGCGGCGATCGCGTCGCCCTCGCGGGTGTGCGCCTTCTCCCTGGCCAGCAGTGCGTCGCGGGCAGCCTCCCAGGTGGCGCGGTCGACAACTGGTGGCAGTCCGGCGTTCAGCAACTCACTCGTCATGATCCCTCCCGATCGACTGGTCGGTCGGGAGGGATCCTGCCACTCGTCTGTCAGGCTGTCGCGCAGGCGTTGCCGTCGAGGGTGAAGCTGGTCGGCGTGCTGGTGTTGCCGGTATGGGTGGCCTGGAAACCGAACGTGACCATGCCGCCGGGCGGGATGCTCGCGTTGAACGCCAGGTTGGTGGCGGTCACCGCGCCGGAGTTGGCGGAGTAGGTCGCGTTCCAGCCGTTGGTGATGGTCTGGCCCGCTGCCAGGGTGAACGCGACGGTCCAGCCGTTGACGGTGCTCGTGCCGGTGTTGGTCACCGTCAGGTTGGCGGTGAAGCCGGTGTTCCACGAGTTCATGACATCGGCGACGCGACACAGCACGGCCGGGTTACCGGTGGTAGTCGGGTTTGCGGTCGTGGTTGTGGTGGTGCTGGTCGGGTTTGCGGTCGTCGTGGGCGGGCCGTCGGCGAGGGTCGGGGTCTGCCAGTCGCGCCACTGGGACAGGTCGCCCGCCTTCAGGCTCGAGATCCGGAACGTGGCAGGGGGATTCCCCGTGTTCAGCAAGAACTTCTGGAGGCTCTGCCGTAGCGGGGCCTGCCATTCCGGCCGGACGGCGCAGTGGGTGGCGTTCTGAACGTCGGACCAGTACGAGATGTTGGCACCAGCACCGAGTGCCTTGTAGACCTCGGCGCCGCCAAGGGCGGCCACGCTCCCCGACCTGGCGGCCAGCCAGTCGATGTGCGGATTCTCCATGATGAACAG
Organism: Pseudonocardiaceae bacterium; assembly: GCA_036503065.1. Lineage (GTDB taxonomy): Bacteria > Actinomycetota > Actinomycetes > Mycobacteriales > Pseudonocardiaceae > DATEPR01. The sequence goes on along the minus strand of DASXXM010000146.1, from coordinate 1,348 downwards.
TCCCCGTGGCGCGACCATGCCCACCATTTCGTGCGTGTCGACGGGCAAATTGTTCGGGCTGCCGGTGAAGGAGGTGAACGCGTCGCCCACCCACGGCTGCTCGCCGAATGCCTCGCCGAGCGGTTGGGCGCCGCTCTCCCCGGGCACCCCGCGGAGGATCGGCACACCGTCGGTACCCGACTCGATCGGCATGGTCAACGCGATGCGCTGGTCGAACACGCCGGTCACGAAGGCACCCTTGCCGAACCGGGAACACCCCGTGACGCCCATCGCGTCCGCCCTCAGAATGCTGCCGCCCGACTGCTGGACGACGTCGATGATTCGACTGACGCCCCATGCCCAGGCCATGAGCAGCCCGGTGCTGCTGGACGAACCGTAAATGCTGTAGAACGCGCCTTGTTTGGCGTTTCGCGGTGTGCCCTCCTTGCCGACCTGCATGGGGTCGTAGTTGATGACGGCGACACCGGAGGCGAGGATGGTGGCCGTGTCCGCGCCGAGTCCGGCCAGGACGACGACGGCCGGGAACGGCCCGGTACCACTGGGCAGTTGGACGCTCGCCGAGAAGCCGGCGCTCTTGCCCTGGTCGGTCACGTTGACGGTGATGCCGGTGGACGAGACGGTCCCCGTGACACCGGCCGGCTTGGCGGGCTTCGTGCCGTAGATGAACTTCTCGGCGAGTTGCAGGATCTCTTCCCGCCGGCACGTCCAGTCGGCCTTGGCTGTGATGCGCGTGCCGTCCAGCCTGGTGAACGGATCGGGTAACTTGGCGTTCGCGGGAACCGATGCGGGCAGCGAGACCGGGCAGCCGGCACCCGCGTCCTCCACCGGCGCGGTGAGCGCGAGGCCGCCCGCGGCCAGGGCCGGGAACGGACCGACCGCGGCGACCGTCGCGACACCGGCGCCGACGACGGCCGCGAGCGCGACCGCGAGGACCGCCTTTCTGCGGACAGCGAATGGCATTTCGAGGCTCCTTCTGACCCTTGTGCAGGCGCGGTCCATGAGTGTGGCCGCAGGCATCTGACAGACGGTGCCGCATCGTTTCGAAAATGTTTCGAAACCTTCCGAAATAATGGTAAAGCGACGCTGCCCAAGGGGTCAAGGTTCGATTACGGCAGCGAATGTAATTTACCGAAGTAATTCGTCATCGTGGCTGGGCCGCTGCCGGAGACGGCCTGGAAAGTGTACGCGCCAACACGATTCCGGCCGCCGCGCCCAGCACGCTCAGCGGGATCAGGCAGTAGGCGGTGGTGGCCAGCGCGTCGGCTGACGACACCGCCCGTGCCGCCGAATGCGACGGGAACGCCTTGACCAACGAGAGGAACACCGTGCCGAACACCGCGATCCCGGT
>DASXXM010000145.1:0-2515 GCA_036503065.1 Pseudonocardiaceae bacterium | reverse complement strand
GGCGGCCGCAACGCCGCGGCGAGTCAGCTGGAAGGTGCCTGACATGAGCGCCACCCTGACCAGGCCACCACGTGTCGCGACCGCCGACCGCCGGCGCCGCACCGGTCAGGTCGCCCGTCAACGCAACTGGCTCGGCGGTCTGGCCGGCTGGCTCTGGCTCGCCATCGTGGTCGTACCCCTGTACTGGATCCTCATCACCAGCTTCAAGGCGCAGAGCAGCTACTACACGACCAATCCGCTCGTGCCGCCCGGCGACCCGGGCCTGGAAAACTACCGGATGGTCATCGACTCGGACTTCATCCGCTACTTCGTCAACAGCGTGGTGGTCACCGTCGGCGCGGTGGTACCCGCGGTGACCGTCTCGCTCATGGCCGCCTACGCCATCGTGCGCGGCTGGCCCAGCCGGTTCCTGCGGGCGATGAACGCGCTGTTCCTGATGGGCCTGGCCATCCCGCTACAGGCCACCATCATCCCGATCTACCTGATCATCATCCGCCTGCACCTGTACGACAGCCTGCTGGCGTTGATCCTGCCGTCGATCGCGTTCGCCATCCCGCTGTCGGTACTGGTGCTGGCCAACTTCATCCGCGACGTCCCCAAGGAACTGTTCGAGTCGATGCGCATCGACGGTGCCACCGAGTGGACGATCCTGTGGCGCCTGACGGCACCGCTGACCCGGCCGGCCATTCTCACCGTGACCGTCTACAACGCACTGACCATCTGGAACGGGTTCCTGCTGCCGCTGGTCCTCACCCAAAGCCCCGACCGGCGGACCCTGCCGCTTGCCCTGTGGACCTTCCAGGGCCAGTACAGCGTCAACGTGCCCGCCGTCGTCGCCTCCGTCGTGCTCACCACGCTGCCCATCCTGGTCCTGTACGCCGTTGGTCGCCGCCAACTCCTCACCGGCCTGACCGCGGGTTTCAGCCGATAAGGATTTCGGCCGGCGACGGACACGCTGCGGTCGGCGGTTTCATGATCGCGGTGATGATCGCCCAGCGCTGCGGCACGAACCGGCGTGAAGCGGCCCGGCCCCCCTCGGGCCGGGCCGTCCCCCAACGTCAGCCGGTGCTGACCGTGTAAGCCACACCACCAAGGTCAGCGCCCTGGGAGTCCGTCTCGTCGACGAGCACCGTCGTGCTCACCGGCGCGCCCGCGACGAACGTCAACGTCGTCGGGAACCGGTCCCCCGGCTGGATCGGCAGCCCCTCGATCACCGCCTGTTTCGGATCCAGGATCTGCACCACCGTCCCGCCCTCGGACCGCACGCCGATACCGGGCGCCCCCTCCGCCAGCCACATCTGCCCCAGGGCGGGCCCGAGGTCGATGGTCAGCTTCCCAGGTCCGATGAACGGCCCGGTCGGCGCCGTGATCACCAGGTTGGCGCGCACGACGTTGTCGGTGGCGTTGGTGATCATGAACGGTCGGGTGGCCGGTTGGCCGCCGGCCAGTTGGACGGTGTCCACGTTGTGCCACGCGACGTTGTTGTTGTTGATCGTGTCGAGCACCGTGTTCGGGACCAGGGGGAACGTCATCGGGTCGGCCGCGGACAGGAACCTGGCCAACAGGCAGAAGTGGCCGGGACCGGGCACCGCCGTCCAGGGAATGGTCACGATCGCGGAGCCGAGGCCAGGCGGCACGGTGACGCCGGCAGCGCCGATGAACGCGCCATTCGGCAGGATGTTCCAGTCGTTCGGCCAGATCGCCGCCGCGCCCATCTGGGTGTAGTTCGTGGCGACGGTGCCGCTCACCGCGCCGGGGCCGGTGTTGTTCAGGCGGACGCGCACGAAGTTGGTCTGGCTGACGATCGGGTTGACGCCGGGCGCGGCGCACAGGGGGAGCGCCAGGTTGCACACCCAGATATCCGGGCTGTGCCAGATTGGCGACAGGGGATCGGGCTCGGCGCCGCCGTCGCCCACGATGTCGCGGATGAAGACGTCGTTCTGCCGCTGTGATCCGGCGGCCGGTGCCGCATGCCGGGCGGTGGGTGCCGCGGTCGCGGCGGGCATGGTGGTCAGGAACGCCGCCAGCACGACCAGTGCCGTGACCAGCAGCGGACCGCGCCGTCTGGCGAATAAGTGAAACATAACCTTCCCTTCATTTCGCCGGCCGAATGGGACCGGCTTTCCGCGAGCGTGCGGCCGGCCGGTTGTGGCTGGGTTGTCACATCGTCTGAACGGCCGTTTTCCCCGTGGTCCGCGGCTGGATAGGCTCGCCTCACCTGCGAAAGGGGCATTGTGGCCGACGGACTGCGCGTGCTCGGGCCGGTCGAGGCGTCCGGTCCGGGCGGTCCCGCGCGGTTGCACGGCGCTCGCCAGCGGGCGGTGCTCGGGGTGCTGGCCCTGCACGCCGGCACGGTGTTGCCGATACCGCGGCTGGTCGACGTGCTGTGGGGCGACGATCCGCCGCGCACCGCGGTCAAGACCCTGCACAGCCACGTCGCCCGCATCCGGCAGGCGCTGGCCGAGTGCGGCTTCGCCCCGGTGCTGCGCACCAGGGAGCCGGGCTACGTGCTGGA
>DASXXM010000144.1:0-5875 GCA_036503065.1 Pseudonocardiaceae bacterium | reverse complement strand
CGGTGCCGTCGAGCACCTCGGCGCGCCAGCCACGGCGTTCGGCGTAGCGCAGGTACATCCGCAGCAGGTCGCCGGCGAACAGCGCGCTCTCCTCGCCGCCCTCGCCGGACTTCACCTCCAGCACCACGTCCGACCCGTCGTGCGGGTCGCGCGGCAGCAGCAGTTCGGTCAGTCGCGCCTCCGCGACCGGCAGCCGCTGCGCGAGCGCGTCCGCCTCGGCCGCGAAACCCGGGTCCTCCGCGACGAGTTCCCGTGCCGCGGCCAGATCGTCCCGGGTGGACTCGACCTCGCGGATCGCACGCACGACCGGACCCAGCTCGGCGAAACGGCGGGACAGCTTGCGCGCCAGCACCTGGTCGCCGTGCACTGCTGGATCGGCGAGCCGCTGCTCCAACGCGGCGTGCTCGGCCACCAGCGCGCCCAGCACCTCCGGTACCGGCTTCGTCACTGTTTCTCCGTCTCATTACAGACGAACGGCGCCCGCGGGCACCCGTGATGGGTGCGCCTGCGGGCGCCGTCGCTCAAGTTACTTCTTGCGCTTGCCGTAGCGCGCCTCGAAGCGCGCCACCCGGCCACCGGTGTCCAGGATCTTCTGCTTGCCGGTGTAGAAGGGGTGGCAGTTCGAGCACACCTCGACGTGAATCGAACCGTTGGCCTTGGTGCTGTGGGTGGTGAACGTGTTCCCACAGCTACAGGTCACGTCGGTGACCACGTACTCCGGGTGAATTCCGGTCCTCACTGTGTCGTCCTCTCCTAGTGGCCGCCGGGTCCCCATTGGTTGAGCCGGGGTGAACCGGAGCCGGATTCGACCTGTCAGTCTGCCAGACGCGCTGACAAGCACGTCAACACACCCGGTGGCCGGCTTGTTCCCGCCGCCACCGGGTGCGCCGCGTCACTAGTCGTCGCCCGCGCCGGGCGTGGTCTTGGCCACCTGCATCAGGAACTCGATGTTGGTCCGGCTCTTGCGGAGCTGGACCAGCAGGAGGTCGATGGCCTGCTGGGTGTCCAGGGCGTGCAGCACCCGACGGAGCTTGTGCGTGACCGCCAGCTCGTCCGGCGAGAGCAGCAGCTCCTCCTTGCGAGTGCTGGACTGGTCGACGTCGACGGCGGGGAACACCCGCTTGTCGGCGATCTTGCGGTCCAGCTTCAGCTCGGCGTTGCCGGTGCCCTTGAACTCCTCGAAGATCACCGTGTCACCGGTGGACCCGGTCTCCACCAACGCGGTGGCGAAGATGGTGAGCGAGCCGCCCTTCTCGATGTTGCGCGCCGCGCCGAGGAACCGCTTCGGCGGGAACAGCGCGGTCGAGTCGACACCACCGGACAGGATTCGGCCGGATGCCGGCGCGGCCAGGTTGTAGGCCCGACCCAACCGGGTGATCGAGTCGAGCAGCACGACCACGTCGTGCCCCATCTCGACCAGCCGCTTCGCCCGTTCGATGGACAGCTCGGCCACACTCGTGTGGTCCGACGGCGGACGGTCGAAGGTGGAGGCGATGACCTCGCCCCGCACCGACCGCTGCATGTCGGTGACCTCTTCCGGCCGTTCGTCCACCAGCACCACCATCAGGTGGCACTCCGGGTTGTTCGTGGTGATGGCGTTGGCGATGGACTGGAGCACCATCGTCTTGCCGGCCTTGGGCGGCGACACGATCAGCGCGCGCTGACCCTTGCCGACCGGCATCACCAGGTCGATCACCCGGGTGGTGAGGATGTGCGACTCGGTCTCCAGCCGCAGTCGCTCGTTCGGGTACAGCGGCGTCAACTTCGTGAACTCCGGTCGGTCCTTGACCTGGTCGGGGTCCAGTCCGTTGATCTTGTCCACCCGCACCAGCGGGTTGAACTTCTGCCGCTGCTGCTCGCCGTCGCGCGGCTGGCGCACCGCACCGGTGATCGCGTCGCCACGGCGCAGGCCGTAGCGGCGGACCAGCGAGAGCGAGACGTACACGTCGTTGGGACCGGCGAGGTAACCGCTGGTGCGCACGAACGCGTAGTTGTCCAGCACGTCCAGGATGCCGCCGACGGGCAACAGGACGTCGTCGTCGCGGATCTCGGTGTCGTTGCTGCCACCGCCGGTCCGGCCGCCGGTCTCCCGGACGTCACCGCCCTCGCCCCGGCCCCGGCCCCGCCTGCGGTCCCGGAACCTGCGGCCACGACGGCCACCGCGGTCGTCCTCGTCGTCCTGGGTGCTGGTGCCGGGCCGGTTCGCCGGCCGGTCGCCCTGGCGATCGCCCTGCGGACGATCACTCTGCGGGCGGTCGTTCCGGTTGCCGGTGCGCTCCCGTTCCTGCGTCGTCGAGCCTGCGTCGCGGCGCTCGCCCTGGACGTCGTCGCGGTTGGGACCGGTGTCGTCGACGTCACGGCCGGCGTCACGACCGTTGTCGCGCTGGCCGCCGCCGTCCGGGCTGCCGGCCGGGCGGGACGCGGTGCGCCGACGCCGGTTGCGGTCGCCGTCGCGGGTGTTCTCCCGCGGGTTGTCCCTCGTGTCCGTCTCGGCACGATCGGCGCGGTCGTCGCGAGCCGTACGGGCCTCGGCGCGGTTGTCGCGGCCCTCGCGGGCCTCCTGCCGAACCGGCTCGGTGGCCGGCGGGGCGGCTGCCGCGACGGGAAGTTCGGTTTGACCCCCCTTGGATGGCGCGGTTCGGCCGTTGGCACGCGGCGCACCGCTCGCCTGCCGCTCCTTGATGGCAGCGATCAGGTCGCCTTTGCGCATGCCGGCGGTGCCGGAGAGACCGAGCTGACCGGCGAGTTCCCGCAGCTCGGCGAGCACCATGCCGGACAGGCCGGCCCGCTTGCGCGGTGCGGTGCCGTTGGCTCCGCCTTGTGAATCAGAGGATGTGGCAGTCGCGTTCGCCGCGTCGCTGCTCAACAGATCGGTGTTGCTCACACATGTCCTTCCTGACCGGCCCACGCCTCCTACGTAAACCAGCGGACTTGCCGGCCGACGGAACGCGGACCGACAGATCGCCCAGTGCCGGGCGGCCTGTTGGAGACTTCTATGGACGAAAAAGGCCGCCGACAATGAACTGCTCGATCACCACGGCCATCGGGTACCTACCAATGCTGACCTCCGCCGCGAGACGAGGTCACCTTTCAGCAGGAGTGCGGCCCAGGCCCAGCTTTACCCACCACTGAGAACCTGGGAGTTGCACCGGCGTCCGTGCGCGCGGTGACTGATCTGCCCCGAGCGTAGACGCCACTGTCGTCGGGTGCAACAACGGGGCCCGGCGCGCCGCATTCTTCCACAACCTCGTCGACCACCGGTTTGTTCCCGCAGGTGCCTCAGGCGACGGTTTCCACCACTACCCCGGTCCGGTCAATCGCCAGTGGCAGCACGGAAAACCCCGACATTGAAACCGGATCGAGATGATCCGGCAACCGCCCGTTCGTCGGGAACGCGAGGACCGTCGGCCCCGCGCCGGACACCGTCGCCGCCACGCCGGCCGCGCGGAGGGTGTCCACCAGTCGGAACGTGGCCGGCCACGCCGGCTCCCGGTAGTGCTGGTGCAGCCGATCCGCGGTCGCGGCCAGCAGCAGCGCCGGCTCGCGGGTGAGCGCGTGCACGGCCAGGGCGGACCGACCTGCGGCGAAGGCCGCGTCCACGTGCGGGACCTTGTCCGGCAGCAGGCCGCGGGTGGTCTTGGTGGCCGACTCCTCGGCCGGCACCAGCAGGACCGGCCGCAGGTCGGGGTGTGGTTCCAGGCGGACCGCGTGGTAGTCGTCACCGTCGCGCCACGCGATCACCAGGCCGCCGTACAGGCTGGCGGCCGCGTTGTCCGCGTGCCCCTCCAGTTCGGCGGCCACCTGGAGCGCCAACCCGTTTCGGGGCGAATGCCCGGCCAGCGCGAATCCGGCCGCCACCCCGGCCACGATCGCGGCCGCCGACGAGCCCAGCCCACGCGCGTGCGGCACGGCGTTGTCGCAGCTCAGGGACAGTCCGGTTGGATGAAAGTCGAGCCGCTCGGTAGCGGCGCGCAGTGCGCACACCACCAGGTGGGTGTCGTCGGTGGGCACCGTGTCCGCGCCGTGACCGGTGGCCGTGACGGTCAGCCCTCGGTCGGCCAGCCGTACCTCGACCGTGTCGTAGAGTCCCAGCGCCATGCCGAGCGCGTCGAAGCCGGACCCGAGATTGGCCGTCGACGCCGGTACCCGGACCCGCACGCCCGTCATGACAGATTCAGCGCTCCCGCCACCGCCTGCGGGTCGACCCGCAGCGGCTCGATCTCCAGCATGCCCTCCAGGGCCGTGGCCGGGTCCTTCAGGCCGTGGCCGGTCAGCGTGCACACGACGAGCGAACCGGCCGGCAGCCGGCCGTCGGCCGCGGTGACCAGCAAACCCGCCACCCCGGCCGCGGACGCCGGCTCGACGAACACGCCCTCCTGGGCCGCGAGCAGCCGGTAGGCATGCAGGATCTGCTCGTCGGTGACCGAATCGAACAGGCCGTCCGACTCGTCCCGCGCGGCCACCGCGCCGGCCCAGGACGCCGGCGCGCCGACCCGGATCGCGGTGGCGACGGTCTCCGGTTCGCGGACCGGCTTGCCGTGTACCAGCGGGGCCGCGCCCGCGGCCTGGATGCCGAACATTCGGGGGGTGTCGGAAATCACTCCGTCGGCGGCGTACTCCCGGTAGCCCTGCCAGTACGCGGTGATGTTTCCCGCGTTGCCGACCGGCAGCAGGTGTACGTCCGGCGCCCGGCCGAGTACGTCACAGACCTCGAACGCCGCCGTCTTCTGTCCGTCGATCCGCACCGGATTCACGGAGTTGACCAGCGTGATCGGGAACTGGGCCGCGGTCTTGCGCGCCAGTTCGAGGCAGTCGTCGAAGTTGCCGTCCACCTGGAGGATGCGCGCGCCGTAGGCAACGGCCTGGGCCAGCTTGCCCATCGCGATCTTGCCGCTGGGAATCAGTACGGCGCAGGTGATGCCGGCGCGGGCGGCGTAGGCGGCGGCCGATGCCGACGTGTTGCCGGTGGACGCGCAGATCACCGCCTTGGTGCCGACGGCAAGGGCGTGCGTCATGGCCACCGTCATGCCGCGGTCCTTGAACGACCCGGTCGGGTTGACGCCCTCGACCTTGAGCAGCACGCGGCAACCGGTCAGTTCGGACAGCCGGGGCGCATCGACCAGCGGCGTGCCGCCCTCGTTCAGCGTGACCACGGTCGCGTCCGCCGGCAGCGTGATCCGGTCCGCGTACGCCCGGATCACGCCCGGCCAGGCCTCGTTCATGGCTGTTCCCCTTCCACCCGCATGACGCTGACCACTTCCCGCACCACCGGCAGGCCGGCGACCTTGTCGACCGTGGAGCGCAGGGCCGCGTCCGGTGCGGCGTGCGTGACGATGACCAGGCTGGCGTCCACACTGCGCCCTTCCTGGCGCACCGCGGCGATGCTCACGTCGTGCTCCGCGAACACGGCCGCGACCTGCGCCAGCACACCGGCGCGGTCGGCCACGTCCAGGCTGATGTGGTAGCGGGTGAGGGTCTGCCCCATCGGCCGCATCGGCAGCGCCGCGTACGCGGACTCACGCGAGCCCCGGCCACCCGCGAGCTGGTTGCGGGCCACCGCGACCAGATCGCCCAGCACGGCACTCGCGGTCGGCGCGCCACCGGCGCCCTGGCCGTAGAACATGAGCTGACCGGCCGCGTCCGCCTCGACGAACACCGCGTTGAACGCGCCGCTGACACTGGCCAGCGGGTGCGACCTGGGGATCATCGCCGGATGCACGCGGACGCTGATCGACTCCGCGCCGTCGGACGCGGTGACGCGCTCGCAGATCGCGAGCAGTTTCACCGTGCGGCCGAGGATCTTGGCGGCCGCGATGTCCGCCGCGCTGACCGACGCGATGCCCTCGCGGTGCACGTCCGCCGCGGTGACCCTGGT
>DASXXM010000143.1:0-5261 GCA_036503065.1 Pseudonocardiaceae bacterium | reverse complement strand
GGCGACGTGCACCAGGATCGAGCCGATCGCGACCCACGCTATGGCGTAGTGAATCGTCGGGAAGTAGAACGGCCACGGATAGTTCTGGAAGATATTGAATATCCCGGTGACCAGCTCGAAGAATGCCGACGCGGACAGCAGCAGAATCGAGCCGCGCTCAATGGCGTGCACGATCGAACGCGCCACCGGTCGGCTGAACAGCTTCGGGAACACCGTCCACAGTTTGGCCAGCAGCAACGGAATCGCCGCGATCCCGGAGATCACGTGGACACCCTGCGTCACGCGGTACAGATTGACCGGACGGCTCGGCCAGAAGAACCACGACGGCGGATGCTGGATGCCGTGGCTGAGCAGCCCGGTCACGAAACACACCGTGAACGTGATGCCGAGCCACAATCCGACTCGGGACGTCACCGATCGGTGGTGCGTCTCGGACCGAAAATTGGGCGCAGGGAGTTTCATCGCCGGACCAGTTCGGCGAACCACCGGCCTGCCGTGCCCACGGTCGCCCGTACCCGCATGCCCGCCGCGGCCGCCGGTCCGCCGACCGCGTCCGCGGCCAGTCGAGCCCACGGGAACCAGTCCGACGGCTCGTCCGAACGGGACAGTCGGGCGATGTCCACGCGCAGGCCGATGCCGGGCGGGTCCAGTTCCACCAGTGCCGTGCCGTTCGGCGCCAGCAGCGCGGCCACCCGATCGAGTAGCACCGTCGGGTTGCCGCCGATGCCCACGTTGCCGTCGGCCAGCAACACGTGCTGCCATCGGCCCTCCGCCGGCACTCGGCCGAACACGTCAACGCACAACGCCGCCGCGCCACGCTGGCGGGCCAGCCCGACCGCGACCGGCGACACGTCCACGCCCAACGCCGGCACACCCCGCTCGACCAGCGCCGATGCCAGCCGTCCCGGCCCGCAGCCGACGTCCAGCGTGTGGCCGGTGCAGCGGTCCAGCAACAACTCGTCAAAGCGGTCCGGCGGAGCGTGCCAGCGGGCGACCGGCAACTCGATGCGGTCACCACCGGCCAGTTCCAGCACGCACCGTTCGCCACGCAGCGCTCGATCGAACGGCGCGGGCTCGACCACCGCGGTCACCGGCGCACCCCGACGGGGGTGATCGCGGCCACGGCGGCGGCGAACCGGGTCGTCTGCGTCCGCTCGGCCACCCATATCGCGTCGTCCACGGTATCCACATCGGACAGTGTGGCAGCAATCATGATGTTGGCGTGGTGGCGGGTCAGTGCGGCCAGCGTGCGCGCGCCGGTGTCCTCTCTCGACATCGGTACGGCACGCAGTGCGTTGGCGTGAAACGGATTTCGCAGGCCCAGTGCCCACCAGCCGCCGTCGACGGCCGGGCCGAACACGACGTCGGCGTCCGCGAGCAGCGCCGCCGTGTCGGACAGCAACTCCGGTGTCACCTGCGGTGTGTCCATACCGATCTGCACGATCGGCAGGCCGGGACAGCACCACGCGGCATCCGCGTGCGCGTTCGCCAGCCGGTCGGCGAAGTCCGCGCCACGTTGGCCGATGACCGTCATCGGCGCCAGCGCGGCCCGGATCTCGTTGGCGCGGCAGGCCAAGCCCAGGTCACCGGTCATCGCCACCACCGGGACCGCGCCCGGCGTGTCCCGCACGGCGTCCAACGTGTCCAGCAGGGCGGCCGCCGCGATGTCGGCCGCCTGCTCCGGCGTTGCCGGCGGGGTCAGCCGTGTCTTGGCCAGGCCGGGTACCGGCGCCTTGGCCACCACCAGCAGGCAGAACCGTTCGGGCATCATCGCCACACCCCGGCCATGTCCCGGACCGCGCGGGCGGTGCCGCGCACCGAACCGGACACCTTCGACTTCGTGCCGGCCGTCCGCGGCCGATACGTCACGTCCAGTTCGACGACCCGCCACTGCGCCTCCGCCGCGCGCAACAGCAGTTCCAGCGGGTAGCCGAAACCGCGGTCCCGCACGTCCAGCGCGAGCATGTCCGTCCGCCGGAACGCCCTGGCCGGACCGATGTCCCGGACATCTAGGCCCTTCCGGCGCAGCATGGCAGCCAGCACGGCGTTGCCGGCCCGCGCGTGCCATGGCCAGGCGCCCCGGCCGACCGGCACCCGCCGGCCCATCGCCAGGTCGGCGTCGCCGTCCCGCACCCGGGCCACCAGCAACGGCAGCGCCGCTGGATCGAGTGAACCGTCGGCGTCCAGCACGCACACAACGTCACTGGTGGCGGCCTCGATGCCGGTGTGCACGGCGGCGCCGTAACCGCGCCTGCGCTCCAGCACGACATGCGCGCCGAGCGCGGCCGCGATCTCCGGCGACCCGTCGGTCGACCCGTTGTCCACGACCACGGCGCGGTAGCCGGGCGGCAGCGCGCCCAGCACGCCGGGCAGCGCGGCAGCCTCGTCCAGGCAGGGCAACACAACGTCTACAGTGGTGCGTTCGGTGTCCACGCGATGACCGTAAGGGCTGGCGTGAATGGCGAACAGGCTTTCGGCCTTACCGATTTATGACACGGTCGTGGGTGTTACGAACTTCTGACGGATATCGATCCCGCCCGACGCGAACGTTTGCCGGCCACTAGGGTCAGCCGGTGGTCCCACCTAGCGACACGCTCATCGTCGACTCGTCGGCCGCCAATGTCACCGCTGGTCAGCAGCGGCGCAGCGGCACTCTGGCCGACCTGGCGGCCGTCGCGCTGGCGCTGGCGCTGGTGGCCGCGGCAACGCTGGTCATCACATGGGGGCACTGGTACGACGTCGGTCGGCTATTCGCGTGGGCGCCGCCATTGTTCGGCCATTTCGTGCCACATATCGGTCCCGGCACTCCGGTTGTGCTGGTGATCGCGGTATTGGTGGTCGCCAGGGGACCCGAACTGGCCGCGCGGCTGGCGTGGCGGCGGCTGTGCCTGCTCGGCTACGGCGTGGCGGTCCTGTGGACGTTCGGGCTGGCCATGATCAACGGCTGGCAGCGCGGCCTGGCCGGCCAGTTCACCAGCTCGGACCAGTACCTGCGGGACGTGCCGCGGGTCACCGACATCGGCGTGATGCTGCACCAGTTCACCAGCCACATCCTGAGGTACCACGCCGGCAACTGGGTCACCCAGGTGTCCGGCCACCCGCCGGGCGCGCTGCTGGTGTTCGTCTGGCTGAACCGGATCGGCCTCGGCGGCGGTGGTTGGGCCGGCATCACGTGCGTGCTGGTCGGCGGCCTGGCCGCGATCGCCGTCCCGGCCACGGTCCGCGCTGTCGCCGACGAGGCAACGGCCAGGACGGTGCTGCCGTTCACGGTGCTGTTTCCCGGCGCGGTCAACCTCGGTATCTCGGCGGACGGCCTGTTCGCCGGCGTCACGTCGGTCGGTGTGCTGCTGCTCGCGCTCGGTGCCCGGCGGTCCATGGCGGGTGTCCTGCTGTCGTTGGCCGGCGGCCTGGTGCTCGGGTTCGGCATGTTCCTGTCGTACGGCCTGGTGCTGATCGCGCCGGTCGCGCTGGTGGTGTGCCTGTTGCGGCGCAACTGGCGAGGGATGGCGCTGGCTGTTGCCGGCGCGGGGATCGTGGTCGCGGTCTTCGCGGCGGCCGGGTTCTGGTGGCTGGACGGCTACCACCTGGTCGTCCAGCGCTACTACCAGGACCTCGGCCGCAGCCGACCGTTCGACTACTGGGTGTGGGCCAACCTGGCCGCGTTGACCGTGGCCGTTGGCCCGGTGTTGGCGCCCGCGTTGCGTCGGGCGGCCCTCGATCCGGTCCGGGCCAAGCGACTGCGACCGTTGGCCGGGCTCGTGCTGGCGGCGGCGCTCGCCGTGGCCGTGGCCGACAAGTCCGGACTGTCCAAGGCGGAGGTGGAACGGATTTGGCTACCGTTCGGAGTGTGGTTGGTGTCGGGCGCGGCCCTGCTGCCCGTGGTGTCCCGTCGGTGGTGGCTGGCGGCACAGGCGGTGACCGCGCTCGCCGTCGGCCACCTGGTGCTGACGAGTTGGTGAGGCCGATGCCACGAGTGAAGCGGATCCTCGTCGTCGACGACGACGTGAACGTGCGGGACGTGGTGCGGCGCTACCTGGAACACGCCGGCTACCAGGTCGAACTGGCCGGCAACGGCGAACAGGCGTTGACCATCGCCGCGACCGCCGAGCCCGACCTCGTGGTGCTGGACCTGATGCTGCCCGGCATCGGCGGCCTGGAAGTGTGTCGGCTGCTGCGCCAACGCGGCCAGGTCCCGGTGGTGATGCTGACCGCCCGCGGCGAGGAGGACGACCGGATCACCGGCCTGCAACTGGGCGCGGACGACTACATCGCCAAGCCGTTCAGCCCCCGCGAGCTGGTGCTGCGGGTCGCGTCGGTGCTGCGCCGCACCCACGCCGAGCCGGTCGCGCCCTCCCGCGAGGAACTGGTGGACGGCGACCTGCGGATGGACGTGACGGCCCGCAGGGCCAGCCGGTCCGGCCGGCCGCTGCCGCTGACCGGCCGCGAGTTCGACCTGCTGGAGTTCCTGATCAACCACGCCGGCACGGCGTTCACCAGGGCGGAGCTGTTGTCGCGGGTGTGGGGCTGGGACTTCGGCGACCAGTCCACGGTGACGGTCCACGTGCGCAGGCTGCGGGAGAAGGTCGAACCCGACCCGGCCCGCCCGAGCCGCATCGCCACCGTCTGGGGCGTCGGCTACCGCTACGACCGGACGGGTTGACCACGATGGTGTCCGACCTGATCGATATCGCCCCGTACGTGCTGGCCTTCTCGCTGCCCATCGCATTGCTCGGCGTGCTGGTACTGCGCTGGCTGGGTGAGCGCTCCATCGCCGCGTCCATGACGGTGCTGGTGCTGGTCCCGCTGTGCGCCGAACTGTCCGGCGTTCTCGGCGTCAGCGGGTTCATGTTCAACCCGGTCCTGGGCACGACGTTGCTGGTCTGCCTGACCACGTCGGTGATCACGGTCCCGACCGCGGTCGTGCTCGGCAGGTCCATTGCCCGCCGCAGCGTGTGGGAACGCCAGGCACGGCAACGGGAACGCGCGGCCGAGGCAGCCCGGCGCGAACTGATCGCGTGGATCAGCCACGACCTGCGCACCCCACTGGCCGGCATCCGCGCGATGGCCGAGGCCCTGTCCGACGGCCTGGTCGTCCATCCCGGCGAGGTCGCCAGCTACGCGTACCGGATCAGCAACGAGTCGACCCGCCTGTCCGGCATGGTCAACGACCTGTTCGAACTGTCCAAGATCACCGCGGGCGCGCTGCGGCTGACCCTGTCCGCGGTGCCGCTGCGCGAGGTGGTCAGCGACTCGGTCGCGGC
>DASXXM010000142.1:0-9294 GCA_036503065.1 Pseudonocardiaceae bacterium | reverse complement strand
GTGGATTGTCGGCAACCGGGCCAGTGAGGTGCTCGAACAGCGCCGTGGCGGCGGCAAGTGGCAGCTTGGCAAGACCTCGACGTGCGGCCGGCGAGAAGGCGACCTCGTACGGTTCAGGGTCGGTCATTCGCCAGCTTCGCGGCGGGCGGCTAGGTCAGCGGCGATCTGGTCGGCGGTGAACACCCTGCCAGCGCGGGCGTCGGCCAAGCCGTCCCGCAGGTCGCGCACGAGGTCGGTGTCCGACAGGACGGCGATCGTCTCGTGCAGCCGGTCCAGCTCGCCCGATGGCACTACGTCCGCGACGTGGCGGCCCTGTGCGATGACCGCGACCTGTTCGCCGTGTTCAGTGTGCCGAACGACTTCGTCCCAGGACGGTTGGTCCTCGGCGCGGACGCTGACCAGTGGCTCACTCACGTCACTCAGGATAGCCTCCCCGCCTGCGGCGCAGCCACGGCCTACGCGCCATGTTGGACGTCAGGATGCCTGACCAGTTGCCTGACAACCACGGCCGATCGGCACGCACCAACGCGGACGTCCACGGACGTCGATACCGAGGCTGACCAGCGGCGATCCGCCGTCGTCGGACCGCAACATTTGCTTCGGGTCGAAGAGGTCGCAGGTTCAAATCCTGTCACCCCGACCGGCATTGTCACTGGTCAGGTGGCATCTTCCACTAAGGCGGATGCCGCCTGACCTGTCTTGTGATCCCGTTGGGAGAAGAGTGGGAGAAGATCTTCGGATCATCTCTTGCTCGCGGTTGTCGGCCGCGCCTGTAGCAACCCGGCCAGGACCGCCACCGGTGATCTCCGCGACATGACCAACCGCGTGTCCAACGCGCTTCCCACCGCTCGGTCAGACCCTTGATGAGTTGCTGGCACATCGCCACAAGTGATAAGCGTGTATCGCGGTTGACATCGACCCGAGCACTAACACGGACTCCTGACGAGCCGGCCACTCAGCCATCAGCGCCCTATCCGAGGGCGGAACTAATGGACGCCTGCCCGTGACAACAAGCCTACCAGGCCTAACGGAAGTTGCTTACGATTGCACGGAGTGGTCAACGGGAAACACAGGACGCGACACTCTCGAAGCGGCTAGCATTCCCGGATGTTCGGTATCGAGTTGCGACGACAACGGCTTGCGGCGGGCCTGTCGCTTGCTGCGCTGGGCAAGCTTGTGCATTACAATAAGAGTTACCTCAGCAAGATCGAAAACGGCCTCAAGGTCGCGCCTACGGACCTGGCTCGCCGGTGCGACGTCGCACTGGGCGCCAATGGTGAGCTTGCCGCTCTCGCGCCCCACGTCGGAACGAGCGCTTGCCCGGTGGCTGATGGCTCGGACAATGCAGACGACGTATGGATGCTGAGCCTGGCCAAGAACGGCATGAACCGCTTCATGCCGGCAAGCTGTCCGTCACCCTGACCACGAGTGCCGCCCTGGGGTTTGATATCCCCTACAAGGATATCGCGGATGCGGCAGGAGATGACACGACCACTTCCATATTCGAGGCGCTGTTCCATGAATGCGTGCGGCTCAGCGAGGTGGTAGGCACGAGCGCGGCTATGCCGACCGTGATTACGCAGGTCCATGTCCTACAGAATCTGGCAAGCAGGGTGCAAGGGGCCGCCGGCGAACGGCTGTTGATACTCGCGGGTCGCTACGCGGAGTACGCAGGATGGTTGGCTCAGGAAGCTGGCGACAACCGAGCTGCTCTGTGGTGGACCAACTTGTCGGCTGGTTTCGCTGAGCGAGCGGGGAGTATCGACCTGGCCACGTACGCCTGTGCGCGCCGGGCCGAGATTGCGTTCTATCAGGAGGACGCGCTCAAGAGCGTCACGCTGGCTCGACAGGCGCAGCAGAACTCCCGCGTCCTGCCGCGCATCCGTGGATTCGCAGCACTCCGCGAAGCACAGGGGCTCGCTCTGGTCGGCAACTACGCTGAGTGCCGACAGGCGTTGGACCGAGCCGCTGCTGCGCTTGACGCCGACGACTCATCCCAGGTGGGAGGGCTTCCCCTGCCGCCATTCGGCTCCAGCGCCCCCGGCGGTGTTACAGGTTGGTGCCTGCACGATCTTGGCCGGGCTCGGGGAAGCGACGACGGTGCTCGACCGTGAGGTCACCTCCACCCTCATCCACAAGAGCTACCGACATGCGAAAGGCCGGTACCACGTACGCCGGGTGTTGGCGTACGCCGCATCAGGCGAGATCGACCACGCGTGCACGCTCGCTCAGGACCTGTTGGACACCGCGGAGTGCCGGAGTTCGGCTGTAATCCGCCGCGATGTGCGAGACCTCGCCCGCACGTTGGCGCGGTGGAGTACGCACAACTCAGTTCGTGAGTTGTACCCTCGCTTGACGTCGGTTCTGTACAACAGGCCGCCTAGCCGCTGACCACCCGAAGAAGCCACAGCGTTGCAAGGGTGGGTCATGAAGCCTGTCGGGCTCCGGGTTCGAGGCCCCGGCGAGGGCGATGCGTGCGTGCATCCGAGGTCAGCCCGCCTCATGGCCCCCGGAACCCTCGGGTTTGGCGAGTCCCGAACGGAACCGTGCGAGCAACCGGGTCCGTGGCACGGACCGAGCTTGGGGTGTGTTGTGGGTTCTTTGGTTGGTTTGGGTTTGGGGGTGGGAGGATCGCTTGGTGACCAATGTTGATGCGCCCTCGGCACTGTTCGCGGATTCTGAGCGGGAGGCTCGGTGGCGGGCTCGGTTCACCGCGGCTCGGGTTTCGTTGCCGGAGTGGGCTCGGGATGCTCAGGACCACAACATCTACATGTCGAACGCCGGTGGGGCCTGGGAAATTTACGCCTGGGACCGTGCCTCTGACACGCACCGGCAGGTGACCGATCGGCCGCATGGGACTTCGAATGCGACCGTCAGCCCTGATGGGGCTCGGATCTGGTGGTTCGACGACACCGCTGGGGACGAGTTCGGCGTGTGGGTGAGCGAGCCGTTCGGTGGCAAGCGGGACGGTGAGCCGGTGCGGCCCGCGGTGCCCGGGACGCACGACGCGTACCCGGCGGGGCTGGCTGTGGGCAACGATGTGGTGGCCGTCGGCGCCGACACGGACGATGGCTCGACGATCTGGGTGGCCCGTGGCGACAGCCCGGCCGAGGCCGTGTACACCAGCGAGCACAGTGCCGGGGTCGGCGGGCTGTCGCGGGACGAGACCCTGCTGGCCATGACGCACTCCGAGCACGGCGACAGCCGACACGCGGCGCTGCGCGTGCTGTCCACCGCCGACGGCCGGGCGGTCGCGGAGATGTGGGACGGGGCCGGCAAGGGACTGGAGCCGCTCGGTTTCGCGCCGGTGTTCGGGGACACGCGCCTGCTCGTCGCGCACGAGCGGCGCGGCCGCGACGAGCTGCTGATCTGGGACGTTGCCGCGGACACCGAGACCGTGTTCGAACTGGACCTGCCGGGTGACGTGACCGCCGACTGGTATCCCGGCGGTGATGCCCTGCTCGTCGTGCACACCTATCAGGCGCGCAACACGTTGCACCGCCTCGATCTGAGCACCCGTGAATTGTCCACTGTGGACAGTGCGCCGGGAATCATCGGCATGGCCGCGGTACGCGATGACGGAACCATCGAGTACTCCTGGTCATCCGCGAAATCGCCGTCGTCCATCCGAGCGCTGGGCCCCGACGGGGTGGATCGGGTCCTGTTGACCCCGCCCGGGCCGCGCGCGCCGGAAGGGACGGCCGTGACCGACGCGTTCGTCGACGGGCCTGCCGGTCGCGTCCATGCCCTGGTGGCGCGCCCTGCGGACGCGCCGGACGGGCCGTTGCCGACCGTCTTCTCGGTGCACGGCGGCCCGCACGCGGCGGACGAGGACCGGTTCTCCGCCTATCGCGCCGTCTGGGTGGACGCCGGATTCGTGGTGATCGAGGTCAACTACCGCGGCTCCGCGGGCTACGGATCGGCATGGCGGGACGCCATCGAGGGGCGCCCGGGCCTGACCGAACTGGAGGACATCGCGGCCGTCCGCGACTGGGCCGTCGCGACCGGGCTGTCCGATCCGGCGCGGATGGTGATCGAGGGCGGTTCCTGGGGTGGCTACCTCACGCTGCTCGCGCTGGGCACCCAGCCGGAACGGTGGACGGCCGGGGTCTCGATCGTGCCGGTGGCCGACTACGTGACGGCCTACGCCGACGAGATGGAACCCCTGCGGGACTTCGACCGCGCACTGTTCGGCGGCTCGCCGGACGAACTGCCCGACCGTTACCGCGAATGCTCGCCGATCACCTACGTCGACAACGTGCGCGCGCCCGTACTGGTGATGGCGGGCGAGAACGATCCGCGCTGTCCGATCCGGCAGATCGACAACTATCTGGAGCGTCTCGCCGCGCGCGACGCGCCGCACTCCGTTTATCGGTACGACGCGGGACACGGTTCATTGGTGGTCGCCGAGACGATCAAGCAGACGGCTATCGCCGTCGCATTCGCCCGGCAGGCTGTCGGCCTGTGAGAGCACAGCCCGGGGCCGTTGAAGGCCCCGGGCCGGTTGCGGTCAGTGGGCCGCGGAGACCTTGACGTCGATGTTGCCGCGGGTCGCGTTCGAGTAGGGGCACACCTGGTGTGCGCGGGCCACCAGGTCGTCCGCCTTTTCGGCGGCCACGCCGGGCAGGTGGGACACGAGCTCCACGGTCAGGCCGAAGCCGCCCTTGCCGTTCGGGCCGATGCCGACCTTGGCGTCCACCGACGTGTCCTCGTGCAGCGTCACGCCGTCCTGGCGGGCGACCAGCCGCAGGGCGCTGTGGAAGCAGGCGGCGTAGCCCGCGGCGAACAGCTGCTCCGGATTGGTGTGCAGGCCACCGGGGCCGCCCATCTCCTTCGGCGTGGCCAGCTTCTCGTCGATCACGCCGTCGGAGGAGTGCACCTCACCGTTGCGTCCGTCGCCGATGGCGGTGGCTTCCGCCGTGTACAGCACGTCGACCATGTCCAACTCCCTTGTCGTGAAACCGTGGTCAGCTACTACCCGGTACAACACCGTGGCCCAGGCTGCCATCCCCGTCGGTGGCCAAGATCACGGGCGGTCCCGGCCTGCGTGGAGTTCCGCGAAATCGACGACCTGGCCGCCGATGACCCGCAGCATGTCCGCGACGGCGGGGTCCGAGCAGCCGCCGTCCTCGTCGAAGAGCACCTGTTTGGAGTTGACCGCCGCGCCGAGCGGGGTCGGCCAGCCGCGCAGCGCGTGCACGATGGAGCGCAACGCGGTCAACGTGGTCACCGCGGCCTGCCAGCCGTGCGCGGCCGCGACACAGCCGACGGCCCGGCCGTCCAGGTACGGACGCTCGTCCTGCCTGAGGTCCTCCACGTAGTCCAGGGCGTTCTTGACCAGGCCGGACACGGTGCCGTGGTAGCCGGGCGAGACCAGCAGGACTCCGTCGGCCGAGCGGAGTTCCTCGATCAGGCGGATCGCCTCCGGCGGCCGGTCCGGCACGCTCGGGTCGTAGAACGGCAGCATGATCTGGCTGCCGATGAACATCGTGGTCTTGGCGCCTGCCTCCTCGGCACCGGACAGCGCGATGCGCAGCGCGCGCTCGGACTGGGAATCCGCCCGGATGGACCCGCCGATGCCCACCACGTGCACGCTCATGGCTTCGATCCTTCCACCGGTCGCGGGTACGGCAACAGGTTCGCCGACCTCGACCACACCAACCTATGACTTCGACGTTCCTGGAGCTCTACCAATGGTGGCGCGCGTCACGGCCGCCGGGCAGGCTCATGGTCGTTGGAGACGGACAGCGAGACCTGGAGGATGCGATGGCGCGGATACCGGTACGGATGCAGGCCACCGTGGCGCGGACCTTGTTCGCCCTGCCGGCGCCGGTCCGGCGGCGGCTGGCCGGACGTCCGACGCGGATGGACGGGCAGACGCTGGACTCGGACGTCCAGTTGCTGCTGCGGCTGTTGAACGCGCAGGACGCGACGCTCACCGATGACGAGCCCGCCGACGCACGGCGCGCCGCGGACGAGACCGCGCCGATCGCCGGCGGCCCGACCATCGGGCACGTCCGGACCAGGGAGCTGGCGATTCCCACCGACGACACCGAACTGCCGGCCCGGCTCTACACGCCGGACGGCCTGGCCGAGGGCTCCGGCCTGCTGGTCTACTACCACGGCGGCGGCTGGACGGTCGGCAGTCTGGCCAGCCACGACAACACCTGCCGGTTCCTGGCCAGGGAAGCGGGCGTGCGGGTGCTGGCGGTGGACTACCGGCTGGCGCCGGAGCACCGCTTCCCGGTCGCGGTGGACGACGCGGTCGCGGCCTTCCGGTACGCCGTCGACCACGCCGCCGAACTGGGCGCGGACTCCGACGCGGTCGCGGTCGGCGGGGACAGTGCCGGTGGGAACCTGTCGGCGGCTGTCTGCCACGTCACGGCCACCGAAGGAACCACGCGACCGGCGTACGCGCTGCTGTTCTACCCGGGCACGGACGCGGCGCACCGGCACCCGTCCCGGGACCTGTTCGGCAGCGGCTTCTTCCTGACCGACGTCGACATCAACTGGTTCCTCGGCCACTACCAGCCGGACGAGGCCGCCCGGGCCGACCCACGACTGTCCGTGCTGCGCTCCGACCAGCTCGCGAACTTCCCGCCGACCTACCTGACGGTCGGCGGTTTCGACCCGCTGCGGGACGAGAGTGAGGCGCTGGGCGCCCGGCTCGGCGAGGCGGGGGTGCCGGTGATCGTGCGACGCCACGCCGACCTGATCCACGGGTTCGTCAACTTCATCGGCCTGCTCCCCAGGGCGCGGGAGGCGACCGGGGACGCGGCGCGCGCTTTGAGCAGCGGCCTGGCCGATGCGGTGGCCAGGAAGGACAGGACCGGCTGAGCACCACGCGGCCCCGACGACCGAGTCGCCGGGGCCGCGGTCCCCGCCTGGGCGGAGCCGGTCAGTGACCGGCCGGCGGGGTGCCGACGGGCAGCCCAGGCACGCCGCCGGGCAGCGGCAGGCCGCCCAGCAGACCCATGACCAGGGACAACAGTGTCGCCAGCAGGGACTGGACCAGGTTCATCAGCGAACCGAGCCCGGGCAGCGGCAGGTCGGCGCCTGCCTTGCCGTGCTGCGCCATCAGGGCGGCGAGGTCCTGACCGAGCTGGTTGTTCTGCGCGAGCGCCCTGCTCGCGGTGGTCACCGCGTCGGGAGCCATGGCCGCGCGGCCCTGCGGAACCTGGAGCTTGCCCAGTTCGGTGACCAGGCTCGCCTGGGTGGCCTGCATGGCGTCGGCGTCCTTGGCCTGCCATGCCGCCGCGAGGGCGTCGTGCAGCCCCCTGATGGTGGCCGCCTCGGACACCGGCGAGAACGCGGCCGTGGCTCCCGGCGGCGTGTGCGCCAACGCGGACGCGGCGCTGGCCGTGCCCATACCGACCAGTGAGAAAACACTGCACGCGGTAGCCACCGCGATGACACCAACCACGGTCCTTCTCATTGTTGCCCTCCTACGGGCCTCATGAATTACCTGGTAGATGAGCGGAAAAGCGTGGGGACCGGCGTTGACCGACTCCCGTTCCGTGCTGCCACCCATCGTCACCGCTGATCGACATGCCCGCTACCAGGGACGATAAGCTGAACAAGATCCACGAACGCGGTGCGTGCACAATCGGGAAACGCACTGGCTCCCGCTCACACCGACGGGCGACGGCAAGCCCGTGAATCGGCCACTGTGTGGTCGGGAAAAGATGAGAACAAATACACAACGGGACACCGTGGGACGAATCGGTTCGCCCGTCAGGAGCACATGCGGGCCAGCGCCACCGACACGCCGTAAAGCCGGCAAAGGTTCACTCGAACGAGTGGCCAGACAGCAGCGGGCCCGGGCTGCTCGTGGCATCCCGGGCCCGACTGACCTGCGACGATCGTGTCACGTCAGGTGGTGGCGTGCACCTTCTCCGCGATCCGGTCACCGGTCTGCTTGTCGACGCTGCGCCAGTACTCCAGTGCCCGGTCCAGCACCGGCCTGGTGACGCCGTTGGACAGGTGCCCGGCCACGTTGTCCACCAGGCGGGTGCGCTGGTCGTCGGTCAGGACCGTGCGGACCAGGGTGCCCGGCTGGCCGAAGTCGTCGTCCTCGCTGTGCAGCCGGTAGGCCGACCGGATGATCTCCTGGTCGAGGCCCCACGGGGAGACGTCGTCGGTGCTGTTCGCGTGCGGGCCGCCGTAGGAGTTCGGCGCGTACACCGGGTCGCGGGTGATGCCGACGCGCATCGCGCCGTCCTTGGCGTAGCTGTGCACCGGCGATTTCGGCGCGTTCACCGGCAGGTCCATGTAGTTCGTGCCGATGCGGTAGCGGTGGGCGTCCGCGTAGCCGAACAGCCTGCCCTGCAACATCTTGTCCGGCGAGGCGCCGATGCCCGGCACCAGGTTGGACGGCTCGAACGAGGACTGCTCGATCTGGGCGAAGTAGTTCTCCGGATTGCGGTCGAACACCAGCCTGCCGACCTTGATCAGCGGGTAGTCGGCGTGCGGCCACACCTTCGTCAGGTCGAACGGGTTGAACCGGTAGTCCGCCGCGTCCACGTACGGCATGACCTGCACGTACAGCGTCCAACTCGGGTGGTCGCCGGACTCGATCGCGGTCCGCAGGTCGCGGATGTGGAAGTCGGTGTCCGCGCCGGCCAGGCCGTCCGCGTCGGCCTGGGTCAGGAACTCGATGCCCTGGTCGGTCTTGAAGTGGTACTTGACCCAGAACCTCGCGCCTGCCGCGTTCACCCACAGGTAGGTGTGCGAGCCGTAGCCGTTCATGTGGCGCCAGGACTTCGGGATGCCGCGGTCGCCCATCAGCCAGGTCACCTGGTGGGCCGACTCCGGCGTCAGCGTCCAGAAGTCCCACTGCATGTTGTTGTCCCGCAGATGGGTGTCCGAGCGGCGCTTCTGCGAGTGGATGAAGTCGGGGAACTTGATGGTGTCCCTGATGAAGAACACCGGGGTGTTGTTCCCGACCAGGTCGTAGTTGCCCTCGCTGGTGTAGAACTTCAACGCGAAGCCACGCGGGTCACGCCAGGTGTCCGGCGAGCCGAGTTCGCCGGCGACCGTGGAGAACCGGGACAGCGCCTCGGTACGGACCCCCGGTTGGAACAGCGCGGCCTTGGTGAACTGGCTCACGTCCTCTGTGGTCTCGAAGAAGCCGAACGCGCCGCCGCCCTTCGCGTGGACGACTCGCTCGGGTACCCGTTCCCGGTTGAACTGGGCCAACTTCTCGATCAGGTAATGGTCTTGCAACAGGATCGGGCCGTTGGTGCCGGCGGTCAGCGAGTAGTCGTCGCTGCCGACGGGGATACCGGCATTGGT
>DASXXM010000141.1:0-25481 GCA_036503065.1 Pseudonocardiaceae bacterium | reverse complement strand
GAACCTCCACGGGCCGCAGGGTGCGCAGTGATGCGACGGCCAACCGTGAGCGGCTCCTCGCCGTCGCCGCCGAGGTCTTCGCCGTCGAGGGCCTGTCAACGACCCTGGCCGACGTGGCGACGAAGGCCGGGATCGGCGTGGGCACCGTCTACCGACATTTCGCCAACAAGGACGACCTGATCTACCACGTCTACGCCCCACGGTTGCGTATGGCGCAACAGCTCACGGAGCGAGCAACGCGCTCACGTGACGCATGGGAAGGACTGGCGGCGCTGATCGAGCAGGCATCCTGGCAGCTCGCCATCGACAAGGGGTTCCGCCAGTTCATCCTCGGCGGCTACACGGAGGTGCTCGGCGATTCCCCGAGCGAGACGTCCATGCGGTTGCTGAGCCTGCTGGAACAGACCCACTCGCAGGTCAGCGCGCATCTCGACGACCTGATCGGGCGGGCCAAGAGCGCCGGTGCCCTGAGGGCGGATTTCGAGTCGACGGACATCCAACTGTTGGCCGCCGCGATCCAGGCAACCGTCGACCTGGGCGGCACCGAGCGGCCGGATGTCTATCGACGCGTGGTCGGGCTACTGCTCGACGGTCTCCGGCAGGCGCGTCCGGGACCGACGCCCCTGCCTGCGCGCGCGCTGAACAGCGCCGGACTCAGCCAGTTCCTGGACGCGGGTCACAGATCGCCGAGCGCGGTGACCGGGGATTCGACGCAGTCGGCAATGTAGCGGAGGAAACCGCCCGCGGTGCCGCCGTCGCAGACCCGGTGGTCGAACGCCAGGGTCAGCTGGCACACCTTCCGCGCGACGAGCGCCCCATCGACCACCCATGGCCGGTCGAGAATCCGGCCGATCCCCAGGATCGCCGCCTCCGGGTAATTGATGATCGCGGCCGAACCGTCCACACCGAACACGCCGTAGTTGTTCACGGTGAAGGTGCCGCCGGTGAGTCCCGCCGGGGACAGCGTGCCCGCGCGGACGGCCGCGGTCTGCGCGCCGATCGCGGCCGAGAGGTCGCGGGTGGACAGCGCGCCCGCGTCCCGCACCACCGGTACGACCAGGCCTCGGTCGGTCTGGGCGGCGAAACCGAGGTTGATGTCGTGCAGGTGCACGATCTCGTCGCCATTGACACGCGAGTTCAGCTCGGGGAACTTCCGCAGCCCCGCGACGGCGAAACGGGCGATCAGGCCCAGCAGGCTCACCGGACGGTCCGGCCGGACCGCGTTGAGCGCCACTCGGGCCGCGACCAGCTCGGTCGCGTCGACGTCCACCCAGACAGTGGCTTCGGGGATCTCCCGCCGGGACGTCGTCAGCTTGTCCGCGACGGCCTTCCGGACCCCGCGCAACGGAATCCGCGTCTCCCCCTCGACAGCATTCCTCGGTACGGGTGTCGACAGCACAGCCTCGATGTCGACGCGCCGGATGATCCCGCCGGGTCCGCTGCCGGTGACGTGGGCGAGGTCGATCCCGTTGTCCGAAGCCAGCTTCCGGACGAACGGCGAGATCACGCCGGGCGCCTTCGCCGGCACGCGGACGCCGGTCGGCGGGTTACGGGTGCGGCGGCGCCGGGTGGTGACCGTGGTGCCGTAGCCGATGAGGACGTTGCCGCTGCCTTCGTCGGGAACACTGCCCTGGTCGGGAATGCCGTCGATGGTCATCAGCGGCGCGCCGACCGGCAGCGACTGGCCGGGCTCGCCGTGCAGGCTGGTGACGACGCCCGCGAAGGGCACCGGCACCTCGACCGCGGCCTTGGCCGTCTCCACCTCGACGACGACCTGGTCGACGGTCACCGTGTCGCCGGCTTTGACCAGCCAGGTCAGAATCGACGCCTCGGTGAGCCCTTCGCCGAGATCGGGCAACAGGAAGTCAGGCACCGATCACCACCGGCTCGTCGTGCCACTGCAGGCGGGTGATGGTGTCGAGGATCCGGTCGACGTCGGGCCGCTGGTAACGCTCCAGTTTCGGCGGGGGGTAAGGGATATCCAGCCCGGTGACGCGCAGCACCGGCGCGTGCAACTGGTGGAAGCACTGTTCGGTGACACGCGCGACGACCTCCGCGCCGTAGCCGCCGAACCCGGCAGCCTCGTGCACGACCACCGCGCGACCGGTGCGGCGCACCGACGCCGTCACGGTCTCGTCGTCGAACGGGGCCAACGAGCGCAGGTCGACAACCTCGACGTCCCAACCCTCCGCGGTCGCGGCCTCGGCGGTGTCCAGCGCGGTGGCGACCATCGGGCCGTACGCGATCAGCGTGACGTCCTTGCCCTCGCGGCGAACCACGGCGCGGTTCATCGGCGCCCCACCGCGGGCGAAGGACACGTCCTCTTTGGACCAGTACCGGCACTTCGGTTCGAGGAAGACGACCGGGTCCGGTGAGTCGACGGCGTCACGCAACAGGTCGTAGGCGTCCTGCGCGGTGCCCGGCGTGACGACCCGCAGGCCGGGCGTGTGGGTGTAGTAGGCCTCGCTGGAGTCGCAGTGGTGCTCAACGCCGCCGATGCCGCCCGCGTAGGGCACCCGGATCACCATCGGCAGCGACAGCGCGCCGCGCGTGCGATTGCGCAGCTTCGCGACGTGCGAGGTGATCTGCTCGAACGCCGGGTAGGCGAAGGCGTCGAACTGCATCTCCACGACCGGGCGGAACCCGCCCATCGCCATCCCGACCGCGAACCCGACGATCCCCGACTCGGCGAGCGGGGTGTCGAAACAGCGTTCCTCGCCGAAGTCCGCGGTGATGCCGTCGGTCACCCGGAACACACCGCCCAGCGCGCCGACGTCCTCGCCGAAGACCACGACCCGCTCGTCGTCCTTCATCGCGTCCCGCAGGGCCGCGTTCAGTGCCTGTGCCATCGTGATCATGGTCAGCCCGCCACGGCTTCGAGTTCGGCGGCGACCTGGGCGCGCTGGGCCCGCAGCTGGCGGGTCGGCTCGGCGTAGACGTGCTCGAACAGCGACAGCGGGTCCAGCTCCGGCTCGGCGTTGATGGTGTCGCGGACGCCCTGCGCAAACGCTTCCGCCTCGGCCGCGAATCGCTCGATTTCGGCGCCGGACAAGGCGTTCCGGGCCCGGAGGTAGGTCTCGAGGCGGCGCACCGGGTCGGCGACGCGCCATTTCTCGACCTCCGCCGGGTCGCGGTAGCGGGTCGCGTCGTCGGCGTTGGTGTGCGCGTCGATCCGGTAGGTGTGCGCCTCGACCAGCACCGGGCCACGGCCGGCGCGGGCGTGCTCGACCGCGGCGTCCAGCACCGCGAGCACCGCGACGGCGTCGTTGCCGTCGACCTGCTCGGACCGCATGCCGTAGCCGACGCCCTTGTAGGCCAACGCGGGCGCGGCGCTCTGCTTCTCGAACGGCACCGAGATCGCGTAACCGTTGTTCTGCACGAAGAACACGACCGGCGCCTTGAAGACGGCGGCGAAGTTCAGCGCCTCGTGGAAGTCGCCTTCGCTGGTGGCGCCGTCCCCGACGAGCGCGAGCGCGATGCCGTCGTCGCCCCGGCGCCGCATCGCGTGGGCGAGGCCCGTCGCGTGCAGCGCCTGCGTTGCGAGCGGAGTGCACTGCGGCGCCACGCGCGTCACCGCCGGGTCGTAGCCGCAGTGCGCGTCGCCGCGCAGCAGCGTCAGTACTTCGCCGGGCTCGAGCCCGCGCGCGACAAGCGCCACCGAGTCGCGATAGGTCGGGAACAGCCAGTCGGTCGCACGCAACACGAGCGCGCTCGCGACCTGGCACGCCTCCTGGCCCGCGCTCGACGGATAGACGGCGAGGCGGCCCTGCTTGGTCAGCGCGGTCGCCTGGACGTCGAACCGGCGCCCCAGCACCATCAGCCGGTAGGCCTCCCTGAGCCGCTCGACCGGCGGCTCGGCGTACCCGGCGGGCCGGTCGACAGGCGCACCGTCCTCGGCGACGAACCGCACCGGCGGCTCGGACGGCAGCAACACGGCAGGGGTCTCCGACGGCACGGCAGACACCACCTCTCGCAGACATATGATGCTGAGATGGTGGATCGAGACGTCCGAGTGTTCAAGGGTTCGGCGAAATGAGCGACAAACTGCCTCCAGAGCCAGGTTTGGCAGGCAGAACGTCCGAGAGTGGCGCGGCTCACGACCCGCTCCCGGGACGAACGGTCGCGGCACTGGACGACATCGACCACGCCATCCTGGCCGAACTGGCCGCCGACGGTCGCCTCGCGGTCCGGGCCATGGCCGAACGACTCCACATCTCCCGTACGAACGCCTACACCCGACTCGAACGCCTGCTGTCCGAAGGCGTGATCACCGGCTTCGGCGCGAAGATCGACCCACGGCGGGCGGGCCTCGGCACGAGCGCGTACATCATGATCACGGTCGAGCAGACGTCCTGGCGCGCGATGGCCGCCGAACTGCGGGAGATCCCGTACGTCGAGCACGTGGCCCTGGTCGGCGGCGACTTCGACATCCTGCTGCTGGTCCGCACCCCCGACAACACGACACTGCGGGACGTCGTGCTGGAGCGACTCCAGGCCCTGGACGGCGTCCGCTCGACCCGCACCTGGCTGATCTTCGAGGAACTGACGGGAAGCACCGCACCCCGCGGCTGAGGTACGGAGTCGGCGGGGTCTTCACCGCTGTGCGCGACGCATTCCTCGGCAATCCCTGGACCACTGAATGGACACGACCCTTGATATGTTGCCCCATGTTCAGTACATTTATTGGATGACGGACGAAACAACCGAACTCGATCTGACTACAGTTCTCGACGGCATTCGGGCGGAATTGTCCGGCCTGCACACGGAAAGCAGGAATCTCAACGAGATCATCGACCGGCTGCATGCCGAGAATGAGCGTCTGCGTCAGGCCGAGTCGCGGCAGAGCGTGCAGCCCGCACTGCGCGAACTGATCAAACTCGCGGACGACTGGCGCAGTCGGAGCGTCGCCCTCGTCGACTGTCCGGATCAGGCACAGTTGTGCGGTGAGATCGTCGACGACGTGGCGATGATCCTGGAGCGGCAGAACATCGAGGAGTTCCACGCCGAGCCGGAGACCGAGTTCGACCGGCGCGAACACCGCGCGGTCGGCACGCGTGAGACCGCGAGCCCGGAACTGGTCGGGTACATCGCGCAGGCGCGGCGCCCCGGATACCGGAACGGCGATCGGGTGATCCGGTTCGCCGAAGTGGTGGTGTACAAGGGCGCCGGCCCGGCGGCGGACTAGACCGCGATCGGCTGGGTGATCCATGCCGCGATCAGCCATATCGCGGCGAACACCGTGATCAGTGTCGCGAACGCCAACAGGGTCATGGCTACTCGCCGGCCGGTCACGACCGCGCGGGGGATCTCGCCGTTCATCTCTGTTCCTTCTTGCGCAGGAGCCACAGCAGCGGCTCGGCCGGATCGTCGTTGGTCACCGACTGGTCGAACGACCGGCGCTCGAACACGTCCCGCGCGTCCTGGTAACTGACTGCGAAGAACGAGACCCGGGTGAAGTTGTTGTCGAGGGAGGACACCATGTCGCCCTGGCCCATCGTGGAAATCCAGTTTCGGACCGCGAGATCCCGCTCGGACCGGGAGGACGGGCCGAGCCCGACATAGGGGTGGGCCACGCCGGACAGGTTCAGCAGGCCGTCGGACTTGGTCAGGACAACGGAGACGGGCACATCGAACCGGCCGGACCGATCGGACGGCATACGTTCCCGCAATGCCTCGACGAAGCGTTCCAGTATTTCGTGCGGCGGGGTGTTCGATGCCCGCAGCTTGCCCAGCGTCGCGCGGTCGATGGTCGAGCGGACCTGGCGCAGCGCGAACGGATCGACGACGAAGACGACACCCTTGGCGAACTGAAGGAAATGCAGGTCGGAGAGACTTTCGACATTCTCCGGCAATTCTCCGGCCGGGTCGTACAGGTACAGCAACCGCCGCGCCCTGCTGCCTTCCTTTCCGACGAAGACGTTGTAGGCGCGGACCGGCGCCACCACGGTCTTCACCATCAGGTCCGGTGCGTCGACGACACCCCGTCGCAGGTTGTCCTCGAACTGCGCCTTTGCCGTCTGGTCGGCGAACTCGAAGCCGTTGTCCAGCATCATCAGCCGGGTGACCGCGGTCTGCATGAAGACCGACTTGCCGGCCGCCGGGCCCGCGATGACCGGAATGTGGACGGTGGGGGCGCGGAGCGCCTTGATCGGCAACTGTGCGTCACATTCGCCGCAGTAGGCGGGCAACTGGGCCTTTCCCCTGGCCAGCAGGGTGGGCAGGGACTGCTGACACCGGCAGGTACGGCGCAGGATGCCGGACCGTCCCGGCAGCAGTCGCCGGTGTGCGGCACCGCAGTTCGGACACTGGTAGACCGGGCGCGTCGCCCTGGTGTGGCAGACGCCGCACTCCACGGTGATACCCCGGACGAACAGCACGCCCAGTTCGAACAGCTGCCCGCCTGCGCCCAGCGCGACCGCGCCCAGCGCGAACAGGGCGAGCAGCAGGGCGAACACCATGGACACCACACCGACGAAGCCGAGCGCGCCGACCACGCCGATCAGCAGGCCCACGGTCGCCGCGGCGGCGGCCGGCACCGACAGCAGGCGGGGTACCGCGCTGCGCTTCATCCAGCGCCACACCCGGTCCACAAGGGACATCTGGGCCGGACCGGAGTCCTTGGTCTTGCTCATCACCACCTTGGTCCAGACCTGACCGATGGTGGTGGTCAGTACCTTGTAGTAGTCGAGCAGGATCGGACCGGCGAAGTAGCTGCGGTAGGCCGGGTCGGGGCCCTTGGCGGACTCGGCGGGTGGATCCATGTGCAGGTGCGCGATCTCGCCGAGCGGCGTGAACCCGGAGATGGACGCGGTCGCGTACTCGATGGTACCGACCACGAACGCGACCAGCACGGCAACACAGAGCAGGATCGACAGCACATACGGCCCGAACGTCAGCAGGAGGGCCAGCAGGAACAGGAACACGATGGGATGCATCAGCTTCGCCGCCCCATCATCCAGCCGAGCAGGCCACGACGTTCGTGTTCGGTACGCCAGGTCTGCCACCAGTCGCGCCAGCCGCCCTTCGGTGCCGCCGCCCGGACGTCGAGCTTGTTGGCGGCGGAGGGCAGGTGGTCGCCGACCCGGTCCAGGAACCTGCGTCTGCGCCGGGACAGTGCCGCCGGCAGGGTCACCTCGATCAGTTGGCTGCGGACCTTGCCGCGCGGCAGCGTCCGCCAGATCAGGACCACCGCCGCCACATCGCCGGGTGCCGCCTTGCGGAGTTGGGCCCGCGCCATCTCCTGGTAGGTGGCCAGGAACGGACCGCCTCCGTCCTCGAGCGCCGCGCTCAGCAGGTCCCGGTGCGCAGCCGGGGACGCCCGCAGGGTGAAGGTCACGATGCCGTGGCGCAGCCGCTCTGCGGTGGCCCTGGGCAGCGATGGCAGCAGCGCCAAGCCCTCCCGCACCTCGCGTACCGAGTTCTCCTGCGGTGTGTCGGACTCGAAGTGGACGACCATCCTGGCCGTGGCCAGGGCAGTCACCTGGTCCGGGTCCAGGTCGGCGACCAGCTCCGATCGCAGGATGTCGTCGATCAACCGGGCGTCCACCGGGTCGACCTCGTCATGTTGGGTCCTGCGGAGCAGGTCCTCGATGATCTGCTCGGCCAACTGTGTCTCGCGGACCACCTCGGCGGGCAACCCTCGCAACACCTGGGACGCCTGCACCACGGTCAGGCCGCCGGGCCACAGGACCGGACCAAGATGCCACCACTCGATCTGGTCGCTGCGGCACAGTCGGTCCAGCAACGCGACCGGGTCCGCCTTGCCGTGCCGGGCGAGCACGAGTTCGGCCAGCAGCCGGCATCCGCCGCCGATGCCCGGCACGCTCAGCAGCAGGCGCGCGGCGTCGGGCGTCAGCACGGCCGCCAGCCTGCGCAGTTCGGCCTGGTCGGCCAGTCGCCGCTCCAGCACGACGGTCACGGCGTCGGCCAGGTCCCGGTGCTGGTCGAGCCGCCGCAGCAGCGGCGTCGGTTGCCCGCTGATGAGCGCCGGCAGCACGGTGTGTTCCGCGACGTCCCTGATGTCCGCGGCGCTCAGGGTGGGCAGCCAGATCCGGTCGGCCGAGTTCAGCGCGGCGATGTAGTACGCGCCCAGCAGCGTCGTCGGCAACGGCGCCTTCAGGTTCGCCGCCCTGCGCAGCACGACCGACCAACGACTCAGGTCGGTCGGGCCGCCGTGGTCCTGGACATGGTCGGCGATGCGCTGCCACGAATCGGCCGGGAGCAGTCCCGGCAGCCGGTCCAGCGCCAACTCGATGGCGTCCAGCAGCAACGTCGCCTCGAGTGGATCGACATCCTTGTGGTCGGCCGAGAAGTCCAGCAGCACCGCGAACGCCTCGAGGTCGGTGACGGCCAACGGTGGTTCGGCCCGACCGGCCAGTTCGATCGCGGCGCCCGCGGCGCCTGCGGCCCACAGCCGTGCCATTGCGCTGCCGTACCTGGTGTTGTGCTCCGCCGCGGTCGGGCCGTCGGTCGTGTCGACAGTGGTGAAGTCGCCATAGCTGGGCAGGTGCACGTCCGGCAGGGTGCAACTGACCAGTACACCTGACTCCGCCGGCCGGGATGTGTACGTGACGAACGAGATCCGCATGCCGAGCCTGCGGGGGAACGACCTGCACAGGGTGGCCAGCCACAGTGCGGCCATCTGGTCGTCCGCCGCGACGAGCACGACCCGGCCCCGGCCCGCGCTCAGCACGGACTGGGCCGCGCTGATCAGTTCGGCCAGGTGTGCCGGCATGTCCGGCCCGCTGAGCAGCCTGCGTGTGCTCGCCAGTTCCGCCGCGGTGCCGGACGGCAGTTGGGACAGGGCCGGCAGCGTCGTCCCGTTCTGTCGCGTGTGGACCCAGGCGGGGCTCCGCCACAGGTCGATCGGCAGCACGCCGTGCAGTTCCCGTTCCGCGTCGTCGAGCAGCAGTGCGTGGGCGAAGTAGTTGCCCATCCGGCCGGTGAAGTCGGCGCCGAGGTAGCGGCTCTGGAACAGCGCGGCCGAGCGGCCGGACGGGACGTAGCCGAAAGCGATCGGGAACGAGCTGGGATCCCCCTCCGCGAGGCGGGCGCCGAGATACGGCCCCACCTCGTAGGCGCTGGCCCGCACAGCCAGTTCCACCAACGGTTTCGGTGCGCCGGGGGTCAGCGCGCTGATCTGGAAGCCCTGGATGCCTTCCAGGCCGTCCTCACACGACGTGTAGTACAACTGGTGAACCGTCATCTCCCGCCCCTTGTCCTGATCACGCCGAACCGCGACAGCAGCCACAGCATGGGGTCCTCCAACCGATAGGGGTGCACGCCGTCCGGGGACAGCTGGGTGCCGCTGACCGGCGGCGCGCCCAGCGCGGAAAGTCCGAAATACTGGTACACCTCGAAGAAACTGCGCACGGTCCGATCGAATGCCGGGTCGTAGCGCTCGTCCAGCCACGCCCGGACCTCCTCGTGCACGTCACGACCGTCGCTCTGGTCGTAGACGCCGATGTGGCGGGACGGCTGGCGCAGCGGTGATTCCGGCCCGAACGTGGGGAGCAACAGATCCAACTTGGTCAGCGCGATGGCGAGCGGCTTCTTGAGCAGCTTGCCGACCCGCCCCTTCGCACGTTCGCTGAGTACCTCACCGAGCCGGGTGACCACGTCGAGTTGTTCGGTGAACTTGGTCTTCGCCCCGCTGCCGCCGACAAGCTGGCGGACACCGCGCATCTGCATGGGATCGAGCAGCAGGATGATGCCCTCGGCCGACTCGAGGTAGTCGATCAGTTGGTCCAATGTGGCCGCTCGCGCCACGTCCTCGCCCGCGGTGTCGTAGAAGACGGTCACCACCGGCTCGATCCGGTTCGAACCGAACCGGCCAGGTCGGGTGAAACGCATGCTGAACAACAGCGGCTCCGGTGTGGTCCGCACCGCCGACGCGGTCGGCAGCACCGGCCTGCTGTCCTCGAAAAGGGGAATCTCGAAGTCCTTCTTGTATCGCTCGCGGGACCGCTCGCCGAGCAGGTTCAGCGTCATCCCGTCGAACCGCTCGTGTACCTGGCCGCGCTGGAACTCCCGTACCAGCACCCCGACCCAGGTGCTCTTGCCGGAGTCGGACGAACCGATCACCGCGATGTTGCGGCCGCCGCACTCGACGTACTCCCGCAACAGTTCGTTGCCGCAGTTCGGGCACGCCCTGCGGAGCTGCGGCTGCTTGCCGTGCGGGCACCGCCCCTCCTTGAGGCTCCGCTCCGGAAACAGCTCACCCCTGTGGTCGCACCGTTCACCGCAGCGCATCATCAGATCGGCACGGCGATGTACGGTCCAGCAGTAGGGGCAGGTCGTGGTCGCCATTCTCCTCACCTCCGGCTCATCGCACGATGAGCTGGTCGGGCCGACTGGCGACAAGGACGACGCCGTCGTCGAGCGAACAGGCCTTCAGGTGCACCGGTCGGCGCAACTCGGGCGGTACCCGGAACTCGACCCGGATCGGTGACGGCCCCGCCTTGATCGACTCCAGTTCCATGCCGTCGTGCGGACCCGTCGGCCGGACGCCGGCCTTGGCACGCAACGTCATCGGCGGCAACTCCTGGCCATGTTCCGCCTCGACGGTGAGAACCCACGGACCACGCCTGCGGACGCGGTCGACGGTGTAACGGGCGGTCGCGGTCATCGACCCGCCGGTCAGCACCAACGGCCCGAAGCTGTCCTCCTTGTCGTCCCTGATCACCGTGCAGACGCCGAACCAGTAGTCACCCTCCGGCACCGGGATGGTGACTCCCTTGCTGTCATGGGTCACCTTGGTCACGTCGCGGAAGGCGGCGTCGGGATCGGTCGGCCCGGATGGCTTGGCCGCGGAGCGCCACACCACCCGCGCCACGGTCGCGCCGGCCGGCCACTCCCAGGTCAGCTCGACGGTGGAACCCAGCCGCCGCAACCGAAGGCCGCGCACCGGGCTGTGCCGGACGTCCACCGCGTATGGCGTGCCGACGGCCGCGAGTTCACCGAGCACCGTCACCGGCAGGAGAACGACACGGTTGCCGGCGGTGACCGATCTGGCGCGCAACTGCCCCGGCCCGCCGGGCGTGCCCGGCCGGACCGGCCGGCCGTTGCGCATCGCCCGCGCGGCGGGCATGACGTCCGGCGCGGGCAGTTGGTCACCCGCGGCGAACTCGAGTACCTGGACTTCGCCGCTGGGCGGCGGTTTCCAGGATGCGACCAGTTCGCCTTCCTGGAACTCGGCGGTGAAGTCGGTCACCGCGACCGGCACCTCCTGACAGGACGACGTCGCGGACAGGCCGTCGCTGTAGCCGGCCGCTCCGGCCGACAGCCGGTACCGCGCCCGGATCAGGTACTGGTAGGTCACGCCAGGCCGGACCTGCCGGTCGACGAAGGTCGTCAGGCCGGCACCCGGCACCGGCTTGCCGTCCCGCGACACCGTCGCGCCGACGGCGCCGTCCGGCAGGGTCCACCGGCCGGAGATGGCGGCCGGGCCGCCGTGCAGTTCGAGCCCGGCAACCTCGGCCAACATCGTGACCTCGGCCGTGCGCGCCGCACGCGCCGACGGGTTGCCGTCCCGCAGCGTGTGGACCGAGTACACCAGCGCGGTGCCCCCGGGTGGACTGGCGTCCACCGCTTCACACACGCCGGTTTCCGCGCAGACCACCGTGCTGCCCCTGGTGACCCGGTATTCGATGCGGCCCACCCTCGACGTGCTCGGTGACCAGGAGATCACCACCTGACCATCCGTCACCCGCCCCGCGGCCGAGCGGGGTTCGGCCGGCCGGCAGCGTTCGATCGCCGCGATGACGTCCGGATCGGCCAACTGCTCCCGAATCCGCCGGTAGCCCTCGACGGCGGCCTCGACATCGGTACTCTCCAGCGCGCGACAGCGGACGACCTCGGCGTCCAATGCGGACAGTTGCTTGACAAGCTTGTCCCGCCGTTCGGCCCACTCCTTGGGCAGGTTCGGCTGTGCGTCCAGCACCGCGACCGCGGCGCGCAGCCGCAGTTCGCTGATCGACTGCTGGTAGTCGTCCTGCCAGCCGG
Source organism: Pseudonocardiaceae bacterium (assembly GCA_036503065.1). Classification (GTDB taxonomy): domain Bacteria; phylum Actinomycetota; class Actinomycetes; order Mycobacteriales; family Pseudonocardiaceae; genus DATEPR01. The sequence continues at coordinate 13,478 of DASXXM010000141.1, read as the reverse complement.
GTGCCCGGTTGCCGCCGTTGCCGGGTCGCGCGCACCACACCGCGTAGGCGACAAGCGCCGGGTCCGCGGGCAGGCCGAGCTGCCGCAACCGGCCACCGGCAGCCTTCGCCCCAGCCGCGACGTCCTGGTAGCCGAAGTTCACCTTGGCGCGCAGGTCGTCGAACACCTCGTAGCGCAGCGCGGCCACCAACTCGCCCGCGTCGATCCACAACTGTGCCCGCTTCAGCACAGCGGTCTCGGCGACGGCCTCCGCCGCCCGGGAGACCCGCAACTCGTCCCGGCGGCGGCCGATCTCCGTCGTGGTCGTCGACGGTCCATTGAGGACAGTAGCGAGGTAGGACCAGAGCGAGTCGTGCTGAAGCTGGGACAGCAGCCCGCGCGTCTCGATCCACTGGACCGGTTCGACAAGCGCGGGCAGCTCGGCCGGATCGAGTTCCGCACCGCCGGCACGGACAAGGGCCGCGCGCACGGCGGTCCGTGTCAGCGTGCCCTTCGAGCTCTTCACCAGGGCGGCCACCTCGGCGGAGGGCAGACCCGGTGCCCCGTTCAGCCGCTGCCGGAGGCTCTCGGTGAGCTTGGCCGACAGTTCGTCGATGCGCTGCCGGTGGCTCTTCCGGCGCGCCGGATCGGTCAGCACGACGGTGGCCGCCTGGTGCTGGGCGCGCAGCGATTCGCACGCCCGCCGGAACCCCCGGTATCGCTGGTTCGTGAACTGGCTGTTGATCCCGGCGAGGGCGGCGGTGATCGTTCGCTCGTCGGCGACATCGGTCGGGAGGAGGTACACCCGGAACAGGTCGTCCTTCGGCGGCCAGCCGTCCTGCACCGGCTTGAGCACGTCCTCCCGGAACACCGTGTCGTCGAACCGCCACTCACTCATCGCTGGATGGCCGGCAACGGCGCCTGCTTGACCTCGTCCGGCAGCAGTCCACTGATCTTCGCCTCCAGCTTGAGCACCTTGCCGTTACCGGCCACGGCGGAGACGTGCAGGATGCCGTCCGCACCCAGTTCGAACGACACCTCGAGCGGCTGCCCGGCAGGTTTCCTCGGCAGCCCGGTCAGGTCCCCCTTGACCAGTTCCAGGTTGTTCGGCAGTTCCTCGCTGAGCATGTCGGTGCTCGACTCGTACACTGCGATCTCCACCATCTCCTGGTTGTCCTGCACCGTGCAGAAGGTGTCCTTCGGTGTGGCCGGGATTTCGTCGTTCGGCCGGAGCAGCCAGGACACCACGCGGTCCGTGTTGGACTTCTTGGCGTCACGCAGCACCGCGATGCCGTAACCCTTCGACGTGACGTTGACGATCCTGGGCATCGCGGCACCACCCGGCAGTGCTCGCTGCGCGCGCCCCGCCGAATCGCCGTTCCGACCCGACTCGCCGACTCCGCTCGCGGCGAACAGCGCGGCGCCCTTCGCCACGATCTGGTTGGGATCGGCGAGCTTCGGCGTCGGCAGTTCGGGGAACTCGGCAATGAGCCGTTCCTTGACCGCCGGGGAGTAGGACATGCCACCGACAAGGAGCAGTTCGTCGATGGCCGCCACACCCTTGTCCTTGGCGTGGCCCAGCACGTCCCTGGTGAAATCGAGCGTCCGGCCGATCAGGTCCGTCGTGCGCTCCTCGTACTCCGCCCGACTGATCTCGATCTTGACCCGCACACCGTCCGCGGTGATCGGGAACGTGTGGCTGTTCTTTGCGGTGAGTGCTTTCTTGGCCTCCTCCGCGGCGAGTTCGATGGCGCCCGCGGCATCCGGGTCCGACCGCGGATCGTGATCCGGCTCCTGCTCGAGGAACTTGTCGCAGATGAGATCGACGAGCCGCTCGTCCCAGTCGGCACCGCCGAGCTTGTTGTTGCCGCCGGTGGCGACGACCCGGATCTCGCTCGGCGAGACCTTGATGATCGTCACGTCGAACGTGCCGCCGCCGAGGTCGTAGACCAGGACGCTGCGCTCGTCGCCGACGGCGGTGAGCCCGTAGGCGATCGCCGCCGCGGTCGGCTCGTTGATGATGTTGAGCACGTTGAGGTTCGCCAGCTCGCCCGCGTCCTGAGTCGCCTGCCGCTCGGCGGCGCCGAAGTAGGCGGGGACCGTGATGACCACGTCGGCCAGCGGACCGTCGATGGGGGTCTCGGCGCCGAGCGCGCCGAGCGCGTCCTCGACGACCTGCTTGAGGATCAACGCCGAGATCTGCTGCGGATAGCGCTGCTCGCCGTCGATGTCGACGGTGTACCCGTCCTCGCCCATGTGCCGCTTGATGAGCGCGACCACCCGGTCCGGTTCGCTCTTGAGTTCGTTCTTCGCGAACTTGCCGACGACGACGTTGTGGCTGCCGTCGTAGAACACCACGGACGGCGTGGTCAGGTCCCCCTCCTGGTTGGCGAGCACCGTGACTCGGTTGTACTCGTCGAGCGCGGCCACACAGGAGTAGGTCGTGCCAAGGTCGATACCGAGGGTGGGACGGCTCATGGCTGATCCTTCTTGACGGGCGAATTCGGGTTGTTCTCGCGCAGGCGGCCGGTCAGTCGGCTGTGGTCGATGGTCGGATCGACGGCGGCCTGCTGTGTGACGCGTGTCCCTCTGTGACTGACGGACGCACCGCGCTTCCGCCTGCTCAGTACGACGGCGAGCACGCCGAGCGCGACCAGGCCACCGAGGGCACCGAGAATGGTGGCCAGCCACGGGAACGTCGGTGGCTCTGGCGTCGGCAGAGCGGCGACGGGCACACCGCAGGTGCTCGACACGATCTGGTAGAGCTGGTGCAGCAGGCTTTCCGTGTCACTTGAGTAGAAGTCCTGGCCAAGCGTCGGCCCGGTGACCGCTTCGAGGTTCTGCTGGCCGTCGGGCTGCAGGCCGATGCCGACACCCACGACCCGGGTACCCGCGCTCTTGAGCCGGTCGGCGGCGGCGATCGACATGGCGACCACATCGGGGCCCCGCTGCGCGGGATTCCCGTACAGGTTCGGCTCGCCGTCGGTGACCAGGACGACCACGTCGAGGTGCAGCGGTGCCACCGCGTTGAACGCCGCCTCCCAGTTGGTGCCGCCGTCGTTTCCGCCGAGGGCGTCCAGGTTGCCGATCTGGTCCTTCAGGTCGTGCCGCGCGTCGCTGTTGGACACGTCGACGGCGGACCGGATGACGGTGGCCGCCGTGCCGAAGCCCACGACGGTCACCTCGGACCGCTTGTCGCGCATCGCGTCGACCACATCGCTGACCGCCGTCCGCACCTCGCCGAACCGGCCGCTCATCGAGGCCGACTGGTCGACGAGGATGCCCAGCGTGGCCGGGCAGTGTGCCCGCCACGGTGGATTGACCACCGGACCGGCCACCGCGGGCCAATCGGCAAGCACGGTCGACAGCACGGCGAGCACGAGGACGGCGAGAAATCGGGAAACGATCCGACAATGCCTCATAATTGGCGTCGACGCCTTTCCTGAACATGTCGGCACAGTGTCCTGCTCCGACAAACGCCGGTCGGTCGAACACGAGCGTACGCCGCGGCGCGGTCCATCCGAGTATCGCTGACATTTCGTCCACATAATGTCCACTGAACCTGTATCGGAACCGGATATCGGTTGACCTGCGCGGATCAGCCGTGCAGATCGGCGGGCCTGGTGCGGAGCGCACCGATGGCGATCATGTGCATGACGAACCTGGCCGCGTTCCCGGCCGCTGCCGGCTGGTGGTCGCTCGTCTTGCCGTAGCCCCAGTCGCTGATGCCCTTCACCAGGATCCAGTCGACGCCGGCCCTGCGGGCGGCCGAGTTGAAACCGGCACCCTCCATCTCGCCGCCGATCGCCGTCGGATACTCGTCACGCAGGCGCAGCACGGTCCGCTCGGAGTTCACCAACTTGTTCCACGCCAACATCTCGCCGAAGTGCACGGCTGTCCCGTCCCAGTCGGACTGGGCCGCCTGGCAGCGGTTGAGCAGCACGTGGGACGGCTGCAGATTCTCGCCCCTGCCCCGTTCGACGACCCCCGTCCCGTCGTCCTTCAGGCCACCCAGATCGAGATCACGAATCCGCTGGGACACCAGGACATCTCCCATCGCCTGGTCGTGCGGCTGCAGTCCATAGCAGATACCGGTGATGATCGCGTAGTCCGGCGCGAGATGCCGAATGGCGGACGCGGTGCTCATCGGCGCACCGGCCGGTGTTGTGGTGCCCTGTTCGCCCGCCTGGACGACACTGACCCGCGTCTCGTTGATGACACCCAGTTCGTAGACCGTCAGATTGGCGGTGAAGTTCCGCCATGCTGGTTCCTGGGTGAATTCTTTCGCCGCGGACAGTACCGCGTCCCGCTCGCCGGAATTGACCGTCATAATCATCACACGGGTGCGGCCCATCGCCTTGTCCTTCGCTCGCTGGACGCGCCGCAGGGCGGCGCGGTGTTCCATGGCCAGACGCCTGGTCGCCCTGATGCCGACCAACACCGTGGTGGGTAGCAGGAAGTGCACGGAAAATCCGTAGACGAACAGGTCACTGCTCGGTCGCAGGCCAGGTACGTCCTGCCAGATGAACTGGAAGGACAGCCAGTGCAGCGCCCGGCCGTAGGTGGTCAGGGCACTGGCACAACCCGCCGACCGGCAGGCGGCTCGTTCCGGCCCGGTCATCACCAGCGGCAGGAGGAGCAGGACGGCGGCGACCGCCGCGGTGAAGGGCCGGAGGAACGGGACATGGAACGCCGGCCGCTCCTCGTCGTCATCGGCCCTGGTGTCGGCCATCAGCAGCATCAACTCCGAGTCCTGCCCGAACGGCACCAACACACCCGCCGCCGACGCCAGCCTGCGGCGCACCGCGTCGGTGGTGATGCCGCTGGCAAGGCACACCAGCGGGTCCACGACGGTGACGTCATCGGTTCGGCCGCCCTGCCGCCGCGCGGCATCGTGAACCTGAGCCGTGACAAGCCTGCCGAGCCGATCCCGCACCAGGTCGAACAGCAGGTCCGTGTCGTCCTCGTCGGCCAGGTGCAGCAACACCGTCGACCAGTGTCGGGTGATCAGGTCGTCGGCCGCGGTGGCGTCGGGCGACCGGCGGACGGCGGTCAGGATCTGGTGCACCACCATGGTGACCATGACCGCGACCACGTACAGCATTGCCAGCACTGCCAACAGCAGCGCCGTGACCAGTGCCACCGACGTCAACGGCCGGAACGGGAGCAGGGCGGCCACCGACAGCACCACGAACGCGGGCGGGACCGCGAACATCACGATGCCCCAGTGCCGGTCGAGCAGCCGCAGCAGGCTCGGCACCAGGGGCAGCGGCGGTCGCGCCACCGGTGCGGCGGTCGGCGGCCGCAGGACGGCGAAGCCGCTCGGTCCCCGCCACACCAGCCGGCCCTCCAGGTCTGCGACGTACAGCAGCAGCGGCAGGGGACCCCGGGACCGGAGGATGCCGTTCGCCTCGCGCGGCCGGACGGTGTTGACGACCGTCCGGCGCCGGGGCGAGTTCCGCACCGCACGCGCGGCCCGCCGGCAGTCGGCCCAGGACGGCTGTGCCCGCGCCATCGACATCCTCCTCTCGGGCGACAGCCGATCCGATGTGTTACTGACGGACGGCCATTTTGTGTCAACCTGACGCTAAGCTAGAGTGGGCAGGTGCCGAGCAGGACCCGCGACCGGGAGTCCACGATGGTCACCGCCGATCTGGTGATCCTGACCATCCGGGACGGGCAGCTGCGCGTCCTGCTGGTCACCCGCAGGAACCAGCCGTTCAAAGGGATGCACGCACTGCCGGGCGGGTTTCTGCGGGCCGGCGAGACCCTGGACGAGACAGCGGTCCGCGAACTACGCGAGGAAACCTCTATCGACGGCGGTTCGCTTGGCCTGGAACAGGTTCAGGTCTACTCGTCACCCGACCGTGACCCACGGGGCCGGGTGATCACCTGCTCGTACCTGGCCATCGCGCCGAATCTGCCGGAACCGAAATCCGACACGGACGCCGCGTCCGCGCTTTTCGTGTCGGTCGACGACGTATTGGACGGCCGCACACCGTTGGCGTTCGACCACCGCGCGATCCTGCGGCGCGCACGTGACCGGGCCAGGGCCAAGTTGCAGTACACCACGATCGCCACGTCGTTCTGCGGACCGCAGTTCACCATCAGCGAACTGCGCGAGGTCTACGAGAAGGTGTGGGGCGTCGAACTCGACCGGGCCAACTTCCACCGGCGGGTCACGGATTCGCCGGGTTTCGTGGTGCAGACCGGCGACAAGCGGGCCACCACCGGCCGGCCCGCCACCCTCTACCGCGCAGGCGACGTGCGGCTTCTGTTGCCGCCCATCATGTTCCCATCCCGCGGTGACGGCGAAGGTCTCGACTACGCGTGAACTGTCGGGCGGCCCGCGGTACGGCGGCACACCCGACAGTCGTCCGTCACGTTCCCAGTTCGCGGTCAGAGCGCCCAGCCGAGCAGCATCCTGATCACCAGTTCCACGACACTGTGACTCTCCATGGTTCACCCGCCTTTTCGTCATCTCGACTAGAAGTGGTGCCGACCAGAGACTACGACCGGCCAGCACTTCAAGTCAAGATGACAATAAGGAAGGTCACAGCGACATCGGCTCGCTCCGCTCGATCACAAGGTCACCTGTGGTTGTGCGCCCCGGCACCCGGCTTGCCGCCGACGCCCTTGCACGTGGCGCACGTCTCGGTGACGTAGTACGCCTTGCCCCGGTCCATCCGTGTCGCTCGCACGGTCCCGTTCCCCCCGCACGTCATACATTTGAAGCAGTTGTCGCAGTTTGGATTGTATCCGGGCATGATCGCCGCTCCGTTCCGGTTTGGTTTCATGGTGCCCTTGGCGCACCGATGTCGGGTGCCGTGCCGGCGAACATGTGCAGCACGTCCGGCCGGGCGATCACGATCCGGCCGCGGACCGTGGCGGCGATGTTCCGCTCGCGCAGCACGGCCATCGCCCTGGCCACCGCTCGCCGGGACGCGCCCACCCTGTTCGCGATGTCCTGCTGGGTGATCGGCACGTCCAGCGCGATTCCCTCCGGCCACCGCACACCGTGCTGTGCGGCGAGCCTGCCGAGAAACGCGGCAACCCGCTGGGACACGGCCATGGCGGCGAAGTCGACCCGTGCGGCCTCCGCCTCGAGCAGTCGGGTGGCCAACTGCTGGATGACCGCGACCGCGATCGACGGCCGCGCGCGCAACCGTGCCATGAACTCGTCGCTGCGCAGTTGGCCTGCCCGGACCGGCTCCAGCGACCGTACCGAGGCGGTGCGGCTTGATCCGCTGAACGCGGCCAACTCCCCCAGCACGTCACCAGGGCCGCGCAGGGCGAGCAGCACCTCGTGCCCTTCCGGCGACAGCACGGAAACCCGAACCCAGCCCTCGACGACGACCAGCACGTAGTCCGTCGGATCGCCCTCGTGCATCAGCACGTCGTCCCTGGCATAGGTCCGTGTCGTGCCGGCGGCGAGCAGGAAACGCCCGTCGTCCGCGCTGAGATGGCTCAGGAACGAGCCTGGCGTCACCACGGCCCCGCCGCCTTCCGGTCAGGTCGAGACGGTCTGGAGCATCGTCTGGTAGATCGGCTGCATCACGGACCAGTCACTGGCCAGGCCGGACGCGTAGAGCAGGTACTCATTCCCGTTCTGGCGCCAGAACATGCCGTCGGCGTGTCGGGTGACACCGTTGGCGACGAAGGTGAACTCCCAGTTGACCGCCTCCGCGGCGTTGCCGAACGACACCGCGTCGAGCTGCAGCCGCTGGTAGCCGTTCTGGATGGTCGGATTGTGCGCCTCGGCCTCCTCGATGGCCGGCAGCAGCGGCACACCCGAGTTCGGTTCGTTGCCGTACCGCACGAACCGGCTCGGGTCGCTCGGGTCATTCGCCTGCACCACACCGGAGTTCGGCATGGTGACCGGCGGCCAGCCGGCCGGGATCACCACCGTGAGCCCGATCGGGCTGGTGACCTGCTGCCCCGCGGACGCGGCGCCGGCGGACGGGGAGTCGGTCGGCGTCGTCCCGTCGGTGGGCGTGGTCCCGTCGGACGGCTGGGTCGCTCCGGTCGAGTCGGCTCCGCCGGCACCCGACTGCCCTGAACCGTCTCCCGCAGGCGAACCGTTGTTCTGTTGGCTGCCGTAGTTACCGGATCCGTTCTGCGGCACCACAACGGAACCGCCGGAACCGGCCTGCTGCGTGGACTGCCCGCCGCCCGCGGACGCCAGCAGGATCAACCCGATCACGAGGGCATAGAGGCCGGCCAGCAGGCCGCCGAGCGCCGCTGAGGAAATCTGTTGGCCACGGGCCGATCCAGCCGTCCCGGGCGGCGTCGGTACCATGTTGTCCCTCCGTCATCGATGCGAAGTGCGGCCGGCATTCACATCCGCATGTCCGCGGACTCCCTCGGCGCCGCGTGGTGCCGGCCGATCTCCACCTCGGCCGGGCGCAGTACCTGGTCACCGAACAGGTATCCGGGCCGGATCTCGGCCGTCACCAGGTGATCCCGGTCCGGTGCCACCGGCGTCTGCCGGACCGCCGTGTGTACCGCGGGATCGAACGGACCGTCCACGGCCGCGATCCGGCGGACATCCCTGCGTTCCAGGACATCCAGCAGTTCGAGCCGGATCGAGTCGACCAGATCCTCGGTGGTGCCGTGCCGGCCCGCGGTCTCGATCCGGTCGACGACGAGCAGCAACTCACGCAGCAGCGGTGCCACGAACTGCCGGGCCAGCTGGCCGTTGGCGAACTCCAGTTGCCGGTAGAGCTGGTCGTAGAGCTGCTGCCGCGCCCGATCCTCCAACAGCCTGCGGCTGAACAGGTCCCGGAGCCCCGCGACCTCCGCGATCAGCTCGTCGAGCCGGTCGGGTCCCGGCTGTTCCGGTGGCGTGGTCACTGGATCCCCTTGTGCACGAGGACGGGGTTCTGCTGGCGGTGTCGCCAGACCGGCTTGCGCCGGGTGTACACGAATCCCCAGATGATCAGGCCGCCGAACAGCAGCCCGAAGATCGTCCCGGCGCCGGACGCGGCAAGCGGCAGCAAACCGAGCACGACGAATCCGGTGATCCAGGCACCGGTCCCGCTGAGATTCCAGGTCATCTTCGTTGCGTCGGCGACCATCTCGCGCATGTCGGCGGCCATCTTGTTGACATCCGGATCACTGCACCGCAGCCCCGCGATCCGAGTGGCGGTACGGCTTATCAGCTTCGCCTGTGCGTCGGACGCGATGATCCAGCCACTGTCGGCGGGCGTGTTCGGCAGTTTGGCGAGCGATTCCAGCGCGCTGTCGTGCAACGCGATGGCGAGGTAGAAGCGGAATGTCTCGTTGTCCGGAAAAGCCCGGACGACCTCCTCCATGATGGCGCACGCCTCGGCGCAGCGATCGGTGTGCAGATAGACCTGCGCCTGGGAGGTGCGGTAGAGCGGATTGCCCGGGTCGATCCGCAGTGCCTGCTCGTACTCCGCCAGTGCGCCGGACCACTTCTCCTGGATCGCGTAGACCTCACCGAGCGAATAGTGGTAGGACGCGTTGTCCGGCCGCAGGCGGATCGCCTCGGCCAGCTCGTACTCCGCGTCCCGTGCGTTGCCCTGCAGGAACGACGAGTGGCCGCGAATGAACCACGCCTCGTCGTTCGCGCCCTCCTCGTTGATCGCCTGGCGTGCCGCGTAGTTCGCCGCGCCCGCGTTCCCCGCATCAAGGTACGCGCGGGCCTTGTCCAGCCAGTTGCCCGCACCGCCGACCGGTGGCGAGTCGGTCGCCGACGGCCGGTTGGTCGCCAACTGCTGGTCGTATGCGGCTCTCGCGCTGACGTCCAGGAGTATCTTCTCGGCGCGGTCCAGCTCACGGACCCTGGTCTCGGCCTCGGTCCGGCGATCGGGTTCCGGACTGGTCTGCCGTTTGATCCACAGCCTGCGCTGCTTGGTGATCGCGGCCCGGATCTCGTCGGGTGCCGCGCCCTCCGGCACACCGAGCAGCCCGTACAGGTTGACGAAAGTGGTCATCGCTAGCCCACCTCGAGCGCTTGGATCTTGGTGGTCGCGGCTGCCTTCGTCGCCGCGTCCATGTTCGCCACGTTGTTGACGGCAAAGGAACCGAGCGACCGGCCGGCGACCAGGTCGACCACCTCGATGGAGATCAACTGGTCGAAGTCGTACGCGTAGCTGATCTCGACCGGCGATCCGGCCGGGTAGGGCGGAATGGACAGCCGCTGTTCACCGACGTGCCGGACGTACTCCGGATCCTCGTCATCGCCCTGGGTCACCTGTACCAGGATCTCGGTCTGGTTGTCCACGACGGTGCTGAACCGGTCGCTGCGGTGCGCCGGGATCCGGGTGTTCGCGGGAATGATGACGGCGTTGCGCTGTCGCTCGCTCACCGGGTCCAGCACGACGGTGCCGAGGCCCTGCGAGGTGACGTCACTGATCGCGATCGGCGCGCCGTCGACCCGCAGCGCGCGCACCATGCCGCCGCTGCCGGACCCTCCGCGGGCCAGCAGGCTCGCCTGGATCGCGGCCCCGTAGGCGACCACCTCGTCCGGATTGACCGCGCGTTCGGCCTTCTGGCCCGCGGCCTCCTCCATCAGGGCCCGCACCATCGGCATCCGGGTCGAGCCGCCGGCCAGCAACAGGCTGGCAATGTCCGACCAGCGCAGTCCGGCGTCCTCCAGCACGATGTTGGTGAGATCCCTCGTCCGGCCGAGCAGGCCCGCCGTAGCCTGCTCGAATTCGGCTCTGGTCACGGGCACCTGAACCGACCTGCCGCCTGCCGCGAGCACGACCTGGGTCCGGGCGATGGTGGTCAGTGACCGCTTGACCAGCTCCGCCTTGTCCCGCAGGTCCGCCTCGGTCTGCTCGTCGTCAAGCAGGTCCGGCCCGCCCGCGTCCCGGAACCGCTGATTGAGCAGGTGCATCAACTCGTTGTCCCAGTTGAATCCGCCCAGATTGCGGTCCCCGTTGGTGGCCAGCGTCTCGAACTCGCCGCCGTCGATCCGCATCACGGTGACATCGAAGGTGCCGCCACCGAGGTCGTAGACGAGGACCGTGCCGTGGGTGGGATGTTCCACCCCGTATGCGAGGGCGGCCGCGGTCGGCTCGTTGAGCACCCTGGGCACGGTGAGCCCCGCGATGGCACCGGCGTCCATGGTGGCCCGGCGCGCGCTGTCGTCGAAATAGGCCGGGACGGTGATCACGGCTTCGGTGACCGGCTCGCCGAGTGCGAGTTCCGCGTCCTCCTTGAGGCGCCGGAGAATGATCGCGGAGATCTCCTCCGGCCGGTAGCGCACGCCGTTGGACGTCTCGAAGCGCCAGGTCGGATCGCCCATCTGGCGCTTGACGAACTGCACCGTGTCCAGCGGCGCGACCACGGCGGAGCGTTTGGCCATGGTACCGACGAGCGGACTGTCCTCCTGGAACAGCACGACCGATGGCGTAATCGACTCACCCTCCCGATTGGACAGAATCTCGGGTTTGCCGAGTTCGTTGACGGTCGCGACCGCCGAGAAGGTGGTGCCCAGGTCAATGCCGATCATGAGATCCACCAAGGACCCTTTCACCTGAGTTTCGGATTCTGCCCCACTAATCGAGGCTGTGGTCGATGTGTTACCGCGTCCGGTGATTCCCGTCATGGCAAATCAAGGACAGCTGTGAAAGAAATAGGACACCGGACACCCGGCCCGGCCAATTGTTGGACGCGGCACGGCGGCGGCCGGGCATGGCAGGCGTCGCCAGGCGGATCACGCGGATCGTGGTACGGAGTGGACATTCGGGACCTCGGGCCGGGAGTAGGGCGGCACGGTGGCCAGCACCCCTCCCCTGACGGATCGATTCCCGAGCTGATTCGGAGTCGTCCGTCAGGCTATTTCTATGAGTGCGTTTGCCACCGAGGCCGAGCGGGAGGATGCCCGTTGAGCTACGACGACATGCCGGACATCGACGCCCTGATTGCCGGTTATGCCGACCACCTGTCCCGTGACTCCGGCACGCCAGAAGACTGGTTCTCCTACGGCGCACTGCTGCTCGGCCGCGCCGACATCAACGACGACCCGGCCGACCTGGACGACGCCATCACCTGGCTGCGACGGGCCGCCGACGCCGCCGGTGCCGACAACGCCGCACAGTGTTGGCAGGGACTGGCTCTGGCGCATCACCGACGATGGCAGCGCACCCATGACACGCGGGACCGCGACCAGACGGTCGCCTGTGTGGATGCCGGGGAGTCGGCCGGCGGGCCGGACGCCGACCAGCATCGGCTGCGCCTCGACGCGCTCGGCAGCGAGATCGACGGCCGGTACGACCCGCCGGCCATGGCGATCCGTGGTCGAATTCGAGGCCTGCTGGAGCGGCTGTACGCCATCCTGGACCCGAACCGGGAGGTTGACGCGGACGAGGCGACCAGCGCCCAAGCGTGCGCTGTGCTCGAGATCTCGACATTCGCCATGGCACCCGACTACATCGACCATCGGCGTGTCGACCGTTGGCTCGATGTCGCGCGGCGGCACCCCGCGCCGCCACCGGGCTGGCTGGACGGCATCGCCATGATCGGCGGTCTCTGCGCGACGCAGGAACAACTGGTCAAGGGATCGGCCGGACTGGACGGGATCCAGACCGTGCTGGCGGCACTGCGGAATCCACGGTTCGCACAGAACGCCGAGCCGCGGGCGGCCGGCATGTCGATGTCCCAGGTGGTGGGTGTGGCCACCGCGGCCGCCGGGAGCAGGCGGGGGGACATCGGGATGATGACCGAGGCCGCGGCGCTGCTGGCCGGCGCGACCGGCGACGGCGGGTCGGCCGACCCGGTGATGGCCATAGTCGCGGCCTGGACGGCACTGATGCCGGCCGTCCACAGTGGAGACACCGATACCGTCACGAACCTGCTCGCCCGGCTGACCGCCATCACGCGGACCGCGCCTGCCATGGCATCGGACGATCCAATAGTGGAGCTCGCACGGTGGGCCGTGCCACTGATGGCGATCGAGTACGGCCACCCGGCCGACGCGGTCGCGCCGACGAACAGCTTTCCGGACGACGACGACCCATGGTCCGCACGGGCCACCTCGGTCAGCCGGTTGGCCGTCCAGGTCGACACGGCCGTCAAGGCCAACGACGCCAGCGGTCTGCGCGCCGCGATCCCTGCCCTGACCGAGTTCGCCGAACAGGCCGACCCGCAGGGGGTATCGGTGGTCGCCACTCAATCCCTCGCCTACGCCTGGCTGACGCTGGCCGGCTGGCACCCGTGGGACCGCGAGGCCGTCGAAGCGGCGGTGCGCTGGAACACGACCGCGACCGACCGGTGGCAGACGCCGGTGAACCAGGTGCGCTCAGCGGCGCACCGCAACCTCGCCTGCGCGCTGCGGCTGCGGGGCGGACCTGGTGACGCGGGGCGGAGTCGCGAACTGGGGCTGTCGGCCCTGCGCGAGGACGCACTCCAGGTCCTGCTCCAGTCCGGGACCGACCACGGTGCCGTCTCGGCACGGTCGGCCGCAGGCCACGCAGTGCGGCTCGCCGAATGGTGCGTTGCCGACGTCGACACCGATCCGGCCGCCA